>JBKHDP010000050.1:0-16091 GCA_046541255.1 Paracoccaceae bacterium | reverse complement strand
CCCGAAAACACCGCCGCAGCGGTGTCACAGTCTGGTGTCACAGTAACGGACCCCCAAAGGGGAAAGTTACTGATATCAGACACTTACGTGAAAATTGGCTCCGGCGGTAGGGATCGAACCTACGACCAATTGATTAACAGTCAACTGCTCTACCGCTGAGCTACGCCGGAACACGTGGGCGATATAGCAAGCGTCGTCGGGGGCGTCCAGACCCTATTGTGACGAAATCTTCATCCTTGACCGCCACCGGTCAAACCCGTGCGAACGGCGTTTCGGCGGCCAGGTCCCCTTCGGCGCGCACAAGGTTTCTGCCCGCAAGATCAACAGGATGGGCAAAGACATTGCGGGTGGCTGCGGGCAGCAGCGCAGGCGCTGTACCGACATAGAGGCGCCGGGCGAGCGCGGCCGCGTCCGCCGGACCCTCGGCCAGCGCCGCGAGGATCTGCGCCTCGCGCGACAGGCGATGCTGAATCAGCCAGTCGAGCCGCGCCGCCGGCTCCGTGACCGGGGCGCCATGGCCGGGATGGAACACCGACCAGTCCCGGGCCGCAAGCCGCCGGCAGGAGGCCATGAAATCCGTCAGATCGCCATCGGGGGGCGAGACCAGCGAACTGGCCCAGCCCATCACGTGATCGCCCGAGAACAGCGCCCGCCCCCAGGCGAAGCACAGATGCCCGCCGAAATGGCCCGGCATGTGCAGCGCCGTGAGCTGCCATCCCGCGCCGGCGATCTCTTCGCCATCGGCCAGCGTGGCATCGGGGACGAACTCCGTGTCCACCCCTTCGCCGCCACCGGCCATCCCGGCCGCGGCCAGCCGGGTCATCACCGCGCTGCGCCCGGCCTCGGGCCTGCCGAAGGCCAGCACAGGCGCGCCGGTGCGCGCGGCCAGCGGCCGGGCGAGCGGGGAATGGTCGCGATGGGCGTGGGTCACCAGCACATGGGTAATCCGCTGGCCCGGGCGCACCGCCGCCAGGATCGCCTCCAGATGCGGCGCGCTGTCCGGGCCCGGGTCGATCACCGCGAGCTCCGTTTCGCCAAGCAGGTAGGTGTTGGTACCCCAGAAGGTCATCGGCGAGGGATTCGGCGCCACGATCCGGCGCAATCCCGGCGCCAGCCTCTGCGGCCGGCCGGCGGGCGGCGCGTCGTCGCTGTCTTGCGGTGTCATTCTGCTGCTTTCTCTCGGCACTGGTCCCGACTAGGTTTAGGCATGTTGTTCGGCTGGCTCAAACGCTACATGCCCCGCGGCCTTTACGGGCGCGCCGCGCTGATCCTGGTTCTGCCGGTGATCACGCTGCAACTCGTGGTCTCGGTGGTCTTCATCCAGCGCCATTTCGCGGGCGTGACAGAGCAGATGACGCGCGCCGTCTCTCATGAGCTGAACCTGATCGTGGACCGGGTGGAGCGCGACGGCCTCGACGAGGCCCGGGCCCTGGCCGGCGCGCTCGATTTCGTGATGCGCCCTGCCCGGCCAGACGCGCCGAGATTGCAGGACGAGCGACGATTCTACGACTTCTCCGGCCTGACCGTGATGCGCAAGTTGCGCGCGCGCGTTCCCGCGCTGCGCCATGTCGCCCTGCCCGATGACAGCCGCGTCTCGGTGGGGCTGGCCAGCGCCGCCGGGCCGCTGGTGATCGATTTCGAGCGCGGACGTGTCTCGGCCTCGAACCCGCATCAGTTGCTGGTGCATATGGTGGTGTTCGGGGCGCTGATGACGGTGATCGCCTTCTTCTACCTGCGCAACCAGCTCCGCCCGATCACCCGGCTCGCCCATGCGGCAGAGGCGTTCGGGCGCGGGCGGCACGTGCCCTACAAGCCCTCCGGCGCGGTCGAGGTGCGGGCCGCGGGGAATGCCTTTCTCGCGATGCGCGCCCGTATCGAGCGGCAGATCGAGCAGCGGACGATGATGCTGTCGGGCGTCAGCCATGACCTGCGCACCCCGCTCACCCGGCTCAAGCTGGGTCTGTCCCTGCTCGACAGCGAAGATCGCGCGGATCTGGAGCGCGATGTCGAGGAGATGCAGCGCCTGCTGGACGAGTTCCTGAGTTTCGCGCGCGGCGATGCCGAGACGGGCGAGCCGGTTCCGGTCGATCCCGTCGCGCTGGTCCGGCAGGTGGTCGAGGATGCCCGCCGGGCAGGCCGGGCGGTGACGATGGAGCATGCCGAAGGTGCCGGGCTGGCAACCCTGCGGCCGGTCGCGATCCGGCGCGCGCTGGAAAACCTGATCGGGAACGCGGTGCAGTATGGCACCCGCGCCGAGGTGTCGGTGCGACTGACCGAAAAGGCGTTGCGGATCAGCGTCGAGGATGACGGCCCCGGCATCCCCGAAGACCAGCGCGAGGAGGCGTTGAAACCCTTCGCGCGGCTGGATCCCGCGCGCAACCAGAACCGCGGCAGCGGGGTGGGGCTGGGGCTGGCGATCGCGGCGGATGTGGCCCGCGGCCATGGCGGCGCGCTGCGCCTGGGCGAAAGCGCCCGGCTGGGCGGGCTGCGCGCCGACCTGGTGCTGGCGCGCTGACACCGGATCTTCCGGCCGCCGCGCGCGCCGGGCGGCCTCAGCTTGTACGGTGCCGCGCTTCGGTCAGCCCCGCGGGCTCGCCCAGATCCTTCAGGATCGGGCAATCCGGGCGGCTGTCGCCGGCGCATTCCTGCACGAGATGCGCCAGCGTGGCGCGCATGGATTGCAGCTCGCCGATCTTCTCGTCGATGCGGGAAAGATGCTCCTGGGCGATGCGCTTCACCTCGGCGCTTTCGCGGGTGTCATCCTCGTAGAGCGCCAGCAAGGTGCGGCAATCCTCTATGGTGAAGCCCAGGGCGCGGGCGCGTCCGAGAAAGGCCAGCTTGTGCAGATCGGTCTCGCGGAAATCGCGATAGCCGTTGGCGCTGCGCCGGGGCTGCACCAGCCCGATCTCCTCGTAGTAGCGGATCGTCTTGGCCGGCAGGCCGGTGCGTGTGGCCACGTCTCCGATATTCATCATCGCCTCCTTTCGCGCGCCTCGTTATTCCGCCGGGGCGGGCACGGCGTCCGGCCGGGCGGCCGGCATGTCCGCGCGCTCGTCCATCGCCGGGCGCAGACGGCGCAGCCGCAGCGCGTTGGCCAGCACGAAGACCGAGGACAGCGCCATCGCCCCCGCCGCCAGCATCGGCGACAGCAGCATCCCGAGCGCAGGGTAGAGCACGCCCGCCGCCACCGGGATCAGCGCGGTATTGTAGCCGAAGGCCCAGAACAGGTTCTGGCGGATGTTGCGCAGGGTGTGGCGCGACACGTCCACCGCGTTCACCACGCCGCGCAGATCGCCCGACATCAGCACGACATCGGCGGATTCGATCGCCACATCGGTGCCGGTTCCGATCGCGATGCCCACATCGGCATGCGCCAGCGCCGGCGCGTCGTTGATGCCGTCGCCCACGAAGGCCACCGCAACGCCCTGCCCGCGCAGTTCCTCCAGCGCGGCCACCTTGCCCTCGGGCAATACGCCCGCGACCACGTGGTCGATCCCGGTTTCGCGGGCGATCGCCCGGGCGGTCGCGGGGCCGTCGCCCGTGATCATGGCCACCTTCATCCCGCGCGCCTGCAGCGCCGCGATGGCCGCACGGCTGGCGGGCTTGACCGGATCGGCCACGCCGATCACCGCTTCCAGCCGCCCGTCCACCGCCGCGAAAAGCGCCGTCCGGCCGCGTCCGGCGATGCGCGCGGCCGCCTCCTCCAGCGGCGCGGTGTCGATCCCGTCGCGCCGCATCAGCCGCGCGGCCCCCACCAGCACCCGGGCGCCGTTCACCTCGGCCTCGACCCCCTGCCCGGTGATCGAGGCAAAGCCCGTCACCGCGCCGGGCGCCGTCGCGCCCTCGGCCCGTGCCGCGCGGGTGATCGCCTCGGCGATCGGATGCTCGGAGAGCGCCTCGACCGCCGCCACCCGCGACAGCAGCGAGGCGCGCTCGACACCATCGGCCAGCACGAGGTCGGTAAGTTCGGGACGCCCCTCGGTGACGGTGCCGGTCTTGTCGAGCGCCACCACCTGCACAGCGCTCAGCGCCTGCAGCGCGTCGCCCTTGCGGAACAGCACGCCCAGCTCGGCGGCGCGCCCGGTGCCCACCATGATCGAGGTGGGCGTGGCCAGGCCCATCGCGCAGGGGCACGCGATGATCAGCACCGACACCCCGGCCACCAGCGCCAGGGTCAGCGCCGGCTCGGGGCCGAAGACCAGCCAGGCCAGCACCGTGAGCGCGGCCGCCGCCATCACCGCAGGCACGAACCACAGCGTGATCCGGTCCACCAGGCCCTGGATCGGCAGGCGGGCGCTCTGCGCCTCTTCCACCATGCGGATGATCTGCGCCAGCGTGGTGTCGGCGCCGACATGGGTGGCGCGGAAGCGGAAGCTGCCGGTGCCGTTCACCGTGCCGCCGGTCACCCGATCGCCCGCGCCCTTGGCCACGGGAACCGGCTCTCCGGTGATCATGCTTTCGTCGACCCGGCTTTCGCCGGCGACGATCTCGCCATCCACGGCGATCCGTTCGCCCGGGCGCACCAGCACGACATCGCCCTTGCGCAACTCCTCGATCGGCAGTTCGACGGTCTGGCCATCGCGCTCCACCCGCGCGCTGCGGGCCTGCAGGCCCAGCAGCTTGCGGATCGCCGCGCCGGTACGGCCCTTGGCGCGGGCTTCCAGCAGCCGCCCCACCAGGATCAGCACCACGATCACCGCGGCAGCCTCGAAATAGACCGCGCGCACCGCCTCGGGCAGCAGCGACGGCAGGAAGGTCGCCACCACCGAATAGGCATAGGCCGCGCCGGTGCCGACCGCGACAAGGCTGTTCATGTCGGGCGCCCCCTTGAGCAGCGCCGGAAAGCCCTTGGCATAGAATATCCGCCCCGGCCCGAGCAGTACCGCCGTGGTCAGCAGGAACTGGATCAGCCAGCTGGTCTGGTGGCCGATCGTGGCCCCGATCCAGTGATGCATCCCGGGGATCACATGGCCGCCCATTTCCAGCACGAAGACCGGCAGCGCCAGCACCACCGCCAGCGCCACCTGCCGCGTCAGCAGGCGAGCCTCGTCCGCCTTGCGGGTGGCGTTGTCCTGCGCGACGGAGCCGCCACTCACCCTTGCGGGATAGCCTGCCTCGGTCGCCGCCCGGGCGAGCGCCGCGCCATCGGTGACGCCTTCGAGGAAGGTGACGCGTGCGCTTTCCGAGGCCAGGTTCACCGTCACGTCGAGCACGCCCGGCACGGCGGACAGCACCCGCTCCACCCTTCCCACGCAGGAGGCGCAGGACATCGCGCCCACCTCCAGCGTGGCCTGCCCGCGCCGGGCCGGATAGCCCGCCGCATCCAGCGCCGCGGCGGCGGATGCCAGCCGGCCCGGTTCGTCCACCGTGATCCGCGCCGAGCCGGATGCGAGGTTGACCGAGACATCCTCGACACCTTCCAGCGCGGCAAGCGCACGGGTGGCCCGGCCCGCGCAGGAGGCGCAGGACAGGCCGTCGATCGACAGGGTGGCGGCAAGATCGGTGCTCATGGCGAAGTCCTCGCTTGGTTCAGGCGGGACATAGGGCCTCCAGCAGCTGGAAGGTCAAGGCGGGGAACGAAAGATATCCCGGCATGGCAGCTTGACCGGGGGTCAAACGCCGGCCTGCCGTTTTCCAGCGCCCCAGGCCGGACAATCAACGCCTTCCCCGACAGGTCGCGCCCGCGAAGAACAGCCCAAGGGAGATGCCATGCCGCGCAACCTGATCGCCGCCTCGGCCCAGATGGGACCGATCGCCCAATCCGAGACCCGCAAGGACACGGTGCGCCGGCTTGTCGAGATGCTGCGCGAGGCGCATGGAAGGGGCGCGCGGCTGGTGGTCTTCCCCGAGTTGGCGCTGACCACCTTCTTTCCGCGCTGGCTGATCGAGGACGAGGACGAGTTGGACGGCTATTACGAGACCGAGATGCCCTCGGCCGAGACCCGCCCGCTCTTCGAGGAGGCGGCGAAGCGCGGGGTGGGTTTCTACCTGGGTTACGCCGAGCTGGTCCGCGAAGGCGGGCGGAAACACCGCTTCAACACCTCGATCCTGGTGGACGAGACCGGCCGGATCGTCAGCACGTATCGCAAGGTTCACCTGCCCGGCCATGCCGAGCCGCAGCCCGGGCGCGACTTCCAGCACTTGGAAAAGCGCTATTTCGAGCCGGGAGACCTGGGCTTTCCGGTGGTCAAGGCGATGGGCGGGCATATGGGCATGTGCATCTGCAACGACCGCCGCTGGCCCGAGACCTATCGCATGATGGGCCTTCAGGACGTGGAGCTGATCATGCTGGGCTACAACACGCCTTTCGGCCATGTGCAGGACGAGGTGGTGGACAGTCTGACGCTGTTCCACAATCACCTGTCGATGCAGGCCGGCGCCTACCAGAACGCCACCTGGGTGATCGGCACCGCGAAATGCGGCACCGAGGAAGGCTCGCCGATGGGAGGGCAGAGCGTCATCATCGCGCCCTCGGGCGAGATCGTGGCGCAAGGCTACACGGTGGAGGACGAGGTCATCACCGCGCGCTGCGACCTGGACCTGGGCAAGGTCTACAAGAAGACGGTGTTCAACTTCGCCCTCCACCGCCGGCCGGATCAATACGGGCTGATCGTCGAGCGCGCCGGCGCCGTTCCGCCGGATTGAACCGCGTGTGTCAGGCTGGCCCGTCCAGCCTCTTGCGCATGTAGCGCACGGTCTTGCCCGGCGACGGGCTGCCCTGGCCCACCACCTCGAATCCCAGCGCCGCATGAAACGCGTCGGAGCCGGGATTGGGCGGGTGCGCGTTCACCTCGCAGGCAACGAAGGGCCGGCCCTTCTCCGCTGCCCGTGCGAAAAGCGCCTCGTAAAGCGCGCGGGCCACGCCCCGGCCGCGCAACCCGGCGCCGACGATGATGCGGTCGACATAGACGAAGCGCGGATGGCGCGCCCGGAACCACTCGAAATTGGGGCTGTCATGGGGCGCGCCCTCGTCGAAGGCCAGAAGCAGCGCGCCGGCCCCCGCCACGCCCCATGCCGCGAAAGCGCCCTGCACCATCCGGCCCAGCTGCGCGGCCGTGAGTTCCGAGGTTTCCACGGCATGCGCATTGTTGAGACGCAGCAGCGCGTCCATCGCCTCGGGCGTCGCCGCGCGCAGATCGGTGATCGCGAAGGTCGTATCCGTCATCCCTGCGCCCCCACATCCCCCGGCGCCACCGCCACGGATTTCACCACCGCGAAACAGCGCAGTCCCGGCGCCAGCTCAAGCGCCGCGACCGAGCGGCGGGTGACGCGCGCCAGAATGCGCCCGGCCGCGGTCTCGAGTGAGACCAGCGCCCCGGGCCCCTCGCCCGTGCGGATCTCGACGACCGAGCCCGACAGGATGTTGAGCGCCGAAAGCCCCTCCGGTGACCGTCGCGACAACAACACGTCATGGGCGGCGATGCGGATGCGCAGGCGCCTGCCTTCCGGCTGGGCCACGCGCGGCAGGAACAGGGCGAAGGGGCCCGCGGCCAGTTCGGTCAGCCCGTCGTCGTGATGCGCGACCACCCGCGCCTCGATCACCGCGCCGGCCTCGCGCGCGCCCAGCGGCGTGACCTGCGGATCGCCCAGCACCTCGGCTGCCGGGCCATGACGCAGCACGCGCCCGCGCTCCAGCGCCACCACGGTCGTGGCCAGACGCGCGACCTCGGCGGCGGAATGGCTGACATAAAGGATGGGCACCGTCACCTCGTCGCGCAGGCGTTCGAAATAGGGCAGGATCTCGGCCTTGCGGGCGTCGTCCAGCGCGGCCAGCGGCTCGTCGGCCAGGATCAGACGCGGGCGCGCCAGAAGCGCCCGACCGATCGCCACGCGCTGCTTCTCGCCGCCCGACAACATGGCCGGACGGCGCCCCAGAAGATCGCCGATGCCCAGCATCTCGACCACCCGCGCGGTCTCCTCCGCGCCGGGGCCGCGGGGGGCGAACCAGCGGCCATAGACCAGGTTCTGCCGCACCGTGAGATGCGGGAACAGGCGGCCCTCCTGGAAGATGTAGCCCAGCCGGCGGCGATGCGGCGGCAGGTCCAAGCCTTTGGCCGTGTCCAGCAGCATCTCGCCGCCGGTGGCAATGCGCCCTTGCTCCGGCGTCAGCAGGCCTGCCACGGCGTTCACGATCGTCGACTTGCCGGACCCCGATCGCCCGAACAGAACCGTCAATCCCGGCGGCGCGGTGAAATCCACGTCGAGCGCGAAGCCCTCCATGCGGTGGCGCAGCTGAACCGAGAGCGTCATGTGCCCGTCACCCGCCGCGCCAGCCGGCGGGCCAGCCATTCCGACAGCACCAGCGCCCCCGTCGCCAGCACGATCGAGACCAGCACCAGCCGGATCGCCGCCGCCTCGCCGCCCGGAACCTGCAGGAAGGCATAGATCGCCGACGGCAGTGTCTGGGTCTGGCCGGGGATGTTGGAGACGAAGGTGATGGTGGCGCCGAACTCGCCCATCGCCTTGGCGAAGGCCAGCACCGCCCCGGCCAGCATGCCGGGCAGGATCAGCGGCAGCGTCACCGTCAGGAACACCCAGACCGGCGAGGCCCCAAGCGTGGCGCTGGCCTGCTCGAGTTTCGGGTCCACCGCTTCGATCGACAGGCGCATGGCGCGCACCATCAGCGGGAAGGCCATCACCGCCGCCGCCAGCGCGGCCCCGGTCCAGCGGAAGGCGAAGACGATGCCCAGCGGCTCCAGCAGCGCGCCCGCCGGGCCGCGCGGCCCGAAGGTCAGGAGCAGAAGGTAGCCGGTGACGACCGGCGGCAGGATCAGCGGCAGATGCACCAGAACATTCAGCAGCGCCCGCCCGGGAAACCGCCAGCGCGCCAGCGCATAGGCCGCCAGCAGGCCCGCCGGCAGGCTGCACAGGGTGGCCCAGAAGGCCACCCGCAGCGACAATCGCACCGCCTGCCATTCCTCGGGGCCGAGCCAGTCCATCCGCGGCCCGTCACTCGTCGATCATCGTGAAGCCCTGCCGCTCGAAGACGGCCCGCGCGGCCGGGTCGCGCAGGAAGGCCAGGAATTCAGCGGCCTGCGTCTCGTCGCCCCCGGCGATGGCCGCTGCGGGATAGACGATCGGCGGGTGCGTCCGCTCGGGGAAGATGGCCGCGACGCGGACCCGGTCCTCGGCACGGGCATCGGTGGCATAGACGATCCCGAGGGGTGCCGCGCCACTGGCCACCAGCGCCAGCGCGGCGCGCACATTGTCGGCCTGCGCGACGCTGGGGGCGACGCTGTTCCACAGGCCGAGGGAATGCAGCGCGGCCTTGCCGTAGATGCCCGCCGGCACCGCCTCGACCAGGGCCATGGCCAGCCGGCCCTCGCCGAGATGCCGGGCCAGATCCAGATCCGGCCCGAGATCCAGCGCCTCGCCCGGGCCATGCGCGATCAGCACCAGGCGGTTGCTCAGCAGTTCGACGCGGGTTCCGGCCGCGATCAGACCTTCGGCATCCAGCCGATCCATCCAGTCCGCATTCGCGGAGATGAAGACGTCGGCCGGCGCGCCCAGCAGAATCTGCCGTGCCAGCGCGGAACTCCCCGCGAGCGAGACGGTCAGCGGCGTCCCGGTCCTGTCCTCCCATTCGGCCTCGATCTCCTGCAGGGCGGTCTTCAGCGAGGCGGCCGCGAAGACGGTCAGGCCCTCGGCCGCGGCCGGTCCACCGGACAGCCCCAGCGCCGCCGGCAGCACGAGGAAAAGGGAACGAAGCCATTCGGGCGGGGCAAGCCGCATCGTCTGTCCTGAACCGGTTAGGATCTGTTTCCGCAAACACATCGCGCGAAACCCCTGGCCCCGGCAAGTCCTATCTTTCCGGCCTGCGCGGCACCGGGCTTCTCGGCACAAGCCGGCATTCCGGCCCCCCGGCCGGCACCGACACCGAACCCGGCCGGCCTGCGCGCCGAAGCATCGCCGCGCCGCCCCTTGTCGCGCGCGGATCAGTCCGCGCCCTTGACCTCCAGCCGCGTGTCGGGATCGGGCCGGAACAGGCGCTGCACCAGCAGCGCCGCGCCGGCCACGACCACGCCTGCGATATCCGTGGCCAGACCTCCCGCGATCAGCAAAAGTGCTGCCACGAAAAGGGCGATGCGGATGAACCAGGCCGCACGCATGGCGATGAACCAGCCCTGCACGCCGGCGGCCAGCAGGAACACGCCCACCGTGGCGGTCAGCGCCGCGCGGCCGATCTCCAGCCAGCTGCCATCCATGAGAAGCGCGGAATTGTAGAAGAACATGAAGGGCACGATGAAGGCCGCGATCCCGACCTTGAAGGACGTCACCGACGTCTCCATCGGGTTGGCGCCGGAAATCCCGGCGGCGGCGTAGCTGGCCAGCGCCACCGGCGGCGTGATGGCCGAGACCACGGCGAAGTAGAACACGAAGAAATGCGCCGTGAGCTGCGGGATCCCCAGATCCACCAGGCCCGGCGCCACCACCGAGGCCGCCACCGCATAGGCCGCCGTGGTCGGCATTCCCATGCCCAGCAGGATGGCGATGCACATGGCAAAGAACAGTGCCAGCAGCTGGCTGACGCCGGCCAGGTCGAGCAGCACGTTCGAGAACCGCGCCCCGACGCCGGTCAGCGAGATCACCCCCACGATGATGCCCGCACAGGCGCAGACGGCGATGATCTGGATCGACATCACCCCGGCAAGCTCGAAGGCCTTGAGGATCGACCGCAAGCCCATGCGGTGCGGCGTGAGCCAGGAGACGACGGCGGCCGCAACGGTGGCGAGCGTGCCGGCGCGGATCACCGAATAGCCCTGGAACAGCGCCACGATCAGGATGATGATCGGCACGAAAAGATAGACCTGGCGGACCATCTGCGCGAGCTTCGGCAGTTCATCGTCGCGCATGCCCCGCATGCCGAGCTTGGCCGCCTCCAGATCCACCATGAAATAGATCGAGACGAAGTAGAGGATCGCGGGGATGATCGCGGCGATGGCGATTTCCTGGTAGGGAATGCCGGTGATCTCGGCCATGATGAAGGCGCCCGCGCCCATGATCGGCGGCATGATCTGCCCGCCGGTGGAGGCCGCGGCCTCGATGGCGCCCGACATCCGTTTCGGATAGCCCACCTTCTTCATCAGAGGAATGGTCAGCGAGCCGGTGGCCACGACATTGCCCGCCGAGGTGCCGTTGATCATGCCCATCAGGCCGGAGGCGAAGATCGCCACCTTGGCCGGCCCGCCCCGCGCGCGCCCGGCCGCCGCGAAGGCGAAGTTGACGAAGTAGTCGCCGACCTTGGAGGCCTGCAGGAAGGCCGCGAAGATGATGAAAAGGATGATGTAGGTCGAGGACACGGCGGTCGTCGCGCCGAGGATGCCGGCATCGGAATAGATGCTGCCGAAGAACCGTTGCCAGCTATAGGCCCGGTCGACCGAAAGAATGCCCGGCAGCAGATGTGCGACGAAGGTATAGGCGAGAAAGACGCCGGTGATGATCACCAGGGCCAGCCCCGCGACGCGGCGCGTCAGCTCGAGGATGAGCGCCGAGCCCGCGGTGGCGGCGAAGGCCACGCCGATCGGCACCTGGCCGGTGCCCACGGCATTGCGGGCATTCGTGCCATAGACCGGCACGAAATAGAGCGCGACGACGATGCCGCAGAGCGCGAGCACGATGTCGGAGACCGCGAAGAGGCTGCGGTCGCGCCGTTCGATCCAGCCGGTCACGATGGCGCCGAAGGTGGCGATCAGCAGCGGGATGCCGAACCAGTAGAGCTCCTGGCGATAGATGCCCTCATAGGCCGCGAAAGCCTCGGGCACCTCTCCGGGCAACGATATCCAGGCCGGACGGCCCATCATCTCGATCGTCCCGCCCGATTGCAGGAAGAGGATGAACCCGATCGCGGTGGCGCCCGCCAACAGCGCCGGGATCGCAAGCAGTGCCGCCACGAGCGAGACGCTCCGGGTTTCGCGCGGCGGCTCTGCATCCTTCGTGAAACCGTGCGCGGAAAACAGCAGAAAGCCCAGCACCAGCGCGCCGGCGATATGCACCGTGCGGAAATTCCAGGTTTCCATCGGGAATTGCGGCAGGAACGGGAGTTTCGTTCCGGTCAGATCCGCGATCGACACCCCGTTCAGAGCGAACATGTGGAAGGCGGCATAGATCGCCGCGAGCGTGGCGATCACCACATAGGAGCGGCCGGTGAACATGCGCCGGTTGCTCTCGACCGGCTCCTCGTCGACGCCCTCTGCCAGCACGACGCCATCCACCACATGCACCTCGGCCGCCGTGTCTTCCGTCTCGTGTTTCTTGTCGCGCTGGGTCATGTCCTGCTGTCCTTCCGAAGAGCGATCCCGCATCTGCCGAGGCAGTGCGGACACCCCGCGCCCTCGTCAGGCGCGGGGTCCGTTCGACATGTCGGTTTCGGCGATCAGCCGCCGTGGATCATGTCGTCCGCGATATCCGCGTCGGCATTTTCCTCGAACCAGCGCGCGGCGCCGGGATGCCACATCAGGACATTGTTCTTGTCCCAGTGTTCGGGCAGGGTCGACCGGGCAGCACGGTGGATGTTCACCATACGCTCGTTGTCGGACATGATCACGTCGACCACCGCATGCACGAAGCTTTCCGGCAGATCGCAGTTGGCCACCGCGAAGTTCCACATCGAGACCGAACGTGCCGGCTCTTCCAGCGTCTCGTAGGTGTCCGCGGCGATCTCGAATTCCGAGACCGGGAAGGCTTCCATGATCTGCGCCTGCTCTTCCTCGGTGAACTCGATGATGTTGATGTCGGTCTGCACCTCGAGCTGGCTCACGGCCGGGACCGGCACGCCGGCGGCGAAGGCGATCACGTCCAGCAGCCCGTCCTGAAGCTGACCGCCCAGGTCGGACCAGCCGCCGTTGCGACGCTCGAAATCGACGCCCAGTTCTTCCATCATGCGCGGAAAGTAGGTGTCCGAGGTCGAGCCCGCGGGGCCGAAGCCGATGCGCGCGCCGTCCGGGATCTCGGAGATCGAGGTGATGCCCGAAGAGGACAGCGCCGTGACCGAGAACGGGGTCTGATACATCGGGAACATGGCGCAGGCATTGGTCATCAGCTGGCCCGGCGCGATCGGGTTGGTTCCGGCCAGCGATTCCGCCGCGGGGCCCATGGTGGTCATGCCGAAGGCGGCATCGCCCGAATGCACCAGCGCCATGTTCTGCATCGGACCGCCGGTGACTTCGGCGCCGCCGGACAGGTCCAGCTCGTCGGCCACGAGGTTCGCCCAGCCCGCGCCATACGCGAAATAGGTGCCGCCCTGGCTGGCGGTGCCCACCGTGAAGCTTTCGGGCCAGCCTTCGCGGTCCTGCGCCTGGGCCGCGCCCGCGGCGATGATGGCCGTGGTGGCCGCTGCGATGAGGTGTTTCATTCCGTCCTCCCGTTTCAGGTTCCGGCGCGCCGCGCGATGTCGCGGCGCTGGTCCGGGACGTTTATCCGCGAAAAACGGCCAGGCAAGACAGAATCGACATCCTGCGCACAACGTCACAGACCAGATCCGCCGGTTCGGGGCGGGCCCGGGCGCGGCGGTACCAACCTCTATCGGCAATTCCGGCCGATTTCGCAAGAAATCAATGCGTTTCGCGGCGCGCTCGGAGCCCGTTGTGCACCAGCTCACAAAGCCTGTTGGCCGGCGCTCAGCGACCCGGCTCCTCGGACACGCGCCGCGCCTCGTCCAGCAGCGCGGCGATGACCGGGGTATTGGGATCGCGATGCGGCGCCACCAGCCCCACCAGGTGCTCGGCCGCGGGCGCCACCACCGGAATCGCCGCCAGCCCGCCCATCCGCAGGAACAGCGCCGCCAGCTTGCTGGGCAGGATCGTGCACATCTCGCCCGAGATCACCTGCGAGGCCAGGATGATGACGCTGCTGGCCTCGAGAAGCGGTTCGGCCACATGGCCCATCTCGGCGAAATGCTGGTTCATGATGCGCCGGTTCTGCATGTCGGGGGTCAGCAGCGCCAGCGGCAGTTTCGCAACCTCGGCCCAGCCGATGCTGTCCCGACCCGCAAGCGGATCGTCCGCCCGTGCCAGCAGCATGTAGCGTTCGCGGTAGAGCGGCACGCTGGCCACCCGGCCCAGCGGCTCGTTGTCGAGATAGGTCACGCCGGCCTCGATCTCCAGGTTCTCCAGCATCGCCAGGATCTCGATCGAGCTGCGCGCATAGATCGTGAAGCGCACGTTGGGATGCCGGCGGCGGAAAGGCGTCGTCAGCCCTTCGGCCATGGTCAGCGCCGTCGGGATGACCGCCAGCCGCACATTGCCCGAAAGCCCCTGCCGCGCGGCGCGCATCTCCTCGCGCATGGCGCGGGTATCGCCCACGATCCGGCGCGCCCAGTCCAGCACCCGCTGGCCCTCGGGAGTGAGCCCGCGAAACCGCGAACCGCGCCAGACCAGCATCACGCCCAGCTGGTCCTCCAGCTGCTTGATTCCCGCCGAGAGCGTGGGCTGCGTGACCCCGCATTCCTCCGCCGCGCGGCCGAAATGGCGCTCCTGCGCCAGCGCGATGAACATTTCCAGCTTGTCGATCATGGCTTCCGTCCCGGCCGAGGTCGCAACCGGCGCGCGAAAGGTCGCGCCGAAGCAACGGAGCGATTATTGATAGAAATCTTCTATGATGCAACGAAAACCCATTATTGAATCGGGACCCGGCGAGCGGCATTTCCCCACTGGAAACACCCGTATCGGAGCGCGCGCGCATGGCTCTCGACACCGCCGCCAACACCCGTCTCGCCCGGCTGGATGAGATCCTGTCCGGCCACCTCGCGCTGGAAGGTCCGCTGCTGCCCATCCTGCATGCGGTGCAGGCGGAGTTCGGCTGCATCCCGCAGGAATTCCTGCCGCGCATCGCCGACCGGCTGAACCTGACCCGGGCCGAAGTGCACGGGGTGATGAGCTTCTACCACGACTTCCGAGAGCAGCCGGCCGGGCGCAGCGTTGTCAAGCTGTGCCGGGCCGAAGCCTGCAAGGCGATGGGCGCGGATGCGCTGGCCGCCCATGCGGAGGCCGCGCTGGGGGTGGCGATGGGCGACACCCGCGCGGACGGCGCCGTGACGCTGGAGCCGGTCTATTGCCTGGGCCTGTGCGCCTGCGCGCCCGCGGCGCTGGTGGATGGCGAGGTCATCGGCCGGGTGGATGCCGCCCGGATCGACTCGCTGGCCGCGGAGGTGACGTGATGCTGACGATCCACCTGCCCCGTGATGCCGCGGCCAAGGCACTGGGCGCCGAGGCCGTGGCCGAGGCGCTTCGGGCCGAGGCCGGCGCGCGCGGGATCGACCTGCGCCTGGTGCGCACCGGCACCCGCGGCATGATCTGGCTGGAGCCGCTGGCCGAGATCGAGCGTGACGGCGTCCGGATGGGCTTCGGTCCGCTGACCCCGGCCGATGTTCCCGCCCTTCTGGAGGCGCCCGAAGACCACGAGAAGGCGCTGGGCCCGGTCGGGGATCTCGACTGGATGAAGCGCCAGACCCGGCTGACCTTCGCGCGCTGCGGGGTGATCGACCCGCTCGATTTCGATGCCTACGAGGCGCATGGCGGGCTGGCGGGGCTGCGCCGGGCGCTGACCATGACAGACGCCGAAATCGTGCGGGAAGTGACCGACAGCGGGCTGCGCGGGCGCGGCGGCGCAGGCTTTCCCACCGGCATCAAGTGGACCACGGTGCTGAACGCCCCCGCCCCGCAGAAATACATCGTCTGCAATGCCGACGAGGGCGACAGCGGCACCTTCGCCGACCGGATGCTGATGGAGGGCGATCCCTTCACCCTGATCGAGGGCATGGCGATCGCCGGGCTCGGGACGGGCGCCACCAAGGGCTATGTCTACCTGCGCTCGGAATATCCCGATGCCATCGCGGTGATGCAGGACGCGGTGCGGATCGGCCGGGCACGCGGCCTGCTGGGGCCGGATGTGCTGGGCTCGGGCCGCGCCTTCGACATGGAGATCCGCGTGGGTGCGGGCGCCTATGTCTGCGGCGAGGAAACCTCGCTGCTGAATTCGCTGGAAGGCAAGCGCGGCGTGGTGCGCGCCAAGCCGCCGCTGCCGGCGATCGAGGGCTTCCTCGGCCGGCCCACGGTGGTCAACAACGTCATCAGCCTGGCCACCGTGCCGGTGAT
>JBKHDP010000049.1:0-16286 GCA_046541255.1 Paracoccaceae bacterium | reverse complement strand
GAGTGAGAAGGTCGAATTCATCTTGCCAGGCTCCACCACGGCGCTTAAAAAATTGGTGCCATTTCAGCGTGATGGACCTCGCTTACATTTTGGCACCCCGCTCAGGAAGGCCAAAAATGCTGGGGCCTGGTTGTGGCCGCGAAAAATCCGAACGTGGGATATGTTGGCGCCTTTACGCGGGTTTCGCTGCCAGTCGCGACTTAACCAAATGGCGATTCAAACCATCATTCATGTAAATTAAAACAATAGCTTAGAGGGTAGAGAACGTTCGATTTCAGACCCACCCCCTCCGGTCCTTGTCGACCGGATGCAGCGCGCCGCCCTTCGGGGCCTTGCGTATGACGCCCCAGACCTTGCCGGGCCGGAGAACGCGGCCTCCCTGCCTTGGCCGGGGCGATGATGCTCGCCGGTGTTCTCGGCCGCTTCCCTTCCGTCAGGCGGGTGCTCTTGCCGGGGCCGGCAGGGAGGGCTCCGAGAACAGGAACTGCGACATGCGTTCCGGTGATCCCGGTCTGGCGGGCCGGATCAGACCGCGATCTCCGGCCGGTGGCCACGGGCGACTGGTTGCCTCTGGATATGGCCTCAGCCCAGCGGGAAGTGGCACGCGTGGCGGCGCCCGTCGGGCATTGTCACGGAAGCCGGCTTCTTCGCCCGGCAAAGATCGCGCGCGAAGGGGCAGCGCCCGGCGAAATCGCACCCCCTGGGACGGTTGAGCAGGCTGGGCACCTCGCCCGAGATCGATACATGCACGCGGCGGCGGTCGGGATCGGGCTGCGGTACGCCTTCGACAAGCGCCTGCGTGTAGGGATGCACCGGGCGCGCGAACACCTCGTCGGTGCGGCCCTCCTCGACGATGCGGCCCAGATACATGATCGCCAACCGGTCGGCGATGTGGCGCACCACAGGCAGGTTGTGCGTGATGATGAGGTAGCCCAGCCCGTGTTCCGCCTGAAGATCGGCCATCAGGTTCAGGATTTCCCCCTGGACCGACACATCCAGCCCCGCGGTGGGCTCGTCGGCGATGATCAGCTTGGGGTTCAGGGCCAGCGCCCGCGCCACGCCGACGCGCCGGGCCTGCCCACCGGACAGCTCGTGCGGATAGCGCGACAGGAACGCCTTGGGCAGGCGGACCATCTCGGCCAGCCTTTCGGCCTCGGCATCCAGGTCGACACCTTTGATGCCATGGATCTGGAACGGCTCGGTGATCAGGGCCCGCACCGATTTGCGCGGAGACAGCGATCCGACCGGATCCTGGAACATCATCGCCATGTCCCGGCGCAACGGTTTGAACCGCGCCTCGGGCAGGTTCCGGATTTCCTGACCCTCGAAACGCACACTGCCGCCCTGCGCCGCCACGAGGTTGAGCACCGTGCGGCCCAGCGTCGTCTTGCCGGATCCGCTCTCGCCCACGAGGCCCACGGTTTCCCCCGGTGCGACCGTCAGGCTGACATCCAGAACCGCGTCGACATGGCGCTGGCGGATGCGCTTCAGCCTTGCGCGCAAGGGGCCCACGGTCGAGAATTGCACGTTCAGATCCGACACTTCCAGCAGCGGCGCGTCATGCGCGACACGGGCGGGCTTGAGCTCCGGCACCTCGCCCCGTCCCACTGTCATGACGTCGAGCGGCGGCGGCCAGTCCGCATCGCGATGCGGCCCCGCCAGAAGATGACAGCGCGCATGGCCCGCCTCGCCCTGCGCCACCCTTGGGGGCGTTTCGGCCCGGCAGACCGGCATCGCCTTCTGGCAGCGCGGCGCATAGATGCAGCCGGTGAGCGCCCTGGTCAGGTCGGGAATGTCGCCGGGGATCACCGGCAGCTTGCGCGACACGTCGTCGATCCGCGCCGGATCGCATTCCAGAAGAGCGCGGGTATAGGGGTGCTGCGCGTCATGGAAGATCTGGTGCACCTCGCCGGCCTCGACCACCTCGCCGGCATACATCACCACCACGTCGTCGCAGAGTTCCGCGATCAGTCCCAGGTTGTGCGACACCACCACGACAGTGGCCTCCAGTTCCTTCTGCAGATCCTGCAGGAGATGGATGATCTGCGACTCCATCGTCACGTCGAGCGCGGTGGTCGGCTCATCGGCAAGAAGCAGCTGTGGCCCTGTCAGCAGAGCCATCGCGATGCCGGCGCGCTGCCGCATGCCGCCCGAGAAATGATGCGGATACTGATCGATGCGCCGATCGGGATCGGGGATGCCCACCTTTTCGAGCATGTCCACCGCCATGCGGCGCTTCTCGGCGGCGGACAGGCCGGGACGCCGATAGAGGATGTCGCGCATCTGCCGGCCATAGGTGAGCACCGGGATCTGACTGGTCATCGGATCCTGGAAGACCACGGAAATCTCTTCGCCGCGGGTGGCGCGCAATTCGGCCTCGCTGGCCTGCAGCAGGTCGCGATCGCCAAAGCGCACCTCGCCTCCCGTCACCTCGGCATTCTTCGCCAACAGCCCGAGCAGCGACCAGAGCACCGTGGATTTCCCCGATCCGCTTTCGCCGACAATCCCCACGATCCGGTTCCTTCGGATCGGGAAGCTGATGTCGCGCAGGGCCTTGACCCGCCCCCGGGAGGTGCGGAATTCGACCGAAAGGTTGCGGATGTCGAGCAGCGTCTCGGGGCCTTGCAGTGCGTCCCTGGGCATTGTCCTAGCGTCCTTTCGCCATGCGCGGATCGAAGATGTCGCGCAGCGCCTCTCCGAGGAAGGTGAAGCCCAGCGTCGTGAGGATCAGCGGGATCCCTCCGGCAACCACCATCCACGGCGCGTCGCGGATCACCAGATATCCCTCGTTCAGGATCGTGCCCCAACTCGCCGTGGGCGGCAGCACGCCCAGCCCAAGGAAGCTCAGCCCGGCCTCGACCGTCACCACCACCGGCACGTCCATCGCCGCGAGAATCATCAACGGCCCTGCGACATTGGGCATGACATGATGAAACAGGATACGGGCCATGCTGGCGCCCAGCGATCGCTCGGCCAGGATGAACTCGCTGTTCTTCAGCGACAGCGTCGCGGTGCGGGCCACCCGCGCATATTGCGGGATCGAGGTGATGATGACGATCGCCAGCACCATCTCCAGGCTGGGCCCGGTCAGCGCCACGGTGGCCAGGGCCAGCACGATCGTGGGAAAGGCGCGCACCGTGTCGAAGAGCAGAAGCAGAAGATTGTCGAGCCAGCGCGGCCCCAGCCCTGCGATCATGCCGAGGATCAGGCCCGTGACAAGCGCGACCGATACGCCGATGGCCGCGATCTTCAATGCCACCCGTCCGCCATAGAGAATGCGCGAAAGCGTGTCGCGGCCCAGCTGGTCGGTTCCGGCAAGATGCTCCAGATTGGGCCCCGAAAGCCGCGACGGCACATCGAGCGCATTGGGATCATAGGGCGCGATCCATGGCGCGAAGATCGCGCTGGCGAAGAAGATCACCACGAGGATCAGCCCCGTCAGCCCCTGCCAGTTGGTCAGGAACAGGCGCAGCTTCTCGCGCCGCTCGCGGGCGGCGGATTCGCGGATCTCGGTTTCCGCCACATGATCGGGCAGGCCAGATGCATCGACCGCCGGAAGGCCGGTTTCGGAGTCAGAGCGATTCACGGACACGAGGATCAAACCAGGCTATGAGAAGGTCGGACAACAGGACGACGAATATGTAGAGGCCGGTGGCCACCAGAACCGCGCCCTGCACGATGGGGAAATTGCGCGCCATGACGGCATCGAAGATCAGCTTGCCGATGCCGGGGCGCGCAAAGATGATCTCGGCAAAGACCGTCGAGGAGATCAGGCCGCCGAAGCCCATCCCGATCAGCGTTATCGTGGGCAGGATGGCCACCCGCAGCGCGTAGCCGAAAACCACCCGGCGCGGCTGCAACCCGAAGGCGCGCGCCGAGCGGATGTAATTCTCTCCCATCACCTCCAGCATCGAGGCGCGCACCATCCGCGCAAGATAGCCCACCCAGCTCAATCCGATGGCAAAGGCGGGCAACACCAGATGCGAGAGCTGATCGGCCGTGTCGCCGGTATCGCCCGCGCCGCTGGCGGGCAGCCAGCGCAGGTGGACGGCGAAGATCAGAAGCGCCCAGATCGACACGAGGAAAGAGGGCACGGCGATGGTGCCTACCGACACCACGCCGGTCACCCGGTCAAGCCAGCTGTTGGGGCGCACCGCCGCAAGGCAGCCCAGCGGGATGCCCAGCAGCATCGCCCAGCCCATGCCAGCGCAGACCAGCGCGAGGGTGAAGCCGATGCGCTCCATGATGATCGAGGTCACCGGCCGGTTGGAGAAGACGTCGAGCCCCAGATCCCCGGTGACCGCGTTGCCGACATAGATCAGGAACTGCCACCACACCGGCTCGTCGAGATGCATCTTCGCGGCATAGCGCGCGATCGCCTCGGGCGTGGCGCGCGGGCCCAGTGCGATGGTGGCCGGATCGCCGGGAATGAGGTGCAGAAGCGAGAACAGGACCAGCACGACAAGGCAGATCACCAGCGCCGAAAGGCCCAGACGCTTGACGAGATAGTACAACACGGCGCCACTCCCTTCGTGGTCGGCACGGCGTATCGGCCGGCCCGCGCATGGCGGCGGGCCGGCCGTGCGGCAACGGCTCAGCCCCGCGCGAAGCGGCGGTAATCCAGCTCGCCCGACGGCGCCGCATTCACTTCGACACCGGTGCTGTGCACGAAAGCCTCGGGCTCATGGTTGATCCAGACATAGGCGCCGGTATTCTCCATGATTTCCTGCATCCGCACATAGATGTCGTGGCGCTTCTGCGGGTCGGTCTCGTTGATGCCCTCCTGGTAGAGGCGGTCGTATTCCTCGTCCGTCCAGCGTTCCCAGTTCCAGATGCCCACCTGATCCGAGGTGAACCATTGAGTCGCCTCGTAAGGGTCGGGCGTGGTGCCGAAGCGCATGATCCACAGCTCCAGATCCTTCCAGGTGTCGCCCTTGCTTTCCTGGCCCATTTCCCAGAACGGGCCGCTGTCGAGCGGCAGCACCTTCACGGTGATGCCCACGACGGCGAGGTTGGCCTGGATGATCTGCGCGGCCAGCATCCGTTCCTGGTTGTTGAGCGTGCGCAGCGTCAGTTCCAGCCCTGAAACGCCCGCCTCCGCGAGCAGGTCCCTGGCCCGCGCAGGATCGAACTCGTATCCCGCGCGATCGCGCTTGCCGATCAGTCCGGGGCAGATGATGCCCGCCGATTTCGCGGTGGTGCCGGAATAGGCCCCCGCCAGGATCGTGTCCACGTCCACGGCGTGCTGAATGGCCTGGCGCACCCGGATATCCTGCAGCTTGGGATGTTCCGTGTTCATGCCCATCCACATGTATTGCAGCTCGCCGGCAACAGCGATGCCGGTGTCTTCGGGCATGTCCCTGGTGTAGCGCGCCAGCGTGTCGGCGCCGACCTCGGTGCAATCCAGTTCACCGGCCTCGAAGGCCAGTTCCGCAGCCTTGACCTGGGTGATGACGTTGCATTCCACCCGCTCGAAGGCGGGTTTCGGGCCGGTCCACTCGGGGTTCGCGGTAAAGACCGCGCGCTGGCCCGGCGTGGCCTCGTAGGTATAGGGGCCGCAGACGGCGGGGAATTGCGTGGTGAATTCGCCGCCCGCATCGGCCATGGCCTTTTCGCTCAGCACCGCGCCGGGGCCGTGGCACAGCGTGATCATGATGAAGGGCGCGAAGGGCTTGTTCAGCACGATGGTGCCGGTGCGATCGCCGGTGACCTCGACATGATCGAGCGCGTCGAAATAGCCGGACCAGTCGCTTTCCTTCATGCGCTCATAGGAAAACTTGACATCCGAGGCCAGGACCGGCCCGTAGCCGTTCGACCACACGAGCCCCTCGGTCAGCTCGAAATCGATATGGGTCGGGTCGCGCTGTTCCAGCCTGGTGACGAAATAGGTGGGTTCCCAGGTGAAGGCGCCGTCCTTGCGGGCATATTGGGCGAGAAACGGAAGACACTGCTTCTGGGCCTCGATCTCGGACCCGCCGGTCATGTAGCCCGGGTCCAGCACGTCATTGTCGCCATCGATGCGCAGGCGCAGGGTGCCGCCTGCCTGGGCGAAGGCTGCCGTGCTCCAGGCGGGGGCAAGGCCCAGTGCGCCCAGCGCGGCGGTGGTGCCGAGAAAACTCCGGCGCGTGGTTCCAGTCTGTCTCATCTTCATGTCCTCCATGGTTATTCTGCGGCCGGAGCATGGCACATCGCCGTTCTCCGGCCTATTTCGCGAAGCTTCGCGACCTGACGCTCTTGTCTGCTCAACCAGCTTACATATGGTCGCGTGCGATGCGTTCTTCCCAGCGTTTCTCGGCGACAAGCTCTTCCCCTTCCCAGGCGCGCAGCTCTGCCGTGATGATGAAATCCTCCGCGTCGGCGCGCAGGGTGGTGGAGGTTTCCGACCGCACCGACCAGTCGCCGCGGCTCAGCCCGTAATGCCATTGCGTGCGCCCCCAGGCCGAGGTCACGTCGTCCAGCATCACGCCATAGGTCTCGTAGCCCTGCTTGTGCATCGTGATGTCGTTGGTCAGAAGCCGGGTGTCGCCGCCGCCATCGGCGATCTGCATCTGCATCTCGCCATGCGCCGCGTCCTCGACGATACGGAAATGCAGCTCCGGGTCTGCGAGCTGTTCGATCGGCGGTGGCGACCCGGCCACCGGACCGTCGAAATCGTGAAGCGTCTCGTCCAGCGCCGCGGGCGAGCGCAACGGCAGTTCCAGGGCGCTGCCCTCGGTATGCACCGTCAGCGTGACCGGCTCGGGCGCGGGCCAGATCATCGGGAAATAGCTGGTCGACAGTGCCAGGCGCAACCTGTGCCCGGCCGGCAGCGATTGCGCGACATGCTTCATCGGGATGCTCACGTCATAGACCCGCCCGGGCTCCAGTGGTTCGGGCCGGTCGTGGCCGTTGCGATGTGTCAGGTTGAACACTCCGAAGGTGATGCGCGTCGCGCGCCCGTCGGGATGCACATCCACCAGCCGCGCCGCGATCTGTGCCACCGGCCGGTCGGCGCTCAGGCGCAGGTGCAGATTGGCATCGCCCGCAAAGGCCAGCCCCGATTCGGGCACCTCCAGTTCGAAACACAGGGAGCCCGCATCCTCGCGCCGCTGGTCGATCGGCGCATCGCCCGGCGTGCTGTAGCCGCACCACTTGCCCGAGGCCATGCCCACATCCGCCGGACTGTGATGGCTCAAGACCGCGCCATCCCGGGGCTGTTCGCGGCTCAGCCCGCCCTCCGGTGTCAGGTGAAACATGGCGCGCTCGATCTGCGGCGAGGGCCAGGACGGCTCGGCGATCCATCGGCCGGGACGGGTCGGGTAGTGGCCCCGCGGCAGCACGCTGTCCTGCAAGAAAAGCCGCAGCATCGGTTCGTCCATGATGCCGGTGTCGCGCCCCTTCAGCCAATGATCCCACCAGCGCAGCTCTTCCTGGAGAAAGCCGATCGCGGGGCCCGGCTCGCCCATATGCGGGTAGCGATGCGCCCAGGGCCCCACCAGCCCCTTCTTCGGCCCCGGCAGATGTTCCATCAGGCGAAAGACGCTGCGGCAATAGCCATCGGCCCATCCCGAGACCGCATAGACCGGCACCTCGACCTTCGACCAGTCCTCGCAGATCGACCCGTGCTTCCAGAAGTCATCGCGGCGCTGGTGTTCCAGCCAGTTCTTGAGCCACAGCCCGCTGCCTTCCAGCCGCTGCAGCCACATGTCGCGCCACCTGTCGCCGACATTGGCCGGATCCGGCGGCAGCGTGTTGCGCCCGAACATGATCGAGGCCCAGCTGAGTTGCTCGCCCAGCAGGCAGCCGCCCATGTAGTGGATGTCGTCGGCATAGCGGTCGTCGGTGGAACACAGCGTCACCACCGCCTTCAGTGCCGGCGGCTGCAGGGCGGCAATCTGCAGGCCGTTGAAGCCGCCCCAGGAAATCCCGATCATCCCGACATTGCCATCGCACCAGGGCTGTTCGGCGATCCACTCGATCGCGTCATACCCGTCCTGCAGTTCCTGCGGCAGGTATTCATCCACCATGAGCCCCTCGGAATCGCCCGCGCCGCGCAGGTCCAACCGGATGACGGCGTAGCCATGTCCGGCCAGATAGGGCTGCATCGAGGCATCGCGGGCGGTCGTGAAATCGTTCTTGCGGTAGGGCAGGTATTCGAGGATTGCCGGCACCGGGGCCTGCGCGGCGCCCTCTGGCATCCAGATGCGCGCCGCCAGCTTGCAGCCATCGGGCATCTCGATCTCGGTGTGAAAGATCTCTTCGACCGGATGCGGATAACGATCCATGTGCTGCACGGAAAACCTCCTCGTTGGTTCGGATGACGGCGCAGGCGGCGCCTTTCCCCAACGCTAACAAAACGCGAAGGGCCTGCAATTTCGCACCCCTTCGCGGATTGACGCGAAATTCGCGCCAAGTTACATAACGTCATGTCCGACGATCTGCCCCAGAACCTGTCGCTGCTTTGCAGCTACCACCCCTCCATCGCGGAAGTGTGCCGCAGGCTCGAAATCAACCGACAGCAGTTCAACAAGTATCTCGCGGGAAGCGCCCGCCCCTCGCGCCACAACATGCGGCGCATCTGCAGCTTCTTCGGCGTGTCCGAGGCGGAACTGCTGATGGAAGCCAGCCAGTTCGAGGGGATCATCGCGATCCGGCGGAAGCCGGCGCAGCAGGAAGAGCTGAGCAAGCCCCTGCGCCATCTCGACCGTCTCTATCAACGAAGCCAGGGGCTCGAAAAATATATCGGCTACTATTTTCGCTATTTCTATTCCTTCGGGAATCCCGGGCTGGTGATCCGCTCGCTGGCGCAGGTCTACAGGGAGGACGACAAGTACTACTGGAAGAACATCGAGTTGCTGCGCGATCCCGTCACGGGCAGCTCGCGCGGGTTGAACAAGTACGAGGGCGTGCTGTTCTACCTGGCCGACCGGATTCACCTGCTGGAATACGAATCGATCGAACTGAACACGATCACCCAGGCCACGCTCTATCCCAGCCATCGCAGCCGGCTGGACATCCTGGTCGGCATCCAGACGGGCGGCCCCACCCGGCGCGGGCGCAAGCCCGGCGCCTCCCGGGTGGCGCTGGAATTCCTGGGCAGGGATATCGAGCTGCGCGCGGCCCTGAAACGCACCGGCCTGTTCGATCCGCGGCAGGGCGCGATCAGATCCGAGATCCTGAGGTTGATCGAGAACCGTATCGCCCCCGATGCCTTCGTTCTGGACGTCGAGGAACCCTAGGGCGCGGGTTTCGGCGCTCTCAGCCCGTCAGCGCCAGCCCGACACCGCCGAGCGCGGCAACCAGCACCACGCCCCAGGGCGGCATCTTCCACACCACGAGCAGAACGAAACAGACCAGCGCCAGCGTGAAGTCGCGCGTGTCCCCGATGGCGCTGGTGAAGACCGGCGCATAGAGCGCGGCTCCCAGGATGCCGACAACGGCGGCGTTCGCTCCCTGCATCGCGGATTGCGCCTGTGCCATGGTCCGGAAGCGGTCCCAGAAGGGCAGGACGCCGACCAGGATCAGGAAGCCCGGCAGGAACAGCGCCAGAAGCGCGATCGCCGCGCCCGTCACGCCGTTGGGTGCCGGGTCCAGCACGGCGCCGAGATAGCCGGCGAAGGTGAAGAGAGGCCCCGGCACCGCCTGCGCCGCGCCGTAGCCGGCAAGGAACGTCTCCGGGCTCACCCAGCCGGGCTGTACCACCTCGGCCTGCAGAAGCGGCAGCACGACATGGCCGCCACCGAAGACCAGCGCGCCCGCGCGAAAGAAGCCGTCGATCACCGCCAGCGCCTGCGAGGCGCCCGCGATCAGCGGCAGCACGGCAAGAAGTGTCGCGAAGCCGGCCAGGGCGATGCCGGCCTGGGCCGGCGTGACGGGCATCGCGACATGGCCGCCCAGCGGCGCGGCGCTTCCACGGCCAAGGATCAGCCCCGTGACGCCGCCCAGCAGGATGGCCGCCACCATTCCGGGGGCGCCGGGAAACAGCGCCAGCATGGCCACCGCGCCGACCGCGATGCTGGCCCGTGCGCGATCCGGGCAGAGGGTTTTCGCCATGCCCCACACCGCCTGCGCCACGATGGCGACGGCGACGATCTTCAGCCCGTCGAGGAGACCGGTGCCGATCGGCCCGGAAATTCGGGCGGCGGTCAGCGCGAAAACCAGTAGGATCAACGCCGAGGGAAGCGTGAAGGCGGCGAAGGCCGCCAGCGCACCGGCCCAGCCGGCCCGCATCAGCCCCAGCGCGAAGCCGACCTGGCTGGAGGCCGGCCCGGGCAGGAACTGGCACAGTGCGACCAGATCCGCGTAGGCGGCATCCGACAGCCAACCGCGCCGCGTGACCAGCTCGTCGCGGAAATAGCCCAGATGCGCGATCGGCCCGCCGAACGACGTGAGGCCGAGCTTGAGGAAGGCGGCGAAGACCTCCCGGGCGGTTCCCGCCCTCTCGCCCTGGGTCTCCGATCGGGGTGTCATGCCCGGTCTCCTCGTTCCTGCGCCGCCTGCCATTCCTGCGGGCGTTGCATGTCAGTTTCGCGATGGCAGCCGGATCGCCGCGCGGCCAGCGGGGCAGGCCGGAGGCCCGCGATGCCGGCAGGGGCGGTTCTTGCCGGGACAGATGCAGATCACGGGCGCGGTCTTTCAGTGCGGCGCCGCGCCAGTTCGCGATAGAGCGCCTCCCGGGTGACGCCCAGCTCTGCGGCCACGTCCTGCCTGCGCCCCCTTTCGGGCAGGCGGTTCCCCTCGCCGAGCCAGGCGTTCAGGCGGTCGGCCACGCGGGGCAGCGAGCGGATCTCGGCCCGCAGCCTGGCAGCCTGGACGCTGCGCGCCAGCAGGCTGGACCATGCCTCGCCCAGATCCGCATCCTCGCGCAGAGCGGCAAGGAACACGGGCTTCGGCAGGCTTGCCAGCGTGGTGGCCGTCACCACGACCGCGTCGCAGTGGTAGCGGGCGGAATAGGCCGAGGCCTCGGCCAGGATGTCGCCCGGCCCGGCATCCTGCAGGATCAGCCGTGCCCCGTCCGGGGTATGCCGCTGCAGGTGAACCCGCCCCGACAGGACGAGAAAGACGGCCTCGACCGCCTGGCCCGCAAGGAACAGCGTTTCGCCCGCAGGCCAATCCGCGGCCCGGGCCTCCTGGAAGAGGGGAGAAAGCGATGGCGGCATGATCGCGATCATATGCGCCGCGCCGGGTGGCTGCAATACGGGCCGAAACCGGACCGGGAGATGTATCATGCTGCGTGCCGCCACGATTGTTCTTTCGCTTGCCCTGCCTGGCCTGCCTGCCGCGCAGGAACTGACCGTGCATGGCAGTTTCCGCCACATGATCCATAGCGGCGACACTGAAGGAACGGTGGCGCTCGACACGCTGGATGCGCCATCCGGCTGGGGCGTCGGGGCGACGGCCGGGCTGCGGGGCGAAATCGTGCTGATGGATGGCGAGGTGCTGATCAGCCGCGGCGCCGATCCCGGGGGCCGCGTGACGCCGCCGGAACCTGACGAGGAGGCGGTGATCCTGGCCTTCGGCAGGGTCGAGGCCTGGCAGGAGATCCGCCTGCCGCACGACATGACCGCCGAACGCCTGACGACCTTCCTGGAACACCGGATGGCGGAGTTCGGGCTGGCGGGCGAGGGCGGGTTTCCGCTGCGGCTGCAGGGCCGCTTTCCGACGCTGGTCTGGCATGTGGTGACGGGCGCGGCCCCGGCGGATGCGCAGGGTCACGGCCATGCGACCTCGGGCCATGCCAATGCCCGGTCGGGCATGATCGTGAAGGACGAGTCCGGGGCGGAGGGCGAGATCGTGGGCATCTACACCGGCGCCGCGCTGGAGGGCATCGCCTCGCATCCGGGCGAGCGTCTGCACCTGCATTTCGTCTCGGCGGATGCCGCGCGCTCGGGCCATGTGGACGAGCTGGAAATCGCCGCGGGCACACGGCTGCTGCTGCCCGTCGCGGGCCGCGACGCGGGCGCGTCGCCCTATGGCGGGATGGAAACACGCGAGATCAAGAGCCTCTCGAAAGAGGACATCGACGAATTGCGCCGCGGCGCGGGCTGGGGGCTGGCCCTGCCGGCGGAACTGAACGGCGTGCCGGGTCCGGCCCACCTGCTGGAGCTGAGGGAGGAGATCGGGCTGGACGCGGATCAGGTCGCCGCGCTCGAAGATATCTTCGCTGCGATGCAGGCCGAGGCGCGGGCTGCCGGAGACAGGTTCATCGATGCCGAGACGGCGCTGGAGGCCGCGTTCCGCGCCGGCGATCTGGAGCCCGATCGCCTGCGTGCCCTGATCGACGCCGCCGCCGAAGCCCGTGCCGATCTGCGCTTCGTCCATCTGTCGCGGCACCTGGACACGCTGCCGCTGCTGACCGAGGGGCAGATCGCGCGCTACAATGCGCTGCGCGGCTATGGCGCGGACGATCCCTGCGCCGCTGTCCCCGAAGGCCATGACCCGGCCATGTGGCGGCGTCACAATGGCTGCGACTGACGCGCCGGCCGCGCGGGCTTGAAAAGCCCCCGTGCTGCGCGTATGTGCAGGCCCAATCCGCGGCGTGAAAGGTAGATCATGGCCAAGACCAATCCGCTTCAGTTCATCCAGCAGACCCGCGCCGAAGTGGCGAAGGTGGTCTGGCCCACGCGGCGCGAGGTGTTCCTGACCACGATCATGGTGTTCGTCATGGCCACGATCACGGCAATCTTCTTCGGTCTGGTGGATCTCGCCATCCGCAGCGGCTTGCAGGCGGTTCTGGGCGTCTTCGGCTGAGCCGTCCGTGACGGCCGAAAATCGCCCATGGCCCTTGAATTCGCTTTGGATCGGGGGTAGGTGCTCTGCGCATTCTCCGGAAAATGGCGTGCGGCGATTCGAGTTGCGCGCCGCTTTTTGTTTCGGAACATGGTGGTCAATCCACTGGAAAAAATTGGAAATTCCGGTCTCCGGCCGGGCAGGACAAAGGCTGAGGCAGCATGGCGAAACGGTGGTATTCGGTGAGCGTCCTTTCGAATTTCGAAAAGAAGATCGCCGAACAGATCAGGACCGCCGCCGCGGAGGCCGGTCTTGAGGACGAGATCGAGGAAGTCCTGGTCCCCACCGAGGAAGTGATCGAGGTGCGCCGCGGCAAGAAGGTCACGACCGAGCGCCGCTTCATGCCGGGCTATGTGCTGGTGCGCATGGAGATGTCGGACAAGACCTATCACCTGATCAACTCGATCAACCGCGTGACGGGCTTTCTCGGGCCGCAGGGCCGCCCGATGCCGATGCGCGACGCCGAGGTGAACGCGATCCTGAACCGTGTGCAGGAGGGCGAGGATGCCCCGCGCACGCTGATCCACTTCGAGATCGGCGAGAAGGTGAAGGTCAATGACGGCCCGTTCGAGGATTTCGACGGCATGGTCGAGGAAGTGGACGAAGACAACCAGCGCCTCAAGGTGATGGTGTCGATCTTCGGCCGGGAAACCCCGGTCGATCTGGAATTCGCGCAGGTCACCAAGCAGGGCTGACGCGGAAGGCGTGGGAGGCGCGGGCGTCGCGACGCACCGGCCGGACCACACGACATGAAGTCCCGGGTGACGCGTCGCCCGGGTGTTGGACGGAAGGAGAGGCCTGATGGCCAAGAAACTCATAGGCAAGATGAAGCTGCAGGTGCCTGCCGGCAAGGCCACCCCGAGCCCCCCGGTGGGTCCGGCGCTGGGCCAGCGCGGCATCAACATCATGGAATTCTGCAAGGCGTTCAACGCCAAGACGCAGGACATGGAGCCCGGCGCGCCGTGCCCCACCGTGATCAGCTACTACCAGGACAAGTCCTTCACGATGGACATCAAGACGCCGCCCGCGTCGTATTACCTCAAGAAGGCCGCCAATCTGAAGTCCGGCGCCAAGCTGCCGGGCCGCGAGACGGTGGGCAGCGTCACCGCTGCGCAGGTCAAGGAAATCGCCGAGGCCAAGATGAAGGACCTCAATGCCAATTCCATCGAGGATGCGATGCAGATCATCCTCGGCAGCGCCCGCTCCATGGGCATCGAGGTGAAGTGATGGCCAAGCTCGGGAAACGAATGCGCGCCGCCCGCGAGGCCGTGGCCGGCAAGGAGAATGTCAGCGTCGAAGAGGCTGTCTCGCTCGTGAAGTCGAATGCCTCGGCCAAGTTCGATGAAACCGTGGAAGTGGCGCTGAACCTTGGCGTCGATCCGCGCCACGCGGACCAGATGGTGCGCGGTGTCGTCAGCCTGCCGAACGGCACCGGCAAGGACGTGCGCGTGGCGGTCTTCGCCCGCGGCGCAAAGGCGGACGAGGCGAAGGAGGCCGGCGCCGACATCGTGGGCGCCGAGGACCTGATGGAGACGATCCAGGGCGGCACGATCGACTTCGACCGCTGCATCGCCACGCCCGACATGATGCCGATCGTCGGCCGGCTGGGCAAGATCCTGGGCCCCCGCAACCTGATGCCCAACCCGAAGGTGGGCACGGTGACGATGGACGTGGCGCAGGCCGTGAAGGACGCCAAGGGCGGCCAGGTCCAGTTCAAGGTGGAGAAGGCGGGCGTCGTGCACGGCGCGATCGGCAAGGCCTCGTTCGACGCGGCCAAGCTGGCCGAGAACCTGCGCGCCTTCGTGGATGCCGTGGCGCGCGCCAAGCCGGCGGGCGCCAAGGGCACCTACATGAAGAAGATCTCGCTCAGCTCCACGATGGGGCCGGGCGTCTCGGTGAGCGTGGACTCCGCCATGGGTGGCGAGACCGCGGCAAAGGCCGCCGAGTGATGGAATTCGGCTCCGCCCTCGGGTGGAGCCGGGTGGCGGGGCCCTCGGGCCCCGTCCTGTCCGAGACGGAGGGTTGGGCGCGCCGCGCCCTGTAATTCCTTCCCGAGATGGGGAACGAGACGAGATTTCCGCAGGGTGCTCGCACCCTCGGGCGATCGAGGCCTCGGGACCCTGAAAGCGGACCCGAACGCCGTCCTTCCGGGCGGCAGACCTGAGCCGGAGGGGACATCCCCTCCAAACTTGGAGTGAAACTGTGGATAGAGCCCAGAAAGAGAAAGTGGTCGAAGAACTCGGCCAGATCTTCGAAAGCTCTGGCGTCGTGGTGGTTGCCCACTACGAGGGTCTCACGGTTGCCGAGATGCAGGATCTTCGCGCCCGCGCCCGCGCGGCCGAAAGCTCCGTGCGCGTCGCCAAGAACAGGCTCGCCAAGATCGCCCTCGAGGGTAAGCCCTGCGCCAGCATTGCTGACCTTCTTTCGGGCATGACCGTGCTCACCTTCTCCGAGGACCCCGTGGCGGCAGCCAAGGTGGCCGAGGACTTCGCCAAGGGGAACCAGAAGTTCCAGATCCTTGGCGGGGCAATGGGTGAGACGGCCCTGGACCGGGCCGGTGTCGAAGCCGTGTCGAAAATGCCGTCGCGCGAAGAGCTCATCGCTCAGATCGTCGGCTGCGTCGGCGCACCCGCTTCGAACATCGCCGGTGCGATCGGCGCACCTGCTTCGAACATCGCGAGCATCCTCTCGACCATCGAAGAGAAGGCCGAGGCCGCGTAAGGCAATCAAGACACCCTTGTCGCGGCATCCCGCCCGACGTTGGAAACACACTGATACGGAAAGAGTCTCAAAATGGCTGATCTGAAGAAACTCGCCGAAGAGATCGTGAACCTCACGCTGCTCGAGGCACAGGAACTGAAAACCATCCTCAAGGACGAGTATGGCATCGAGCCCGCCGCCGGCGGCGCGGTGATGATGGCCGGCCCCGCCGATGCAGGCGCCGGTGCGGCCGCCGCCGAAGAGCAGACCGAGTTCGACGTCATCCTGAAATCGGCCGGCGCCTCCAAGATCAACGTGATCAAGGAAGTCCGCGCGATCACCGGCCTGGGCCTGAAGGAAGCCAAGGACCTGGTCGAGGCCGGCGGCAAGGCCGTCAAGGAGCAGGTCTCCAAGGAAGAGGCCGAGGAGATCAAGGGCAAGCTGGAAGCAGCCGGCGCCGAAGTCGAGCTCAAGTGATCGGGGCGGGCGGTTTGCCCGCATCCCATTCGAAAGGGCTGGGTCCGGACGTGTTCCGGGCCCGGCCGAACCTGTCTTGAAAAGGGCTTGGGCGCACGGAGCCCTTTTCAAGGTGCGGTTCGAGGTTCGGGAGCGGACGGTGGGACGTCCGCAGGAATGGAACCTTGCCCCCTGTTTCGTGAGCGGCGCGCCGCCGGGGCCCGACGGCAGCGCGTGACCGCAACAGACGAAAGGTGAGACCAAGCATGGCGCAGAGCTACGTTGGCCAGAAACGACTCCGCAAATACTACGGCAAGATCCGCGAAGTGCTGGAGATGCCGAACCTCATCGAGGTGCAGAAA
>JBKHDP010000048.1:0-16324 GCA_046541255.1 Paracoccaceae bacterium | reverse complement strand
TATGCAATGGCGATCCCGGATGCGACAGACGGGCATTCCGGCGCCAGGTCGGGCCCCGATCCGGGCCGGCCCGCGCCAATCCCGGGGGAGGACAGGGAATGATGCGACTCGTGATCACGCTTTGCGCGCTGGCGCTGCTGCCGGGCGCGGTACTTGCCGAGCTACTGGAGGCCCGGAGCGTCGCGCCGGGCATCTGGGCGATCGAGGGGCCGGCCACGCAGCGCGACCCGGGCAACCTTGGCAACAATGCCACCTTCGGCCTCATCGAAACCGCCGAGGGCGCGGTTCTGATCGATCCCGGCGGCACCTGGAAAGGCGCCGAGGCGCTGCATGACGTGGTGCGGGGTCTGACCGACCGCCCGGTCACGCATGTCATCAACACCGGCGGGCAGGATCACCGCTGGCTCGGCAACGGCTACTGGCAGGCGCATGGCGCGACGGTGATCGCCTCCGAGGCCGCCGTGGCCGATCAGCGTGCCCGCGCCTCGATGCAGATGACGGCGCTGGCGGAACTGGTCGGTGCTCGGGGGTTGGCGGGCACCGAGCCGTCCTTCGCCGACGTGACCTTTGCCGATGCCCATGATCTCGATCTCGGGGCGCGACGGATCGAGCTTCGTCATCCCGGGCCGGCGCATACGCCGGGCGACAGTTTCGTCTGGCTGCCGGAGGCGCGGGTCGTCTTCACCGGCGACATCGTCTATGTCGGCCGGATTCTCGGGGTCATGGCGTTCTCCGACAGCGCGGCCTGGCTCGACGCCTTCGCCGCCGTCGAGGCGCTGGACCCCGCCGTGGTGGTGCCGGGGCACGGGCCGGCCACCACCCTGGCCCGGGCGCGGGCCGATACCCGGGACTACCTTGAAAACCTGCGCGCCAGGATCGGGGCGCATCTCGACGCGGGCGGCGACATCATCGGTTCGGTCGAGGTGGATCAGTCCGACTTCGCCTATCTCGACCAGTTCGAGGCGCTGGCTGGCCGCAACGCCCAGGCGGTGTTCGAGCAGATGGAATGGGAGTGACGACGCCGGCCGCCCTGGCGCGCCGCACGGTTTCCGCCGGCCCGTGCCGTCAAGCCCAGGCCGGTGTCGCGGCAAGCGGCAGCCCAAGTGACACGCGGCGGCGCAGCCATGGGCTTGCGCGGTAGCGAGGATCGCCGCTGACGCGATGTAGCGCGTCCAGGATCCGCAGCAGATGCGCGGCCCCGATCGCATCGGCCCATTGCAACGGCCCTTGCGGATAGCCAAGCCCGAGCCGGGTGCCCAGATCGATATCCTCGGGCGTCGCGATGCCCTGCTGGGCGATGTCGCTGGCGATGTTGACGATGGTGGCCAGCGTGCGCTGGGCCACGAAACCCGGGCTGTCGCCGATCACCGTCACCGGGCGGCCGGAGGCCAGCCATGCCACCACCCGCTCGCCGATGCGGGGCAGGGTGGCGGGCGTGCCCATCACGGTCAGCCGGCCGCCCTCGGAGGCAGGGCCGAACAACGGGTCGATCGCCACCGCGCGGGCCGGGTCGAGGCCCAGCGCCACCGTCTCTGACGTGGCGTCCCGGCCCAGCGGCGCAAGGATCAGCGCGCTGTCGGAACCGGGCTCCGCGCCGTCGTCCACCGCCTCGGGCGGGAACAGCGCCGCGATGCCTGCCCGCCATGGCGCCTCCACCGCTCCCAGCCAGACCTTGCCGCCGTCGCCCGGGCCGCGGGACGGCTCGGGAGCCTGCTGCCGGCTGCCTTCGGAATAGGCATAGAAGCCCTCGCCGGACTTGCGCCCGTAAAGCCCCGCCGCCACGCGGACAGGCAGCATTGGCGAGGGGCGGAAGCGCGGCTCCTGGTAGAAGCCGTGATAGATCAGGTCGAACACTTTCGACGACACGTCGAGCCCGGTCAGATCCAGCAGCGCGAAAGGCCCAAGGCGGAACCCGGCGGCCCCTTCCAGGATCGCATCCACCTGCTGCGGAGTGGCGACCCGTTCCTGCACGATGCGCAGACCTTCGGTCGTCAGTCCCCGCGCGGCGTGGTTCACCAGGAAACCGGGCGCATCGGCGGCACGAACAGGGACGTGCCCGAAGCTGCGGGCATAGGCGTCCAGCCGGTCGAGCACCGCGGCCTCGCTGCGCAGGCCGCCGATCACCTCCACCACTTTCATCAGCGGGACCGGGTTGAAGAAATGAAACCCCGCCACCCGGCCGGGTCGCGCACAGCCCGCGGCGATCTCTGTCACCGACAGCGACGAGGTGTTGGTGGCAAGGATGCAGCCCGCGCCCACGATCCCTTCCAGCTCGCAGAACAGGGCGCGCTTGACCTGCAGATCCTCGGCCACCGCCTCGACCACCAGCGCGCAGCCGGCGAGCGCGGAAAGCTCGCTGGCCACGGTGATCCTGTCGGGCGCGCTGGCGGCCAGTTCGGGGGCCAGCCGCCCCTTGGCGGCCAGCTTGTCGATCATGGCCAGCGCCTGGGCACGGGCGGCCTCGGCGGCCTCGCGATTGGCATCCAGCGCGATCACCTCGCTGCCGGCCTGGGCGAAGACCTGAACGATCCCGCGGCCCATCGTGCCGGTTCCGATCACCGCGACGGGAGAGAGGATGCTCATGCGTCGGTTTCCTTTCCTGTTGTCTGCAGCGCGGCCAGCACTGCGCTTGTGTCGGCGCCAAGCTCCGGCGCGTGCGCCGCCTTCAGCGCGGGATGGCCCGACAGGCGCAGCGGGCTGCGCGGGGTCAGCACCGGGTCCACGCCGGGATGCGGCAGCCGCGCGAACAGCGGGTTGGCGGTGCTGGCGCGGGAATCTTCGGCCAGCATCTGCGCGGCGTCGCGGTAGGGCGACCAGCACACGGATGTGCCTTCGAAGACCCGGGCGATTTCCGAAAGGTCGCGATGTCCGGCCCAGTCCTGCAGCAGCGCCGCGATGGCGTGGCGGGCGCGGTAGCGCGCGGCGTCATCATCCAGCGGGGCGCCGAAGGCCTCGCCGATCCGGGTCATTGCCGGGGCCAGCCCGGTGGCCTCCAGCAGGGCGCGCCATTGCTTGCCCGTGACCGTGGCCAGCATGAAGCGTTGTCCGCAGCGTGCCTCGAAATCGCGTCCGAAGCTGCCATAGACCCAGTTGTCCTGCCGCTCGCGGGCGCGGCCGGTCAGTTCCGCCTCGGGCAGGATGCCGACATTGGCCATCGTTTCCATCGCGATGTCCGACAGGCTCAGCGCGACATGCTGGCCTCGCCCGGTGCGGCGGCGGTCCAGTTCCGCCGCCAGCAGGCCCATCGCCAGCGTGCGCCCGGCGATCACGTCCCAGAACGGGACGGCGTTGTTGATCGGCGCGGCGTGGGCGGCGGGGCCCGCCATCAGCGCAGCCCCGCAGGCCGCGTGCACGGTGTAGTCGATGGCCGTGGCGCCGTCGGGGCTGCCATCGAGCGTCACCACGATCGCATCGCGCCGCCGCGCCAGCAGCGCCTCGGGTGCCAGCGCGCCCCGCGCGGGCAGGTTGGTCACGAAGATGCCGCCGCCCTCGCAGATCAGCCGCGCCGCCGCCTCGCGGCCCTCCTCTTGGCGCAGATCGAGCGTGACCGAGCGTTTGCCGCGATTGAGCATCGTCCAGTAGAGGCTGGCGCCCCGCTCCGAGAGCGGCCAGCGCCCGTGATCCAGCCCGCCCTCGGGCGGGTCCAGCCGGATCACCTCGGCGCCCAGCGCGGCAAGGCTCATCGTGGCCAGCGGCGCCGCGATGAAGGCGGTGGATTCCACGATCCGCAGACCGGCGAGCGGGCCGCCGCCGGTATCGGTTCCGCCCTCCGGCATCAGGCCGCCTCGAGCCCTGCAAGAATGTCCGGTGACGGCGCCACCACGAAACGGTTGCGCATCAGTGCCAGCGAGGCCTCGTGATAGGCGGTGTTGCTGCTGGCCACCGCGTCCTCGGCCACGACGGTGTAGTAATCGTGATGCGCCGCGCTGCGCACGGTGGATTCGACGCAGCCCTCGGTATTGGCGCCAAGGCAGACCACGGTGTCGATGCCGTTGGCGCGCAGCAGCAGGTCCAGCGGGGTGCGGTGAAAGGCGTCGGGCCGCATCTTCTCGACGACCGGATCGGAGGGCCGGGGTTCGATCCCGTCACAGAAGGCCGCGCCCCAGCTTCCGGGCAGGGTGTAGTCCGGGCTCTTGCCGTCGCGCAGCTTCAGCCGCAGCCAGGCGGGGCTGTCGCCCGTGCTGTCGGGCAGGGTGACCTGCCGGATGAACACGGTCATCACGCCGGCCGCCTGGGCGCGGCGCACCATGTCCACCATCGCGGGCAGGCGGGCCTCGGCCAGCGCCATGTCGCGCCCGGCGCGGGCAAAGACGCCCTCGGGGGCGAAGAAATCGTTCTGGATGTCGATCACCAGCAGCGCGGTCTGGGCGGGGATCAGGATCTCCTCCAGCGTCTGGCGGACGATCTTGCCGTTATGGGTCAGCATGAGGGCTCCTTCAGGGAGTTGCGGTTTCGGCATCGGGCCGGCGGCGCCAGTGCCAGAGCGTGGTGAGCGCCAGCAGCGCGGCGCCAGCGGCGGCGGCCGCGATACCGGGCGCGATCAGCAGCAGGGCCGCCAGGGTCAGCAGCAGGCGCTCGGCCCAGCCGAGCCGGTGAAACAGGAAGCCCGCCATCGCCGCCCCGATCACCACCACGCCCAGCAGGCCGGTTCCGGCATAGAAGCCGATCGCGGCGGGGTGGCCGGTCATCAGGATCTCGGGGTGGAAGACGAAGATGAACGGGATCAGGAAGGCCACGAGCGCCAGCCGCACCGACAGCAGAGAGGTGGGCAGCCAGTCGGTATTCGCCATCGTCGCGGCGATGAAGACGGTGGCGCAGAGCGGCGGGGTCAGCCCGGCGATGATGCTGTAGTAGAAGATGAAGAAATGCGCGTTCAGCGGCTCCACCCCCAGCCGCACCAGCGCCGGCGCGACCACCGCGGCGGCCAGCAGATAGGCCGCGGCGGTGGGAAGCCCGGTGCCAAGCAGCATCGCCACCAGCATCGCCAGCAGCAGCGAGATCAGAAGGTTCGCTTCGCCCAGCGCGATGATCGCCGAGGTGAAGGACACGCCCAGCCCGGTGGTCGAGATCATCGCCAGCAGGATCTGCGCCCCCGCGATCAGTACCGCGATGGCCACCAGCCCCACGCCCGCCTCCACCACGGTGGTGGCAAGGCCCGTCAGCTTCTCGCGCAGATCCCGAAGCGAGGTGGCCGCCAGAAGGTAGAACGCCACCAGAAGGACCACCGCCCAGAACGCCGCCATCGCGGGCGAATATCCCTGCACCATCAGCCCGATCAGCGCCACCAGCGAGCCAAGCACCGGCCCGGCCCCGCGGAGCGTCAGCGTTTCCGACAGGCGCGGCATGTCGGCGCGGTCCACCGGGCGATAGCCCAGGCGCTTGGCCTCGAAATGAATGCCCGCAAGACAGCCGGCGAAATAGAGCACCGCCGGGATCAGGCCGGCGATCATGATCGTCAGGTAGGGCACGCCCAGCAGCTCGGCCATGATGAAGGCGCCCGCGCCCATGATCGGCGGCATGATCTGCCCGCCGGTGGAGGCCACCGCCTCCACCGCACCGGCGAAGGCCGGGCGGTAGCCCAGCCGCGTCATCAACGGAATGGTGAAGGCGCCGGTGGTGGCCACGTTGGCCGCGGCAGAGCCCGAGACGCTGCCGAACATCGCGCTGGAGATCGTCGCCACCTTGGCGCCGCCGCCGGTGGTGCGCCCGCCGATGCGCATGGCGAGATCCATGAAGGTCTGACCGCCGCCGGTGCGCAGCAGGAACACGCCGTAGATCACGAACAGCGCGATCACGTTGGCCGAGATGCCCGTGACCATGCCGTAAAGTCCGCGATTGGACAGGTAGAGGACCTCGGCCGCCAGCCGGGGATCCAGCCCGCGATGGGCGAGAGCTCCGGGCAGATACGGGCCCAGCAGCGCATAGGCCAGCCCCGCGAGGCCCAGGAACGGAATCGTCAGCCCGATCACCCGGCGGCAGCCCTCCAGCACCAGCGCGGTGGTGGTGATGGCCAGCACGAAATCCAGCTGGCCCATGCGGAAGGTGAAACCCATGATCCGGTCGTAGCTCAGGATCACATGCGCGGTGCCCAGCGCCGCGCCCAGGATCAGAAGGGCGTCCAGCAGGCCCAGCGGCCTGTCGCGCGCCCGGTTCCGGTCCGGCCCGAACAGCAGGAAGGCCAGCATCAGTGTGCCGCCCACATGGGCCGCGCGCTGGATCAGGTCGGGGAAGGCGCCGAAGGCGCCGGTATAGAGGTGAAAGACCACCATCGCGGCGCTCAGACTCATGATGGCGCCGCGGCGCAGGCGCAGCGCCGGAGATATCGGCATGCCTTGGGGCGGGCTTGGGTCAGGGCTCATGCGGGGATCCGTGCTGGCGTCGCGCGTCGTCGTGATGTGGGCCCGCCCGCCGCCGGGCGGACGGGCCGATCTTCCGGAGTTATTGCATTTCCGGCGGGATCAGCCGCTCGGGAATGTCATGACCCTGCTCGCGCAGGTAGCGCACCACGCCCGGATGCAGGGGGGTCTGGGCGCGTTCCACCGTTTGTTTCGCGATATCCAGATCGGCCACCGCGCCGTAGGATTCGGCCACCTTGTCGACGTTCTCGACCACGGTCTTGTAGATGTCGTAGGCCATTTCCTCGGGCATGTCGCTCGTGGTGCCCATGGTGATGAACACCACGCGCAGGTTCATCGGCCCGGTTTCGTAAGGGGTATCTTCCACTGCCATGAAGTCGAAATGCGGGTACTCCGCCTGGACCTGGGCGATCTCCTCGTCGGTCCAGTTCAGGATGCGGATGTCGCGCGCCGTCTCGGCATTGAGGATCGCGCTGTCGGGCGAGGCCGGCGGGCCGGCCTTGGTGAAGCCCACGATCCGGCGGTCCTGGAAGGCTGTCACGGCGTCGCTCATGCCGGTGCGGAACCAGTCGGGTTCCACGCCCATCGCCCCCAGTGCCTCGAACGAGGCCCGCTCGGTGCCCGAGCCGCGGCCGCCGCCATTGAACGCCTCTCCGTCGAGATCGGCGAAGGAGTCGATATCCGACTCCGCGGCGACCACGGTCAGATAGGCCAGCGGCGTTGTCGTCCAGAAGGTACGGAAATCGGGATTGGCCTGGCCTTCGAACGGTCCGAGACCCTCGTAATACTCGTAGAGATCGGGCTCGGCCATCATGCCCCAGTCGACCTGTCCCTCGGACAGTCGGCGCATGTTGTCCAGCCCGCCGCCGGTCTCCACAACCGAGACGTTGACATCGTCAAGCTCTGAATTGAGCAGCTGCGCCACCGCGACGTGATAGGCATAGAGCGACGAGGCCTGGCTGGTCGCGCCGATCGAAAGCTGCGTGGTGTCGGCCTGGGCCAGCCCGGCGCCGCCGATCAGCGCGGCGCTGCCCAGCGCGGCGCAAAGCCCGCGCATGGATGCGAGTGTCTGGTATTCCATCGTGTTTCCTCCCTTGGATTGTTTCGTCCGCCGGGGCGGACTTTCGTGCCGCCGGTCAGTGCGTCGCGCTCTGCGCCGCGCCGGCGTGGCGCCGGTCGAGTTCGCGCGAGACGTGGTCGAGGCTTTCGACATCGGCGAACTTCATGTCCATGTCGAACAGGCTGCCCTTGTGCGCGGTCGGGCTGCGGTCTCCCACCGCGTCCTCCACCACGATCACGCGAAAATTGTGCGAGAAGGCGTCGGTCACCGCCGCGCGGACGCAGCCGCTGGTCGAGATGCCCACCACCACCAGCGTATCCACCCGGTCATAGCGCAGGAAGGATTCCAGCGGCGTCTCGAAGAAGCACGAAGGCTTGTTCTTCTCGACCACCACGTCGGACGCGGTGGGCGCATAGGCCTCGGGCCATTCGTCGGCGCGCGGGTCGCTCGTGTAGCCATGGCTCTGGGCGACCGACAGCTTGAGGTTCCAGATCCCGCGCCTTACCGGATGGTCGCGCTTGTCGCGGCGACTGTAATAGATCGGCAGCCCCAGCCTGCGGAACTGGGCGGTCAGGTCGGTGACGGCCTGCATCAGCCCGGGCATCTCGGCCCCGCACATGTCGAAGGCGGGATCGACGAACATCCATGTGGTGTCGATATTGAGCAGCGCCACCCGCTCGCCGAAGCCGATCCGCTCGCCGAAGCCGCCCTTGCGGTAGGTGGCCAGCTCCTCGTCGGGAACCTGTCCCTGCCATTTCGTCAGCTTGTCGCTCATTGCTTTCTCCCTGTCAGTCGGTGCCGGCGAAGCGCGATTCCAGCGCGGTCCAGTCCGGGTAGTCGAACAGCCCCCAGAGCGCCGCGTGGTCGAGCATCCGGTCGCGCATCCCGTCGGTCGTGCCGGTCTCGCGCAACGTCTCCATCAGCGCGCGGCCCTGGTGCCCGATCAGCCGGGTGAGCGAGTTGGGATAGATCGCCAGCCGGTAACCCAGCGCCTCCAGCTCGGCCGCCGGCAGCACCGGGGTGCGGCCGCCCTCGACCATGTTGGCCAGAGTGGGCGCGTCGAGCCGGGCGTTGATCGCAGACATCTCCTCGCGGCTTTCCGGGCTTTCCACGAAGATCACGTCGGCGCCGGCCTCGGCATAGGCGGCGGCGCGGTCCAGCGCCGCCTCGAGCCCCTGCGCGCTGCGCGCGTCGGTACGGGCTATGACCACGAAATCGGGATCGTCGCGGCCATCCACCGCGGCCTTGATCCGGCCGGTCATCTCTGCCAGGTCCACCAGCCGGCGGCCGGGCTCGTGGCCGCATTTCTTGGGCCAGGCCTGGTCTTCGATCTGCACCGCGCTGAGGCCCGCGCGTTCCATCTCGCGGACGGTGCGGATCACGTTGATCGGCCCGCCATAGCCTGTATCGACGTCGCAGATCACCGGGATATCGACGCTGTCGGCGATGCGGCGGGCGCGTTCCAGCACCTCGGCATAGGAGATCACGCCCATGTCCGGCGCGCCCAGCGCGCTCATGGAAACGCCCGAGCCGGTGATGTAAGCCGCCGGAAAGCCCGCCTGCGCCACCAGCCGCGCGGTCAGGCAGTCGAAACAGCCCGGCGCCATCACGATCTCTGGCCCCGCCAGCAGCGCGCGCAGCCGCGCGTTGCGGCCCTGGGCATGCGCCAGCCCGGCCGGGTAGCCGGGGCGCCGTGCAATCGGTTCTGTCATGTGTCGGTCTCCTGCTTGGCGGGGGCGGTGCGATATTTCCGCGCCAGGTGATCCGGGTCGAGGAAGCGGCGCTCCAGCGCATAGACATGGTCCATGCCGATCAGCCGGTGCGTGTCGGCGAAATCGGCGAAAAGTTCGGGGTCGGGGCCGGTGCCGTCGCGGGTGCGGATCGCGTGCAGCGCCTGGCGCATGGCGTGAACCGAGGCCAGCAGCAGCGAGACCGGCAGGCTGACGCGGGCCACGCCCATCCTCTGCAGCTCGGTGAAGGTCAGCCCGGCGGGCGTGCGGCCGCCCTCCACCATGTTCACGGAGAGCGGGCCGCCGATAGCGTCCACCAGCCTGGCGATGGTGTCGCGGCTGTCCACCCCATCGACGAAGACCATCGTGGCGCCCGCAGAGAGATAGGTCCGGGCGCGGGCGATGGTGGCCTCTATTCCCTCGACCGCCAGCGCATCGGTGCGCGCGTTGATGACGAAATCCGGGTCGCGGCGCGCGTCGGCCGCGGCCTCGATCTTGCCGGCCATCTCGGCCGTGGGAACGACTTCCTTGCCCTCCAGATGCCCGCAGCGCTTGGGCATGACCTGGTCTTCCAGGTTGATGCCGGCGGCGCCCGCGGCCTCGATCGCCTGCACGGTGTACCAGGCGTTCACGGCATTGCCGTAGCCGGTGTCGCCATCTGCCATCAAGGGTATCTCAACCGCCCCGGCAATCGCCGCGCTGCGTTCGGCCATCTCGCGCATCGACAGGATGCTGGCATCGGGCAGGCCCATATGGGCGGCCGAGATGCCCAGCCCGCTGGCCTGCACCGCGTCGAAGCCGGCCTCTGCGACAAGCCTGGCGGAAAGCGGGTCATGCGCGCCGGGCATCACCAGGATCTCGGGTGCCTCGATCAGGCGCTTCAGTCGGGTCGTCTTGTTCATGAATCCCCCCGGAAAGGCATCCGCCGGCGGGGCCGACGGATGCGCGGGCCTCAGTTCGAGGCCGTGTCGATCAGCTCGTTGGTATAGGCCGCGTCGATATCCAGCCCGTCGAACTTCCGCTCCGAGAAGGTTTCGAGGAAGTTCACCACCCGCTCCATCTGCTCGCGCGTGATCTCGGGCGAGGTGGGATAGGCCGGCACCACCGAGGTCCAGGCGCGGTCGAACAGGGCCTTGTCGAAATTCTCGAAATAGGCCGCATGCACCTTGTCGCGGGCCTCTTCGGTCAGATCGGGGTCGTGCATCGCCTGCTGCGCCCGCTGGATCGCCCGCATCATGCGCTTGGCCAGCTCGGGATTCTCGTCCAGCCAGGCGCGCCGGGTGTTGACCGAGATGTAGAGATGCCCGTCCAGTTCGGGCAGGGCACCCGCCGCGGTGTTGAACAGCAGGAAGCCGTTGTAATCGGCGATCGCGGTGTCGCTGGTGGGATTCGACAGGGTGAACGCGTCGATCCTGTCGCGCGAGAAGGCGGCCAGGATCTCGCGGCTGCCGCCGACAAAGACCACCGTGGCGTCGCGCTCGGGGTCGAGCCCGGCCTCGGTCAGCATGTAGAGCGCCAGCTGGTGCGTGCCGCTGCCCGCGCCGGTCACGCCGATGCGCGCGCCTTCCAGCGCGGCGAGGCGCTCCTCGATGCTGCTGTCCTCCGTCAGGCCCTTCTCCTCGGCATAGGCGCCGCGCATCACCACATTGGAGGCGTATTGCGTCATCAGAGCGCCGGCGATGACGGCGTTGGTGTCCTGCGAGGCGGCGCGCAGGGCGGCCGAGGTGGAGCCGATATAGACATCCATGTCGCCGCCCAGCACCGCGGCCATCGAGGTGCCGCCGCCGGCCTTGAAGACCTGCAGGTTCGGATCGATGTCCTCATCGGCGAAATAGCCCATCTGCTCGGCAACGTAGACCGGCAGGTAGAGCATGCCGACGCTGGGCATGGCGAAGTTGATCCGGTCTGCGGCCATGGCCGCCCCGGCGGCGAAGGTCATCGCCCCCGCTGCGGCGACTCGCAACGCGCCTTTTCCAAATTTTTCGAACAAAGTCATGCTTGTAGTCCTCCCTTGGTTGAGTGGCGGCCCGTTCCCGTGGCCACCGGACGCCCTCCGCTGCAGAGCGGAGGCACGGATTTCGTCAGATCGACATCTCGCGCCTGGAGCTGTTGTCGCGCCAGGGCATCGCCTTGATCTCCAGCAGCTTGACGGCCGCGTTCAGACAGAAGGCCATGACCATGATGCCGATCAGCGCGGTGAACACGCCCGTGGTGTCGAATTGCCCGGCCGCGTCGGACAGCAGGTAGCCGAGCCCGCGGTTCGAGGCGATCAGCTCGCCCACGATGGCGCCGATCAGCGCATAGGGCACCGACAGGCGCAGCCCGGTGAACACCCAGGTCACGGCCGAGGGCAGCACCACCTTGAACAGGACGTGACGCTCGTTCGCGCCCATCAACCGCAGGATCGCGATCTGTTCGCGGCTGACAGCGCGGACGCCGGTATAGGTGTTCAGGAACACCAGGAAGAAGACGATGGTCGCCGTCAGCAGGATCTTCATGTCGATCCCGATGCCGAACCACAGCACGAAAAGCGGCGCCAGCGCGACCTTGGGCAGGCTGTAGAACATCATGATGAAGGGATCGAGCACCTCGGCCACCAGCTGCGCCCGTCCCAGCCAGACACCGATGGCCATTCCGAACAGACCGCCCAGCAGAAAGCCCGAGAGCGCCTCCAGCAGGGTGATCGCGCCGTGATAGAAGATCTTGCCCGAGATCACCCATTCCCAGAACATCTGGGCGATGGCCGAGGGCCGGCTGATGAAGAATTCCGAGGCCAGCCGTCCCGAGGACAGTTCCCAACTGCCGACGACGAAGGCGAGGAACAGGCCCCGAAGCACCCAGATGCGTGTCTTGCTCAGCTCTTCCACGGTCATTCCTCCATCTCGACGGCCGGCGCCAGCACGTCCCACAGCGTTGCGGTGATCTCCTGGTAGGCGCGATCCTTGCGCAGCTGCAGGATGTTGCGATCCGGGGCCAGCGGCACATCGACCACCCGGTCGATCGTGCCCGGCCGGCCGGTGAACACGACGCAGCGGTCGCCGATCGCCACCGCCTCGTCGAGATCGTGGGTGACGAACATCACCGTCTTGCCAAGCCGGCGGCACAGGTCTCGGATCTCGATCTGCATCCGCATCCGCAGCATGGCGTCCAGCGCGGCGAAGGGCTCGTCCATCAGCAGCGTCTCGGGGTCGTAGGCCAGAAGCCGCGCCAGCGCGCAGCGCTTGCGCATCCCGCCCGACAGCTGGTTGGGATAGCTGCGGCCGAAGCCGGTCAGGCCCACGGTTTCCATCAGAGCCTCGACGCGGCTCAGGATTTCGCGTCTGGGCAGGCCCTTGATCTCCAGCGGGATGGCGATGTTGCCGATCACGTCGCGCCAGGGCAGCAGGTGATCGCTCTGCGTCATGTAGCCCACGGCATTGTTGTAGGGCTTCACCGGGTCGCCGCGATACATCACCTCGCCAGTGGTCGCCTCGAACAGGCCCGCGGCCATGTTCAGCAAGGTCGACTTGCCACAGCCCGAAGGTCCGACCAGCGTGAGGATCTCGCCCTCGCACACCTTCAGATCGATGTCCTGCACCGCCTGGAGCGGCTCTCCCTTCACCATGAAGCGTTTGCCGACGCCTCTGAATTCGATCAGCGGCATGTCGCCGGCCGATCTTGCATGCTCGGTCATGTATCCTCCCTCTCTGCCCTGTCGTCGGGCAGCGTTCCCCCCTCGGTCTCCGGACCGCACCGTACCGCGAGCGCATCGAGCGCCCGCACCCCCTTTCCGGCCTCCAGGACCAGAAGCGGGTTGATCTCGGCCTCGGCCACGTCTTCGCAGAGCGCCAGCCGCGACAGGCGCGCCAGCGCTCCGGCCAGCGCATCCAGATCGCCGCGCGGACGGTTGCGGAAGCCCCGGGCGATGCGCAGGAACGAGACCTCGTCCAGCATCCGCCGCGCCTCGTCCTCCGTGACGGGCGCCACCCGGATCGCGGTGTCGCGCAGCGCCTCGGCCAGCACACCGCCCGCGCCCAGCATCACCACAGGGCCCATCTGCGGGTCGCGGCGATAGCCCACCAGCGCCTCGGCAACGCCGCGTTCCATTCGCTGCACCAGAACTCCGTTCAGCCGTGCCCGCGGATGCGCGGCGGCCTGCGTCTCCATCAACCGGTCGAAGGCGCCTTCCACCGCGTCGCGGCTGGTCAGGCCCAGCACCAGCCCGTCGCTGTCGGACTTGTGCGGAATGTCCGGCGACACGATCTTGAGCACCACCGCCGCACCGCCCAGCCGTGCGAAGATCGCGCCGGCCTCGCGGGCGGTCTGTGCCAGCCCGCCTTCCGGGCCCTCGATGCCGAGCAGGTCGCAGATGCTGCGCGCGCGCAGCTCGTCCAGAACCGTGCTGCCGGCATCGTCGAACACGCCGCGCACCGCCCGCGACAATACTGCGTCAGGGGCGGGTTCGGGGCGCGGCGGGCGGCGATCGAGCCGGGCACGCAGTCCCTCGGCGCAGGATTCCGCGGTGCGGAACACGGCCAGCCCTTCCTGCGAAAGGATGCGCCGAGAGTCGTCGGCCGCCGGCACCAGGTAGACGCCCAGGGGCTTGGCGGCCTGCGCAAGGCCGCGCAGCGGCGCCACCGCGAGTTCCGGATGGAATTGCGAGGAAGAGCCGATCACCATGGCGATCGCGTCCACCTCGTCGCTGGCCTGCAGCGCCTCCAGCACCGCGCGCACCAGCGCGGGGCGGGTGCCGGCCAGCGTCAGGTCGATCAGCCCCGCCGGGCTGCCGGAGACGCCGTGCCCGGCCAGGATCTCCCGGATCTCGGGCAGCGGGGGCGCCATTTCCATTCCCAGCGCAGCCAGCGCGTCCACCACCATCGCGCCACCGCCGCCCGTGGTCGTCACCACCGCCACGCGCCGCCCCCGCGGCGCGCCGGAACCCAGGAACAGGGGCGGTGCCTCGAACAGCGTCTCCAGGATGCGCACGCGGGCGATGCCCAGATGCGACAGCAGCGCGTCGGCCAGCGCGTCATTGCCCGCCAGCGCCCCGGTATGGGTGGCGGCCAGCGCCTGCCCTGCCTTGGAACGGCCCAGCTTGTAGGCCAGCACCGGCTTGCCCGCCGCCTCGGCGGCGCGGGCGAAGCGGGCGAGGGCCGCGCGGTCCTTGATCGATTCGAGGAACAGCAGGATCGCATCGCAGCGCGGATCGTGCAGCATCGCCTCGCCGATCTCGCCCACGGTCAGGTCGATCTCGTTGCCGACCGAGACGAGGCTGGAAAAGCCGATGCCGCGCGCCGCGCCCTGTGACAGCAGGGCGCCGATCATGCTGCCGCTTTGCGAGATGACGCCGTAGCGGCCGCGTGGCAGCGCCTCCATGTCCAGCGTCGCATTGGCACTGCAGGCGAAGCCCGCGGTATCGATCACCCCGATCGAGTTCGGCCCCAGAAGCCGCACCCCGCCCTCGCGCGCGGCGCGGGCCACGGCCTCCTGCCGGGCGGCCCCCTCGGACCCGGCCTCGGCGAACCCGTCGCTGAGGATCGTGGCGCAGCGGATGCCGCGCGCGGCACAGTCGCGTACCGCCTCCGCCACCGCGTCGGCGCCCACCATGATGAAGGCATGCTCGATGCCTGCCGGCGCCTCCGCCAGAGTGGGGAAGGCCTCGATGCCCTCGATCTGGCCGGCGCCGGGGTTGATCGGAACGATGCGGCCCGCATAGCCATGTTTCAGCAGGTAGCGCAGCGGCCGCGCCGTGGTCTTGGCCGGATTCGAGGACGCCCCAACCAGCGCCACAGCGCGCGGCGCGAACAGCGCCTGCGCCAGCCCGGTTTCCGCGGCCTTCTGCCCGGCCAGGGTCATGCCCGGGCCCCGCGCTGCGAGAACCGGGTGCCGAATACGCCCTCGGCGATCCGGTTGCGCATCATTTCGAGCGAGCCGCCGGCGATCTGCCAGCCGCGCGTCTTGCGGAAGCAGTATTCCACCAGCGAGTCCTGGCAATATCCCATGCCGCCCATGACCTGCATCGCCTCGTCGCAGGCGCGGAAGCCCACCTCGTTGCACATCAGTTTGGCCACCGCCGTCTGCTGGGCGTCGGGCAGCCCGTCATCGGCACTGACCGCGGCGCGATAAAGCAGAAGCTGCGCGGCCTCGATCCGGGCGTAGATGTCGGCGAATTTCCACTGCAGCCCCTGGAAGTCGCTGAGCGTGCGGCCGAACTGCCGCCGTTGGGCGGCGTAGTCGCGCGCGGTGTTGAAGGCATGCCGGCCCAGCGCCAGGGCGCGGGCGGAATTGCCGATCCGTTCGGCGTTGAAGCCGCTGATCTGCTTCTTGAAGCCGCCCGGGCCCAGCAGCAGGTTCTCCTCGGGGATGCGGACATCGTCGAAGAACAGCGGGCACCAGGTCTCGCCGTTCATGTATGTGGCCGGGTTGCCGAGCGAGAAGCCCTCCATCCCGCGCTCGACGATGACCGAACCGATCTGGCCCACTCCCTCGCCGAACCGGCAGTAGACCAGGAAGACATTGGCCTCGGCGGAGTGGCTGGTGAACACCTTGCCGCCCTTGAGCAGCCAGCCCTTGCCGTCGGGCGCGGGGCGGGCGGTGGTCTTCAGGTCGGTCACCGCGGAGCCGGCCTCGGCTTCTGTCATGCCCAGCCCGATCACCGTTTCGCCGGCCAGCAGCCCTGTCAGGAACCGTGCCTTCTGGTCGGGCGTGGCATATTCCGCGAAGGTGCGGATCGGGCCGAAATTGCCGGCCTGGATGACATCGGCGGATTTCGGGCAGACCAGCGCCACGGCCTCGATCGCGATCACCGCGTCCATCAACGTGCCGCCCTGGCCGCCATCCGCCTCGGGGATGGTGATGCCGAGAAGCCCCATCCCGGCTGCCGCGCGCGCCACGTCGAAGGGAAAGCTGGGGGCATGCGCGCGTTCCAGCGCCCCGGCGGCCAGCGTCCGTTCGGCCCAGCCGCTCACCGAATCGCGGAAAAGGCGCTGCTCCTGTGTCAGTTCGAAATCCATGTGTGTGTCGTCTCTCCGGTCAGGTGTTAATGTTAGGTTGACTACAACTTAATACTTTTGCAAATGTTTTCTGAAAGCCCTCCGCCCGGCGGCGGCCGGATGCCGCCTTGACGCTCTGGTGCGAGGTTCGGTTAACTGCCCGTCACCGGCGCCGGCCGAGGCGTCGGGGCGTGTGAATGAGAGTGG
>JBKHDP010000047.1:0-16421 GCA_046541255.1 Paracoccaceae bacterium | reverse complement strand
CGGCGCCGGCTGTTCCGCGGCGGGCGGTTCGGCCGCGCGCGCCTCCGCCCCGGCCCGCCGGCCGGTCAACTCTGCCACCCGTCCGGCCAGACCCGCCAGTGTCGGGAAGCGGAAGATGTCGGTGATGGCCAGCCCGGCGACGCCCAGTTCCGCACGCAGGTCTCGATGGGCCTGCACCGCCAGCAGCGAATGCCCGCCAAGTTCGAAGAAATTGTCCTTCGCACCGACGCGTGCGACGCCCAGTACGCGGCTCCAGATCGCAGCGATTCGCGTCTGCAGGTCGCCCTGGAGTTCGGCCTGGTCCACTTCCGCCGCCTCCTCCACCTGCGGGGCGGGCGGCCGCGGCGCGGGCAGCGCGTTGCGGTCCACCTTGCGGTTGGGCGTCAGCGGGAACCGCTCCAGCGTCACGAATTGCGACGGCACCATATGCGCGGGCAGATGTGCCGAAAGGTGCTCGCGCATCGCCGCCTCGTCCACAGGGCTTTCGGCGGTGACATACCCCACCAGCCGGAAATCGCCCGGCCTGTCCTCGCGCGCGGCGACCACCGCCTGGGTGATCCCCGGCATCGTCTCCAGCGCCGCCTCGATCTCGCCCGGTTCGATCCTGTAGCCGCGCAGCTTCACCTGGTGGTCGACCCGGCCCAGGAAATCCAGCTTGCCATCGGCACGCCGCCGCACGAGGTCGCCGGTGCGGTACATCCTGCTGCCGGCCTCCGCGAAGGGATCGGGGCGAAAGCGATCGGCTGTCAGATCCGGGCGCTTCCAGTAGCCGCGGGTCACACCCGCGCCGCCGATCCACAGCTCGCCCGCCACGCCCACAGGCACCGGCGCCAGATCTTCGTCCAGAACGTGCAGCCGGGTATTGGCGATCGGCCGGCCGATATTCACCACCGGCTCGGCCATGCCCGCGGGCTCGGTCGAAGACCAGATCGTGGTCTCGGTCGGCCCGTACATGTTGGTGATATCGGCATTGGTCAGCCGGCCAAGCTCTGACACCAGCGTGCCGGGCAGCGGCTCGCCGCCGACGAGCAGGTGCCGCACATGCGCCAGCGACGCGCCCGCATCCTCGTTCATGGCGATCATCCGCGCCATCGAGGGGGTGCATTGCAGATGCGTCACCCCGTGCCGGCGGATCTGCGCGGCGATCGACCAGTCGTCCGCAGCCGGCGCGGTGGGGGTGTTGGCGCGGCGCAGCACCTCTGCCAGCGGCACCAGCCCCTCCAGCACCTGCTCCACCGGGATGCCGTAGTCGATCAGGCAGGCGATCTCGTCCACCCCGATCCGCTTGAGCCGTTCCACCCGGTCGAGGCAATCCTCGACCGTGCCGAACAGGCCGGAGTCATCGAAATAGCGCAGGAAGGCGAAATCGAGGATCGCGTCAAGCTCCTCCTCGCTGAGGATGCCGAGGTCGAGCTGCATGGGCGATTCAACGCCCATGGGCTTCTTGAAGGCCGGGAAGGCCCAGGCATATTGCTTGATCAGCCCCGCCGCCGAGCGCAGGTAGTCCTTCATCGGGCCGCGCGCCGTCTCGCGCACCGCATCGCGATCGGCGCCGACGAAGCTGTGCAGCATCAGTGTCACGGTGTGATCGGCAGGGTCGTGTCCCGCCTCGCGCAGCGCGGCGTGGTAAAGCTCGATCTTGCCGGCCACCTCGTCGATATCCTGGCCCAGCAGATGGGTCAGAACATTGGCGCCCAGTGCACCGGCCTCCTTCCAGGTGTCCGGGTTGCCCGCTGTCGTGACCCAGATCGGCAATTCGGCCGAGACCGGCCGGGGCTGCGTCACCACCTCGTGCAACGAGCCGTCCTTGCGCGGAAACGCCACCGGCTGCCCGGCCCAGAGCCGGCGCAGATCCTCGATCTGGCGATACATCGCGGGCTTGTTGGCAGGCGGCGTGTTCTCGGGGCGCAGCACGAAATCGTCGGGCTGCCAGCCGCTGGCGATCGCCAGCCCCGCGCGCCCGTTGGTCAGGTTGTCGATCACCGCCCATTCCTCGGCGATGCGCGCGGTGTGGTGCAGCGGCGCGACGACGCTGCCCGCGCGCACGCCGATATTCTTCGTCACCGCCGCCACCGCCGCGCCCGTGACCGAGGGGTTGGGATAGGGGCCGCCGAAGGCGTGGAAATGCCGCTCGGGCGTCCAGACCGCGCAGAACCCGTGCGCATCGGCGAATTTCGCGCCTTCCAGCAGCGAGCGATACTTGTCGCGTCCCACGCCGTCATCGTTGCCCCAGTAATACAGGCTGAACTCCATCCGCCGGTCGGATACCGCCACCCCGCCCCGGCTGATGAGCGCGCGATCCTCGTCGCCCGACAGCACCAGCTTGAAGCCGCGCGCCAGCGTCCAGAACAGCTCGAGCACCGAGATGTCGAAGCTGAGCGAGGTCACCGACAGCCAGACGCCCGGCGGGTCGTGGTCGATCACCTCATCCATGCCGCGGAAGAAATTCGCGACGTTGCGATGCTCCACCATGACGCCCTTGGGCCGCCCGGTGGAGCCGGAGGTGTAGATCAGGTAGGCCAGATCGTCCGGCGTGGCGCCGCCTTCCGGGTCGGTCGCGGGGGCCGTGGCAAGCCGCGGATCGGTGTCGAGGCACAGAATATCGGCGCGGTGCGGCGGAAGCTCGGGCACCAGCGCGGATTGCGTCACCACCACCGGCGCGGCGCTGTCCTCGAGATAGAGTGCCAGCCGGTCGGCGGGATAGGCCGGATCGAGCGGCAGATAGGCCCCGCCCGCCTTCAGGATGCCCAGCGCCCCGGCGATCATGTCCACCGATCGGCGGGTGCAGAGGCCTACCACCGTACCCGGCACCACGCCCATGCCGCGCAGCACATGCGCCACGCGGTTGGCCCGCGCGTCAAGCTGCGCATAGCTCAGATCCTCGCCCTCGAAGGACAGCGCCACCGCGTCCGGGGTGCGCGCGGCCTGGCGCTCGAACAGGTGGTGGATCGTTTCGGCCTCGAACGGGGTTTCGGTGGCGTTCCAGGCCGCCAGCTGGCGCCGCTCGCCTTCGGGCACCAGTGGCAGGGCCGAAAGCGGCGCGGCATCCAGCCCCTCGGCCCGGGCGAGATGTTCCAACCTTGCGGCCAGCAGCGCCGCCATGGCCGGGCTCAGCGCGCGGTCGTCGTAATGCAGCGCCGGGGCCTCGCCGAGCTTTAGCGTCAGGCCCGTGCCGGGGATAAGACCACGCGCCCCGGACAGGTCCAGCCCCGCCTGCGGCACGGCACCCGTGATCGCCGGGTCGCGCGCCGGCAGATCGAGCGCGAAGCCACCGGCCCGCCGGGCCTGCGCCACTTCGGCCTCGAAGCGCCGCGCCGCCTCGCCGAAGGCCACGGCGCCGCCGAAATGCACCGGCACCCAGCCGCTGACATAGCCCGGGCGCGCGCCGCGCGCGATCGCCTCGTCTCTCAAGGCGAGGTCGCATTCAGACGCGCCCATGCTGCCCGCGATGCAGGCGGCGGCCAGGGCCATCAGCCGCGCCTCCGCCATCGGCGGCAGGTTCAACGCGATCTGCGCGACCACCCCGCCACCGGCACCCAGCGGCAGCGTGCCCGGGTCCAGCACCTGCAGGCGCCGCCGCACCCAGGGCTCGCCCCGTGCGATCCGTGCCAAGGCGGCGTCCAGAGCCTCGGCCTCCGCCGCCGAGGGAGAGGCCAGAACGTCGCCGGGCCTGACCTGCGTTGCCAGGTCCACCGGCGCGCCGTCGTTGTCTCGCAACACGCCCAGCCGCAGAGCACCGGTACCGCAGGCCACCAGCAGCCCGGTCTCGGAGACCTCGAGCACCGTGCCGGGCGCGCCTGCGCCTTCGGCCTCCCGGGCCTGGCCCACCAGCACGACGCGGTCCGCCGCCTCGATCTTGGGGCAGGCCAGCGGGTTGGCATAGTCGCCATGATCCAGCGCCCGCACGATCCGCGCCAGCTCCGCCGCATCGCGGGTGAAATCGAGCCGCGCCGCTGCCGGGGGCCTTGCGTCCAGCCCGAAATAGCTGCGCTGCTCCAGATCCTGCGCCCGGCGTGGCGGATCGCCGCCTTCCAGCGCCGTCAGCAGCGTGGCGAAGCTCTCGATCCCGGCCTCGTAGCACCTGGCGTTCAGGGTCAGCGCCGTGTCGCCCGGGGCGATGTCGAACAGGCGCTGTTCAAGGATGTCGCCCTCGTCGATGCCGCCACCGATCAGGTGCCAGGTCACGCCATGCCGCGACTCGCCGTTCAACAATGCCCAGACCGGCGCGTTCAGCCCGGCATAAGCGGGCAACGGCCCGTCATGGAAGTTGATCGCCCCCCGACCGGCAAGCGCCAGAACCGGCTCGGGGATCACGTCGAGATTGGCGATGGAAAACAGCCAGTCCGCGCCCTGCCCCAGCCGCTGGGCCAGATCCGGGCCCGGTGTCTCGACCCGCAGCCCGTTGCCGCGCGCCCAGTCGGCGATGTCGTCGGTGCGGGTGACCACCGCCCGGATCTCGTGTCCACCGGCCAGAATCGCCTCGCCGCACTGCACGGCGAGGGATTCATTGCCGATGAGGATGGCGCTGAAACGGGTCATCGGGTCTCTCCATTGGAAACGTGCCGGGACGAGGTCACCGGGCGCTCAGGCGTCGCGCCCCGGCGCAGCAGCGCCCGCAGATCGTGAAACAGAAGATCGCGCAGGAAATGCGGCGGGTCGCGCGGCTCGCTGCGCTGGATCGCGCGCCGCAGCCGCCAGATCAGCCCGCCGGCCACATGCGCCAGCGTCGCGGCCGCGGCGTAGGCGGCGCCGTGGTTCTTGGAAAAATAGTGCCAGCGCGAATCGAGCCAGAAACCGGGCACCCGCGCCCAGGTCTTCATCCCGGTGGAGACCGAGCCGATATGCGTCACTTCGCTGTCGCGCACATAGACGGTGGGCCAGCCCGCGCGCGCCGCGCGCAGGCACAGATCGGTTTCCTCGAAATAGAGAAAGAACGTCTCGTCGAAGAGCCCGATCTCGTCCAGCACCTTGCGGCGCATCATCAGGCTGGCGCCGGCCAGCCAGCCCACCGGCCTTGTGCGATCGGGCAGCGGCAGCGGCACGACATGGTTCTTCAACAAGCGCGAGACGGGGCCGAGCCGCGCCGCGCCCTCGAATTCGCCCGCGATGGAGGGGAAGCGGAAGGCGCTGACATGCGGCTCCCCCTCTGGGCCGTGAATGTAGCTGCCCGCGAACCCGAGCTTCGAATCGGCCTCCAGCACCCGCATCAGCGCGGCGATCGCACCCGGATCGGGGAAGGCATCCGAATTCAGGATATAGACGTAATCCGGGACCCGCCCGTCCGACAGACCCGCGCGAATGCCGAAATTGTTGCCCGCGCCGAAGCCGCCATTGCGGCCGGACTGCACCACGCGCACCCGGTCCCAGCCGCGCGCGGCCACGCCGTCGCGCAGCGTCTCGAACGAGCCGTCCTGCGAGTCGTTGTCCACCAGCACGATCTCGCCTTCGAGGCCCGCCATCTCGCGCAGCGCGGCCTCGGTGGCCTTGAGGCTCATCTCGGGCGTGCGCCAGTTCAGAACGACGGTAAGCAGGACAGGGCCAGCCATGCGTCTACTCCGCCGCCTTCACGGGTCGCGGCGGGGCCACCTGCCGCGCCGCGTGATCGCGCTCCGCCGTCTCGATCGCGCGTTTCATCCGCGCGGCCAGCACCCGGGCGTTGGGTTCCAGCACCATCGAATCGTGATCTCCCGGCACCTCCTGCACCTCGATCCCCGGCACGAAGCGGCGCCAGTCATTGTCCTCGAACAGATAGGCGCGTTCGGAATTCACCCAGCGCCCTTCCGACACCTGCCAGACCCCGGAAAGCGGCGGCCGGAACAGCAGCATCCGCCCGTCCCAGGGCCGGACCTCGTATTTCTCCACCGCCTCCAGGAAGGCGGCCTCGATCTCGGCATCGTGGAAGGCATGATCCGTGGCGGTCTCGGGCCTGGCCCGGCGCTTGCGAAATTCCCACCGCACCCGGTTCGCGGCCCAGCGCCACAGATAGGCCGGCCCGTTGCGCGTCAGCTCCTGCCACTGGATCAGCGCGCGATCCTTGCGCGACAGCGGCCGGCGTTTCGGCAGGGGCGTGTCCAGCAACACCAGGATGCCGATCTCCTCGCCCGCGTCTTCCAGTTGCCGCGCGATCTCGAAGGCGGTGATCCCGCCGCCCGAGAAGCCCCCCAGCAGGTAGGGCCCTTCGGGCTGGACCTGCCGCATCTCCGCGATCATGTCTCGCGCAGCCTCGCGCAGGTCGCGATGCGGGGCGTCGCCGCCGTAAAGGCCACGCGCCTGCAAGCCGTAGAACGGCCGGTCCGTGCCCAGCAGATGGGCCAGGTGCCGCAGGTTGAGCACGTTGCCGAACATGCCCGCCACCAGGAAGAACGGCCGGCGCGGCCCGCCCTCGCCTTCGTGCATCGGCACGATATGGGTGAAGCGGCGCGCGGGCTGTTTCGGCGCGTCGGCCTTGTCACCCGAGGACGCCACCGCGCCCTGCCCGGCCAACAGCCTGGCGCAGGCGCGGATCGTCGGCGCCTCGAACAGCACCGAAATCGGGAAGTCCACGCCGAAGGCACGCTTGATCCTGGCGAACAGCCGCACGGCGATCAGCGAATGCCCGCCCAGGTCGAAGAAACCGTCCTCGACGCCCACGCGCTCGACACCCAGCAACTCTTCCCAGAAACCGACCAGCGTTTCCTCGATCTCGTCCGCCGGCGCCACGTAGTCGGAGTCGAGCTCGGGGCGCTGGAATTTCTGACCGCCCGCCGCCTCGGCACCGCTGTCTTGCCCGGCCTGCACGATCAGCGCATCCAGCGGCAGCGACGACACGATCACCTGCGCCCGGTCCGCCGCAAGCGCCCGCAGGAAGGCCTCGCCCCCCTCGTCGGGAAGGATGCCCTGGCTCAGGTTGTGCGCCAGCCGTTCCTCGGCCGGCGAAAGCGGCTGGTTCTCGGCCGCGCCCTCGAACTCCACCTCGTGATCGGCGGGCGGCGGCAGGGTGGAGAGGCGCGCCGCCTCGTCCAGCCGCTTGATCTGGAAGCCCTCGATCTCGACGCAGACGCTGCCATCCGGCGCGGCGAGCGTGATGTCGAAGCTGGCCACCGGCCCCTCGGCCGTGTTCCGCCCGGCATTGCGCACCCAACTGACCACCTCGGGGGGCAGCGGGCGATGCACCCGGACCCGGGCATAGGACATGGGCACCCACAGATGCGAGGGCGCATAACCCTCGATCAGCGGCATGGCCCAGCCGGTGGCGATATCCATCAGCGCCGGGTGCAGCAGGTACCCCGCATCGCCCCGCGCCTCGAGCGGAAGGCTCAGCCGGGCCACGCCCTCGCCCGCGCCGAAGCCCCGGCGCCGCAGCACCCGCCAGCGCGGGCCGAAAGCCAGATGCGCCTCCTGCGGGCTCGGCAGTCCGTTGGCGTTCTCGTCCAGGTCGCGGGTGCAGCGCGCCTCCAGCGCGGCGATGTCGAGCGGTGCGGGCGCGGCCTGAGGCAGCAGCGACAGACTGGCCTGCGCGTTGCGCTCGAACCCGTCGCGGCCCTTGTGGCGCAGCGCGGATTGAACCTCCATCTCGTAGCCCGCGTCGCTGCGCACCAGGCGAAGGCGCATCCCGCGCGCGCCTGTATCGGCGACTTGCAGGGGGCGCAGGAAATGCAGATCGCGGATCTCGAAGACCCCGGCTTCGCCCTGGGCGCGCAGCGCCTCGGCGGCAAGTTCCAGGTAGCCGGTGCCGGGCAGGATCGCCGCGCCCTGCGCGGTGCGGTGCTCGTTCAGCACCCACTTGTCCCGCGCCCGCCATTCGGAGGTGAAGATCCGGTTGCCGCCCGCGTCGAAGGTGGCGCGATCCAGCAGCGGCTGGCCCGCCTCGGTGTCGGGCGGCGGCGGCAGGTCGCCGGTGCGGCGGGCCACGGCCTCGGCGGCCATGCCCACCTCGTTCCAGATCCCCCAGTTCAGCGCGACGACGCGCGTCCTGCCCCCCGCCCGCGCCCGGGCGAAGGCGTTTAGGTATTCGTTCGCGGCGACGTAATCCACCTGGCCCACCGGCGCCGTGACGGTGGAGGTGGACGAGAACAGCGCCATCCAGGCCAGCCGCCCGTCCGGGAACAAGGCATCCAGCACCTGCGTGCCGTGCAGCTTGGGGGTGAACACGTCCTCGACCGAGGACAGGCTCTTGGCCGCCATCGGCGCATCGTCGATCACGCCGGCGGCATGGATCACCCCGGTCAGGGTACCGAAATGCGCCTCGGCGGCCTGCACCACGTCGCGCATCTCCTCGATGTTGCAGACATCGCCCTGCGCCACCATCACGTCGCCGCCCAGCGCCTCCAGCCGCATGACGGCCTCGATCCGGCGCGCCACCGGATCGGTCGGCGCACGGCGCGCAAGCTCTGCCTGCCAATCGGCGCGGTCGGGCAAGGGGCGGCGGGACAGCAGGACGATCCTGCTGTCGAAATCGCGGATCAGCCGTTCCGCCACGGTCAACCCGATCCCGCCGAAGCCGCCGGTGATCAGTACCGCCCCGCCCGGCACCACCGGCAGGGCCCGCTCGCGGGCGGGCGCCAGCGGGGCCTCCGCAGGCTGCTGCACGAAACGCCGCGCGCCGCGCAGTGCCGCGGAGCCGTTCGCGGGTTCGGCCAGAAGATCCTCCAGCACGCGATCCGCCAGCACGCCCATCGCCGTCCTGCGTGCGGCCGACGCGCGGGCACGGCCGAAACGGCCCCGGGCGGCGGATTCGGGCAGTTGCACATCCAGCGTGGCGCAGGTGACACCGGGCAATTCGCGCGGCATCACGCGCGCCGGCCCGGCGACGGTGGTCTTTTCCGGGTAAGCCAAGGGCTCAGACCGCACCTGCGCCGCACCGGAGGTCACGACGGTGACATGCGGCGGCTGGGCCAGCCCCTCGGCGGCCATCGCCTGCGCCAGGAACAGCAGGCTGTAGAAGCCCTGTTCAATATTCCGGTGAAAGAAGCTGGACCCGGGGCGGAATTGCTCGCGCTCCGTCACCAGCCAGAAATGCGCGATCCGTTCGGGCGGCAGCCCGCGCAACATCAGGTCGGCGATCAGCGCGTCGTATCCCTCGCGCCCGCGCTCGGGGGCCAGGATATAGCCATCACCATCGCGGGCGAAGGCATCGCCGGCGCGCAACTCGACCACCTTGTGCCCCGCACCGCGCAGCCGCGCCGTGACACGATCCGACAGCCCCGCCTCGTCCGCGAAAACCAGCCAGGTGAGGGGCGGACCCAGCTCGCCCGCCTCCACGTCGTGCAGGCATTCGGCCAGCCGGGGCCGCCATTGCATCTGCCAGCCCCAGTCCGCGATATCCTCGCGCCGCATCGGCAGTGCTGAGGCCGCCGTCTGCGCCTTGCCCGGCGCGATGAAATAGAGCTGCTGCTGGAAGTCATAGGTGGGCAGAACCACGCGGTTGCGGCGCGCCTCGCCCCAGATCTGGCCCCAGTCGATGCCCACGCCCACGGCCCAGAGCCGGCCCAGCGTCGTCATGAAATACAGGTCGTCGGCCACCGGGTCGTCGGGATGGCGCAGCGTGTTGATGACCTGGTTGGCCTCCACCCCTTCGACCTGCCGCGCGAGCGAGGACAGCGCCTTGCCAGGCCCCACTTCCAGGAACACGCGCTCCGGGTCCTGGGCCAGCGTGGTGATGCCGCTGGCGAAACGAACGGTGCCGCGCAGGTGAGCCACCCAGTAGTCCGGGTCGGTCGCCTCTTCGTCGGTCAGCCAGGTGCCCGAGCGATTCGAGACGATGGGGATCTGCGGCTTGTGCAGCCGGATCGACCGCAGGTAATCGCCGAAGCGGTCCAGCACCGGGTCCAGCAGGCGCGAATGCGCGGCGATGTCGATCGCGATGCGCTGGCAGTCCACGCCTTCGGCCTCCAGCCGGGCCTGCAAGGCGTCCAGTGCCTCCTGCGGACCCGAGGCCACCGACAGGCCCGGACCGTTCTCTGCCCCGAGGTCCAGATCCTCGCCCAGCCGGGCGCGCAATTCCCCGGCAGGCAGCGCCACGCTCAGCATGCCGCCGGCAGGCGTTTCGTCCATCAACTGCCCGCGCAGATGCACCAGTCCGATGCAATCCTCGAAGTTCATGACCCCGGCGACGCAGGCGGCGGCATTCTCGCCCATGGAATGGCCGATCAGCGCGGCGGGTTCCACCCCCCAGCTCTGCCACAGGCGGGCCAGCGCCACCTCGACGATCAGGATCAGCGGCAATTGCACCGAAGGCGTGGTCAGCCGGCGCTCGGCCGCTTCGCGCGCCTCGGGGTCGGGCAGCCACAGCGCCCGGATGTCGTAATCCAGCCGAGGCTGAAGGATCTCCAGCCCCCGATCCATCCACTCGGCAAAGACCGGCTCTGTCTCGTAGAGATCGCGCGCCATTCCGGCATATTGTGCACCCCCGCCCGGGAACATGAACACCACGCCCGGATCGTCGCCCACCAGGGTATGTGTGAAGACGCGGCGCGGGTCGTTCGCCTCCAGCAGGGCGGCGGCCTCTTCATGGGTTTCGGCCGCCACCACGCGGCGGCGCTCGAAGGCGCGGCGGCCCTCCTTCAGCGTCCAGGCCACATCGGCCAGCGGTTGCTCGGGATGGGCGCGAAGATGCGCGGCCAACCGGGCTGCATTGCCATCCAGCGCAGCCTTGCTGCGGGCCGACAGGGTCAGCAGCTGGAACGGCCAGTCGGAGTCCTCCGAAGGGGCGCGGGCGGGGGCCTCTTCCAGCACCACATGGGCATTCGTGCCGCCCACGCCCAGGCTGTTCACCCCGGCCCGCCGCGGCCCCTTGTGCGAGACGAAGGGCGACAGCCGGTCATTCACCCGGAACGGGCTGGTCTCGAACTCGATGGCCGGGTTGGGCGCCTCGAATCCCAGGCTGGGCGGGATCTCGCGGTGATGCAGGGCAAGGCTTGCCTTGATCAGGCTGGCCACCCCGGCCGCCGTGTCGAGATGGCCGATATTCGTCTTGACCGAGCCGATGCGGCAAAACCCGCTTTCATCGGTCGTCTCGCGGAAGGCCTCGGTCAGCGCGGCGACCTCGATCGGATCGCCCAGGTAAGTGCCGGTTCCGTGGCACTCGATATAATCCACCGTGTCGGCGGTGATCCCGGCCATGGCCTGCGCCTCGGCGATGGCCTGCGCCTGCCCGCCCACGCTGGGCGCGAGATAACCCGCCTTGTCGGCCCCGTCATTGTTGACGGCGCTCCCCTTCAGCACCGCCCAGACGTGATCGCCATCCGCCACCGCATCGGCCAGCCGCCGCAGCACCACCACCCCCACGCCCGAGCCGAAAACGGTGCCCTGCGCGCGATGGTCGAAAGCATGGCATTGCCCATCGGGCGAAAGGATCTCGCCCTCCTTGTACAGATAGCCCCGTCCCTGCGGCAGCTCGATCGTCACGCCGCCCGCCAGCGCCATGTCGCATTCGCCGTTGAGCAGGGCCTGCGCCGCGAAATGCGCGGCCACCAGCGAGGTGGAACAGGCGGTCTGCACGTTGATCGACGGCCCGCGCAGATCGAGGATATGGCTGAGCCGGGTCGACAGGAAATCCTTGTCATTGCCGGTATGGCGCAGAAGGAACATGCCCACGCCATCCACCAGGTCGGGGTTGGAGCAGACGTTGAAGTAGAAATAGCTGCCCATCCCGCAGCCGGCGAACACACCCACCGGCCCCGGAACGCTGTCCGGCGGGTGGCCCGCCACCTCCAGCGCCTCCCAGGCGCATTCGAGGAACTGGCGGTGCTGCGGGTCCATGATCGCCGCCTCCTTGGGCGACAATCCGAAGAACTCCGCGTCGAAATGCGCGAACCTGTCCAGCGGCGCGGCGAAGGGCACGTAGTGGCGATTGCGGATCAGCGCGGGGGATTCGCCCGCCTCCAGCAACTCGTCCTCGGACATCCGGCGAATGGCAGCGCGACCCTCGCGCAGCATCTGCCAATAATCGTCGATACTCGCCGCGCCGGGCAGACGCGCCGCCATGCCGACGATCGCGATATCGGTCTCGGCCGAGTCGCTCGGGTAAGTCTCAGGGGCCATCGACAGCACTCACACTCCGTTGAACGAGGAGTCTGCACGAAAATTGGGGATTTTTATGGCACTGGTTCAAATTGCCCCGAAACCGGCTGGCCCGAAACGCACGCCGAATCCACATGAAAAGACCCTATCCTTTGCGCACGACCGAGTCACCGCGTCACGGCGCGATTCCGCTCACGGCCAGCATCGCGACCGCGTCGAAGTTCCACCAGACCGCCAGCGCCGCCAGTGCAAGGCCCAGCGCCAGGAACACCGCGTCGTGCAGCGGGTCCCAGGCGCCCACGCGCCGCGCCAGCCACACGATCACCGGATAGATCAGCGCATAGCCCACGCCCTGCCCGATCAGCGCCCCCATGAGGCCGGCCAGTTCCAGCCCCGCCAGCAGCGCACCCAGCATCAGCACCGCGCGCGCCGCCGCCAGCACGAAGAAGCGCCGTGAATCGCCCGCGGCCAGCGCGGCCTGGTCGTAGGTCAGCCCCACCAGCATCGGCACCTGTCCCGCGGCCAGCAGCACCACGACGGGGCCGGCCAGCGCATAGCGGTCATCGTAGAGCAGTTCGACCAGCCAGACGCCCGAGGCGGCGAAGGTGCCCAGCATCGCCAGCAGGCCCAGCGTCACCAGCGCCCGCATCTTGCGCAGCTTCAGGAAATTCTCGCGCGAGGCGGCCGGCGGCTTTTCCCGGTAGATCGGGATCAGGATGCGCTGCGTGACCATCCGGCCAAGGATCAGCGGAAAGCTCGCGAGGAAATAGCCGATATTGTAGATGCCGAAGATCCCCAGCGCGAGATACTTTCCCAGCAGCAGCTTGTCGCCCTGGTTGAACAGGAACCCCGCGACGGTGGACAGGAAGATCCACTTGCCGAAGCCGATCAGCTCGGTCGCCGCGCGGCGTTCCCAGCGGAAACGGTTGGGCTGGCCCGGAAGGTAGCGGCTGAAAAGCAGCAATTGCGCCACCGCCGCCACCAGCCCCGAGATCACCAGCGCCCAGACCGATTGCAGCGCCCAGGCCAGCCCGATCGCCGCGATCAAGCCGATCACCTGTGCCGCAAGCTCCAGCGTTGTCAGCCGCCCCAGCAGCAGGTGGCGGCCGGCGCTGTCCTTGCGGGTCGGGTTGAAGCCCTGCACCAGCAGCGCCAGCGCCGCCACCGGCAGGAATTGCGTCAGTTCCGGCGCGTCGTAGAGCGCCGCGAACGGCCAGGCCAGGGCGCAGGCCGCCAGCCACAGCAGCCCGCCGCGGATCACCTGGATCGTCCAGGCCGTGTTCAGGAAATCCGGCTCGTCGCCGCGGCTGCTCTGCATGATCGAAGGCGTCACGCCGACGTCGGAGAACATCTGCAGGCCGGTCAGGATCACCGCGATCAGGGCCATCATCCCGAAAGCCTCGGGAAACAGCAGGCGCGTGAGAATCAGGTTCGAGGCCAGCCGCAGCGCCTGTTGCCCGCCGAATCCCAACACGGAAATACCCGCCCCGCGCAGCGCCCGCGCCCGCAGCGACGTGCCCGCGAAAACCCGTGCGATGCCACTCATCGCCCGCGGCTCCAGCCGTCGCGCCGGTGCCGGGTGGCGCGCACCGCCAGCGCGACCCCCGCATAGACGGCAAAGCCGGGCGGGTCAGACAGCGCAAGTCTTGCCATGCCGCCGGCGCCCAGCGCCGGCTTGTCGTCGCGTTGCAGCAGTTCGGGGAAGCGCCGGGCGATCTCGGCCACTCCGGCATCCTGCCTCCGCCGCACCTTCACCAGATTCGCCCAGCCCTCGACCAGCGGCCAGTCATAGGACGCCGGCAGGCCGATCCGCTCGTCCGGTGTGAAGTGAAGCCGTACGAAGGTATCGTCGGCGATGACATCCGGAAACGCGCCCCAGCGGGCACGTCCGGCGGCGTTGACCGCGAACAGGCCGCAGCCCGGCACGCCCCGCGTCATGAAGGGCACCCGTCGATAGATGCGGGCATAGGCCCGGGTGAGGCGGCTTTGGGCACGCGGGATGCGCACCGTGCCGCTGGCCCAGCGCGGCGCATCGACGGCCAGCGCGCGACCGATCTGCACCAGCAGGTCGGGACTCACGATCACGTCGGCATCGAGATAGACGCGCAGCGGGCCGGAGGCCACCGCATCGGCGGCGTTCAGCGCGCCCGGCTTGCCGCCCTCGGGAAGGTCCAGCACCTGCAGCAGCCAGCCGCGCGCCGCGGCCTGCCCACCGACGGACCGGGCCCGGGCGGCGGTATCGTCGGTGCAGCCATTGGCCGCCACGATCACCTGGACGGGCATGCCCCTGGGCAAGGTGCTGTCCAGCAGCGCCGAGAGGCAGGCCCCGATCGTCTCCGCCTCGTCATTGGCGGGGATGATGACGCTGAGGCCAGGCAGGTCTTCGGGCGGCGCGGCGGCTTGCGCGGTCATGGTGTCATCTTCCGTTTTCCGAGCCGACCGGCGCGGGCGATCGCGGACCCGGGGTTCGGGGAAGGACACACGCGCAAGGCGGCGATTTCATGGCAGGGAAGAGGTCAGAAAGGTGAGGCCCGGATCGTCGGCGAAGCGGATCTTCTCGACCTCCAGCAGGCGGCTGACATGCTCCGGGCCCTCGGCCAGCACGGCCCCGTCATTGCGGCGAAAGACATAATCCGCGGCGTTGCCGGGCAGCACCGCCACATCCTGCCCCGGCCCGCCATGCAGCCGGTCGGCCCCGCCATGCGAGACCAGCGTATCGTCGCCCGGCCCGCCGATCAGGCTGTCCTCCTCCGGCGTGCCCTCCAGCCGCTCGCCGGCGTCAGAGGCAAAGCGGGTGACGCCATGCAGGAAGGCGCCGGCTGCGCGCGTCTCTCCCCAACCGGGCGCCTCGGCATTATAGGTCATCAGTTCGCGCCAGCGCGGCGTCTCGTCATACAGATGGCGCAGCGCGCCCCAGCTTCCCCATTGCGACGGGCCGGACACATCCACGAAGGCGTTGAACAAGGTGCCGCCCACATCGCGCCAGCGGTCCAGAAGCTCGCGGTGGATCGCGCCCATTTCCTCGGTATAGTTGAAATGGGTGAAGAACTCGGTGAGCGTGTCATCGCGCACCCAGCGGCCATGCCCGACGACATGGGTGCCACCCTCGTACATCAGCAGTTCGAGCCCGTGTCGGCGGGCCACCTCGGCGTGATGCGCCCATTGCTGCCCCGTGCGCTCTTGCATCGAGCCGTCGCGGATCACCTGTGCGGCGCGGGTCACGACGGCCTCGCGGCTCTCCTCCTCCAGCCATTCCAGGATACGGGGCGCCCATTCGTCGCGGCCCAGCTCGTATCCCACGTAACCGGTGACGGCATAGGCATCGAACCAGTCCACCGGCGGGGCGCGTCCGGGCTCTTCCGCCACCCAGAGCGGCGCCTCCAGCAGCGGTTCTTCCAGCCCCGGCCAGCCGGTATGCACCGCCACCACCCGTTTCAACCGCTCCGGCGCCGCGTCGCCGAAAACCTCGGTCCAGATCCGCATCACCTCCGCGGCCCGCGCGCCGGCGAACTGCATCCCGGCATCGTTTCCGGCAGCGTCGCCCCAGCGGGCGGCGGCCTGTTCCCGCACCCAGTCGAATTGCGGGAAAATGCCGTTCCATACCTCGTTGGACCATTCCACATGCGCCACCAGCCGCGGGTCCAGCCCGGCGCGCACCGCCCGGGCGAAGCGGCGTATGTGATCGTCATCGGCCTTGTGCGGCAGGGTGAACCACGGATCGGCCCCGATCTCGTTGGCCAGGCGCAGCATCACCTCCAACGGCACGCCGCGCCAGGCATAGGTCGCATCGGAGACGCGCGGCCGATCCTCCCAGCCCGTCTCCTCCGAGCCGTTGGTGGCCATCCAGTCCAGGAAACGCACCGCGCGCAGATCCGCAACGCGGTCGATCCAGTCCGGGTTGAACAGCGCCCCGGCCTCGTGCAGCGCCAGATGCTCCTGCCGGACCAGCGTGATGTCGCGGACATGATCGCCGGTACCCTCCGGGTCGGTGGACAGCACCCGCACCCCGACCAGCCCTTCGCCGGGCGTGTAGTTGAACACGATCTCGTGCGGCCGGTGCGAGACCAGGCGCGAGCGTCCCGCCACCTGCACCTCGCCCTCGCCCTTCCAGCGCAGCACATAGGTCCCGGCCAGCCCCTCGGCTTCCGCGGGCTGATCGGTCAGCACCAGCGCCTCCAGCCGCTGCGCATCCTCGGGCAGGGCGCGGGGCCAGCCCTGCGCGTCGAGATAGCCGCCGGCACGTAGATCCTCGCCGGTGAAACCGCCCCATTGCCCTGGCTTGTGGCCGATCCAGGGCCGGGCCGTCTTCATCAGGTCCAGAAACGGATGCTGGGTGGACCAGTCCTTGACGCCCCGCAAGCCCATGGCGAGTTTCGGATCGGCAAGCGCCTCGCCCCGCGCCGCTCCGGAGCGCGGCGCCT
>JBKHDP010000046.1:0-16483 GCA_046541255.1 Paracoccaceae bacterium | reverse complement strand
GTGCCGGCGCTGCGCGTCCAGGCCGAAACCCGCAAGGCCGCGCTGCTGGCCCTGGCGCCGAGGGGCGCTTCGGACCTGGCCGCCCGGGCGCTGGATCTGGGCGCCGGCGATGCGCTGGCCGGGCCGTTCGACGCCGAGGAACTGGCCCTGCGGCTGCGGGCGCTGGTGGCCGATGCGCGGCGTGCCGCCAGGCAGCGCGCGGCGCTGCGGAACGGGCTGCGCGCGGCGATGGTCGATCCGTTGACCGGGCTCTACAATCGTCGCTACGCGCTGCCGCAACTCGCCCGCATCGCCGAGGCCGCGCAGCGCGCCGGTCACGGCTGCGCCGTGATGGTCGCCGATCTCGACCATTTCAAGAAGGTGAATGACCGCCACGGCCATGCGGCCGGCGATGCGGTGCTGGTCGAGGTCGCGCGCAGGATGCGCGCGGCGCTGCGCCCCGGCGACATGGCCGCGCGCCTGGGCGGAGAGGAGTTCCTGGTGGTGATGGGCGGTCTGCACGGTGTTGAGGCCGAATGCGCCGCCCGCAAGCTATGCGGTCTGGTCGCTGCCCGTCCGGTGCCGCTGGCCGGCCTGCCCGATGGCATTCCCGTGACGATGTCGGTCGGAGTCGCGCTGCTGACCGATCGAGATCCGCAGGCCGCCTGCCCGGACCGGCTGCTGCGCGAAGCGGACCAGGCGCTTTACGGCGCGAAACGGCGTGGGCGCAACATGGTCACGCTGGGCCGGCCCGCGGCCTGACGCCCGCCCTGGATGGCAAGAGAGCCGACACCGGCAGCACGCATCCCGGCGGGGACACACCTCTCCCGCATGGCGCCAACCGCTCCGGGGGCAGGCCGATACCGCCTGCATCGCCCGGGCGACGACACCCTCCGACTGGCCCCGGGGCAGGGGCGAGAGAGCCGGGCGGCGCGGCGCCGAGACGCCGCCTGATCGAGTGTCCGCATGGCGGGGCTTTCCAGATGCGCGAGGCGATCCCTTTGCCCTGCCGGCGGCAACAGGTCCGAAGCGCGCCAACCGGTGCCCCGGGCTCAGTCCGGTGCCTGCGGTTTTCGGCCCTCGCCCCGATCGCCGCCACGGTGGCGGCCGCCGCGGGCAAGCGCCTCTTCCAGCCGCGCCGCATAGGCCTCGCGATCGGCCGGGCTCATCTGTTCCAGCCGCGTCGCCAGCGCGTCGCGGCCGGCCGTCTGCAACCGGGCAGAGGCGGCGAACTGCCGGGCCAGCAGGTCCGAGAAGGCATCCCCGTCGAACGGTTCGGCGCGCAGCAGTCCCACCGCCTCCTCGTAGCGCGCCCGGCGCTCGGCGCGGGTGAAACCCTGCGCGACCATCTCGGCCCGGATCGCGCGGCCCATGGCGCGGCGGTCCTCGCGCGCCAATGCCGCGACATAGGGCCAGGCCGCGTCATGCGCCCCGGCCGCCGGCCCATTGCCACGCAACAGGGCCACACCCAGCCCGGCCGCCGTGCCCAGCACCAGGAGATTAACCGCCAGCGAGGCCACCAGAAGCCAGCGGACCCAGCGGCGGGGCGTACGGTCGGTTCCCTGCAGATCGGCCATGGTTCAGCCCTCCCCCAACGCCAGTTCGAAACCCGCCTCGGGCCCGGGCACGAGGCCCACCCAGCCCTCGCCGAGCGCCGAGGGCGCGGCCACCCCGATCCACAGCCCGGCAAGCGTGGCCGCGGCCAGGCCAGCCAGGGCAGGCCAGCCCCCCAGCAGCGCGCGCAGCCGCGCCAAGGCCCCGCCCCGCACCGCCGTGTGGGGTGCCACCTTCGCCGCACCTCCGACCGGGCGCATGGCCTCGGCATCCGCCAGAACCCGCGCCAGCAGCGCCTCGGGCGGCCTGGCCTGCCGGGCGGCGGCGAAATGCGCCTCCAGCAGCCCGTCGATCTCGTTGCGTTCGGTGTCAGCCATCCTCGAACCCCAGTTCCGCGCGCCGGCCCGCCAATCGGGCCGCCAGCGCCCGTCTGCCCCGGGCGGTGAGACTCTCCACCGCCTCGGCGCTGATGTCCATGATACCGGCGATCTCGGCATTGCCGAGCCCTTCGATATGCCGCAGCACCACCGCCTGGCGCTGTCGTTCGGGCAGGGCGTCGAGCGCCGCCTGAAGTGCCGCTTCTCGATCCTGCGCCTCCAGCCGCTGCACCGCGCCGGCGGCGGCGTCCTCCGGCTCGGGCACCGCGTCAAGCGCAACCGCGCCGCGCCGCCGCCTCGCGCGCAACCGGTCGATGCAGAGATTGGCCACCACCCGATAGAGCCAGGTCGTCACCTTCGCCTCGCCGGCACGCCACTCCGCCGCGATGCGCCACAGCCGCAGCATGGCCTCCTGCGCCACGTCCTCGGCCTCGGCGCCGTCGCCCAGCACCCGCAGCGCGTGCGAATAGGCGCGAGGCAGCAGCCGCACCGTCAGCAGGCGCGCCGCCGCACGGTCGCCTCGCGCGTAAAGCGCCAGCAGGGCCTCGTCATCCTGCTCGGTTCCGGCATCCAGGGCCATCTTCATTCCTGCTGCCTAGTCCCGCGCGTCGGGTTGCGCAATCGGCGGGGGCCGCGGATTGCAGCCCCCGTTCCGGCCTCAGTGGCGCCAGCCCTGGCCGCCCATCCAGCCATGGCCGCGATGAGGGCCGTGACGTCCTTCGCGCATCCGGCGCATCTCGCGCATCTGCGCGAATTCCTCGCGCGACAAGGCGCCATCGTTGTCGGCATCGAGCCGATCGAACATCCGCCGCGGCCCTTCGGCGGCCAGTTCCTCGGCGCTCAGCGCGCCATCCCCGTCACTGTCCAGCCGATCGACCAGGCGCGCCGCCCGGTCGGCCCGGCGCTGCGCCAGGCGAGCCTCGGCTGCGGCGGCGATTTCGGCGGCGGTCAGCTTGCCGTCGCCATCGGTATCGGCCTCGGCGAACCGTGCCTCCCGGGCGGCCTCGCGCTCCTGCTCCGAGATCCGGCCGTCGCCATCGGCATCCATCCGCTCGAAAGCCGGTCCGCGTGGTCCCTCACCGTTGGCGGGACCGGCCTGCACGGCGGTCGCGCCCAGTGCGAGGGCGGCAAGGGTGGTCATCAGGATCTTGCGTGTCATCAGCCTGTACTCCTTGGGATCGTCTGTCGCTTGCGAAACGGAACCGGCGTTTCGGCCCGTTTCCGAAAGCTGATACGGCGGCGCGCGGGAATCCCGTCGCAAAACCCGGGCGCGAAAAGATGCGCTGCGGCGGCACCTTTTGCGACATGGCGACGCAAGGGCAGGCTGTCACCTTTTCCTCGATCGATCCGACGCGCACTCTATCGAACCGGAGGCGAGGATCGAACATGACTCAGACAACCTACGAGACCGCGGAGGAACCGCGGGCCATGTGGCCTGCCCTGCGCAAGGGCTGGCGCCGGCGCTGCCCGCGTTGCGGCAAGGGCCCGCTGCTGTCGAGCTATCTGACGGTGCGGCAAAGCTGCCCGGTCTGTCGCGAAGCCCTGCACCATCATCGCGCCGATGACGGGCCGGCCTATCTGACGATTCTCATCGTGGGCCACCTCATGGCGCCGGCCCTGCATGTCACCTTCGTCACATGGCGGCCCGAACCCCTGGTGCTGTTCTCGATCTTCGCGGTTGGCTGCGTGGCCCTGTCGCTGTATCTCTTGCCTCGACTGAAAGGGGTGATCGTGGCCTTCCAGTGGGCGCGCCAGTTGCACGGCTTCGGAAACACGCCCTGATCCCCGGCAGCAATGGGAACCCGATGCGCAGCGATCCGCCCGACCGGCCCGACAGCGGGCAATCCACCATCGACAAGGCCGCGATTCGCAACGCGGCCTCGGTAATCGTGCTGCGCGACCGCGACACCGAGCCCGCGATCCTGATGGGCCAGCGCGGCGCGAACGCGGCCTTCATGCCGAACAAGTTCGTCTTTCCCGGCGGCGCGGTCGATGCGCGCGACGCGGCGATTCCGCTGGCCGCGCCGCTGGGCCCGGTCTGCGCCACCCGGCTGGCCGAACAGGCCGAGCCGTCGCTGGCCACCGCGCTGGCCGCAGCCGCCGTGCGCGAATTGTGGGAAGAAACCGGGCTGATCCTCGGGCGCCGCGGCCTCTGGCCCGGCACGCCGCCCGACGATTGGGCCTCGTTCGCCGCGCGCGGCCATGTTCCCGCGGCCGACGGGCTGAACTTCGTGTTCCGCGCGATCACGCCGCCCGGCCGGCCACGCCGTTTCGACGCGCGGTTCTTTCTGGTGGATGCGGCCGCGCTGGCGGGCGACCCGGACGATTTCTCGGCCGCGCAGGACGAACTGTCTCATCTGCAATGGATTCCGCTGGCCCGTGCGCGCGAGTTCGATCTGCCCTTCATCACCGAGGTCGTGCTGGCCGAGGTCGCGGCGCGGGTGCAGTCACCGGGGCCACCGCCCTCGGTGCCGTTCTTCCGCAATACCGACGAGGAAAGCCTGTTCCTGCGCCTGCATGGCCGCCCGATGAGGGAATGAGCGGCAGCCCGGCCGCGGGTTCAGCCCGACCCGCGAAGCCCCGACCACCACGCTGCTTTTTCAGCCGGCGGGCCAGAGTGGATGCGACACCGGGTCCTTGGCACGGCAAAAGTACTGCCGGAACACCTCGGCATAAGAGGCATAGCGGTAGCCGTCGTTGCGCGCGAGGTAGCGCTCGCGATGCGCGGCATAGAGCGCCGGCAGCCGGTACCAGGGCACGCGAGGGTGCATGTGGTGCACCACATGCAGGTTGTTGTTGAGGAAGATCAGCGCCAGCGGCCCACGATCCTCGATGATCACGGTCCGGGCGCGGGCCTTCTGGTGCGCCCGATGTTCCAGGAAGGTGCGGATCTTCAGGATCGACAGCGACAGGTAGACCGACAGCGCGAAGGCCCACCAGGGCATCGCGCCCGCCTGTGCGATCCAGGCCAGCACCAGCGCCACCGCCGGCAGATGCAGCGCCCAGCCCAGCATCACCCGCCGGTCGCCCGCCCGGGCCGCGCGCCAGTCAGCCGCCATGAAGCCGGCCTGCCCGATCGCGGGGCCCAGGATCAGCCGGCCGGCCAGCGTGTTGTTGGCTTTCAGCAGTCGCCTGCGCCAGGCCGGCAATCTCGCCCAGACCGCCGGGTCGCGGAAATTGGTCTCGGGATCGTCATAGGGATCGGTCAGGGTCGCGTCCTGATGATGCGCCAGATGGGTGTCCTTGAAACGCAGATACGGCACCGTGAGCGTCAGCGCCGGGAACACCAGCAGCGCATTGGCCAGTGGCGACCGGAACGGGTGGCCATGCAGCGCCTCATGCGTCAGCGAGGAATGCAGCGCCCCCGCCAGCGCCGTGAGCGCGATGCCCAGCGGCAGCCAGGCCGCCGCCGCCCAGGTGGTGCCCAGCGCCCAGACCCCGTAGCTGAGCATCAGCAGGCCCAGGGTCGGCCATTCGACGCCCGTGGCGTGACGCTCACGCATCGCGGCGCCCCCAGCGCACATGCGCCCAGACCCGTTCGTAGAGCACGTAGCAGACCAGCCCCACGGCACCGTTGATCGCGGCCATCGCGCCGCCCAGCGCCGCCGAGCCGGTCATTGCCACGCCGACAAGGCTCATCATCGCCAGCCCGAGCAGCGACCACAGACCGGATTTCACAAGCGTGCGCGCTCGCGTCTCCATGCATCCTCCAATGTGTTGATCTCCCTCGGGTCTATCCGCAGGAGCGCGCGTGCAGCACCCGGAATGTGATTAACAAAAGACCGCGAATGTGATTTATATCACCATATGACGCAAATTCTGGACAAGCGACTGCGTGCCGAACAGTTCCGCCAGCGGCTGCGGCAGGCAATGGCGCGCAAGAAGACCTCGCAAAGCGCGCTGGCCCGGACGATCGGGGTAGACCGCTCGACCGTTTCGCAACTTCTCAAGGACGAGGGCGCACGCCTGCCCAACGCGCAGGTCGTGGGCGAATGCGCCGCCGCGCTGCGGGTCTCGGCAGACTGGCTGCTGTCGCTGTCGGACCGGCCCGAGAGCGCGGCCGAGATCATGGCCAATTCGCTGACATTGACCGAGGCGCCCAGGGCGTTGGTGGACGAACAGATCTTCGCCTGGCACAAGGAGGCGGCGGGCTACAAGATCCGCCACGTCCCCGCCGCCCTGCCCGACATGCTCAAGACCCCGGAGATGCTGGAATGGGAATATTCCCCGCATCTTGGCCGCACCACGCGGCAGGCGATCGGGGCCTCGCAGGATCGGCTGTCCTGGATGCGGGCGGCGCAATCGGATTACGAGATCGCCCTGCCGCTCTACGAAATCGACAGTTTCGCCGCCGCCGAGGGCTATTATTCCGGCCTGCCCGCAAAGATCCGGCGCGAGCAGATCGACCGCTTCCTTGACCTTTACGAGAGCTTCTTTCCGCGGCTGCGGATCTTCCTGTTCGACGCGCGGCGGGTCTGGTCGGCGCCGGTGACGGTGTTCGGCCCGCTGCTCGCGGTGCTCTATGTCGGGCGCAACTACCTGGCGTTCCGTGACACGGCGCGGGTGCAGGCTTTCGTGGAGCATTTCGACTGGCTCGTGCGCGAGGCCGCGGTGACCGACCGGGACTGGCCCGCGCATCTGCGCCGGTTGCGCGACCGGATCCGGTAGCGGGCGGCAATGCGCACCTGCCGGGCCGCCCCCCCCGCGACAGCAGGTCACACGGGCGCCACGGCGATCGGAATGCGGCTTTTCTTCACCCCGGGCACGCGGCAAGATGCGCGCGGCAGGCAAGGGATGACAGGCATGACGGATACGATGATCGGGGTAATCGGCGGCTCGGGCGTCTACCAGATCGAGGGGCTGGAAGACGCCACCTGGCAGCAGGTGGACACGCCTTTCGGCACGCCCTCGGACGCGATCTTCACCGGTACGCTGGACGGCCTGCGCCTGGCCTTCCTGCCGCGCCACGGGCGCGGTCATCCCCACACGCCCGGCTCGGTGCCCTATCGCGCCAATATCGCGGCGCTGAAGATCCTGGGCGTCACCGACGTGATCTCGGTTTCGGCCGTGGGCAGCTTCCGCGAGGCGATGGCACCTGGCGATTTCGTCATCGTCGACCAGTTCATCGACCGCACCTTCGCGCGAGAGAAAAGCTTCTTCGGGCCGGGCTGTGTCGCGCATGTGAGCGTGGCACACCCCACCTGCCAGCGCCTGTCGGATGCCTGCGAGGCCGGCGCCCGCGCCACGGGCGTGACCGTGCATCGCGGCGGCACCTATCTGGCGATGGAGGGGCCGCAATTTTCCACCCTGGCGGAATCGAGAATGTATCGCGAGGCCTGGGGCGCCGATGTGATCGGCATGACCAACATGCCGGAGGCCAAGCTCGCCCGCGAGGCCGAACTCTGCTACGCCTCGGTGGCCATGGTCACCGATTACGACAGCTGGCATCCCGATCACGGCGAGGTGGACATCACCGACATCCTGGCCACGGTGCAGGGCAACGCCGATGCCGCCCGCGCCATGATCCGCGCCCTGCCCGAGTTGCTGGGCGCCCGCCGTGCCCCCTGCCCGCATGGCTGCGACCGGGCGCTGGAGCACGCCATCCTCACCGCGCCCGAGGCGCGCGACCCGGCGCTGGTGAACCGGCTGCGCGCCGTGGCGGGGCGCGTGCTCTGACCTGGCGCGGCCTGCCGTGATCACGCCGACGCCCCTGTCCGATCCGCAAGAGCCGATGCAGCGACTCCGTGGCCAGAGCGGCCTTGATCGGGCCGATCATGATGATACTCCCCGCGCGACATCCCGAGCCGAGGACCGCCCCATGAAGACCGTCAAGGATTACATCCGCACCATCGTCGACTTCCCGCACGAGGGAATCCTGTTCCGCGACGTGACGACCCTGTTCGCCGATGCGCGCGGCTTCCGCATGGCTGTGGACCAGATGCTGCATCCCCATGCCGGCCAGCGCATCGACAAGGTGGTGGGGCTGGAAGCGCGCGGTTTCATCCTGGGCGGCGCCATCGCGCATCAGTTGGGCTGCGGCTTCGTGCCGGTGCGCAAGAAGGGCAAACTGCCCGCCGCCACCATTTCCGAGGCCTATACGCTGGAATATGGCGAGGCCGTGGTTGAGATGCATGACGATGCCATCGCGGCTGGCGAAACCGTGCTCCTGGTGGATGATCTTCTTGCCACTGGCGGCACTGCCGAGGCCGGCATCAAGCTGATCGAGCGGCTGGGCGGCCGGATCGTGGGCTGCTCCTTCATCATCGACCTGCCCGACCTGGGAGGCCGGAAACGGTTGGAGGCGCTGGATATGGACGTGCACGCACTTTGTGCCTTCGAGGGGCTGTAGGCCCCTGCGCCGTCGCCAGCCGCCGGAAATGAATGACTGAAGATCCTTTTTTCACGGACTCGTGATCGACGCCGGGAACCTCCGCTCAATACTGTCGGTTGCGTCGGAAAGTCACGCATTCCGAGCGGATTATGGCCAATCAATATTCGATATGATTTTCAAGATGAATAAAACGTTCCCAAAACAGGAGATTCCGGCTAAACTCGGGAAACCGGATCCACTTGGCCGCGGTTGCATTGATCCAGATGAGATGGACTCCTGTCATAAAGCACTCTGAACAGACCGAGGTTCAGCAGGAGGGCGATCGGCCCCTGCAAGAGCCGGTCTTCCCGGTCGAACGTCCGGGGCCGGCCGTCATGGGTGTAGTGTTGGCATCGGTCCTGGGCGTGGCCGTGTTTATCGGCGTCCTGCTGCTGGGCATGGGTCTCTGGGCAGCGCTGGGCTATGCGATCGCCGCTCAGGTGCTCGTCCTGGGAACGGTGATCGGCACCGCGCTGGCCTTGACCGAATCCGGTCCATCCCTGACCCCGGGTCCGCGCACGCGGCCGTCCCCCCCCGATGCGTCGGAGCCGCAGGGGCTGGCCGACAGTATCCTGGCCCGCTGGGACGTGATTACCGATACCGGCACCGCCGCCCCCTGTGCGGCGCATCACAGGATCGCGCTTGCCGCCCCGCGCAGCCCGGTGGCCGGGTCGCTCGCCCGGCGCCTCTCGGAGGATGGATGCGAAGTCCATGTCTCCGACGGGATCGAGGAGATGCTCGAAGCCGTCGCCACCAATCCCGACGAATGGAGCGCGTTGATCGTCGATCTGGACGACGGGCGCGACATCGGAGAGGCGATCGATTCGCTGGTGCTGTTCCGCGAACAGGCGCCGCAGGTGCCGGTGGTGGCGCTCAGCGCCTCGGTCGCTTGCGACGATCTGGGCACCGAGCGGCTGGCGCTCTGCGATGCCACCCTGCGCAAGCCCGTCATGCGGCTATCGCTGATGCGCGGGCTGGACGCGGCGCAACGGAACAATCTTCTCTGGCAGAGCCGGCTCTCCGATATCGCCCGGCAATAGGCCGGGGCGATCAGCGCAGATCGCGCCGCATTGTGGCCATGCCGCCACGGCGCCCCAACTCCTCGTAGCCGGCCGAAAGATAGGCATTCACGGCCGGGCCGTTATCCAGCTCCACCTTGAGCGAGACCGATAGCGCGCCAAGGCCCAGCGCGGCCTCTTCCACAAGCGCCACAAGCTGTGCCCCGCCGCCGCCCCGCATCTCGCGGGCCAGGAAGACATAGGCCAGGTGCCGCACCTCCGGCCCGATTCCCACCCGCAGCGCGAAGAACCCCACCTCGCGGCCCGCCTCGTCCAGCACGTAGAACGAGGCGTCGTCGGGCTCGTTCAGCCATTTCTCCTGCCATTCCCGCGCATCGAACGGGCGCTGCGCATTGGGATTGACCAGTGCCAGGTCTTCGGCCTCGACCAGAAGCCCCGCCAGCGGGGCGAGATCGAAAGGGGCATTGGGGCGGGCGGTCAGCTGGGTCATCGGGCTCTCCCGGTCGGCTCACATGGAACCGCCGGACCTCGCACATCAGGGCCGGAGCCGCAACCGGAGCGCCCGGGCGAGGCGTCAGCCCGCCCGCAGCACCGCGCCCGGGTTCATGATCCCGCGCGGGTCCAGCGCCGCCTTGATGGCGCGCATTGCCGCCAGCCGGGCCGGATCGCCATAACGCTCCAGGTCGTCGACCTTCAGGCGACCCACCCCGTGCTCGGCACTGACCGATCCGCCCATCGCATGCACCAGGTCATGCACGCAGGCCTTGATCGCGTCGCGCTGGGACTCGTGATCGGCCCGGCTGCGCCCGGGCAGCGGGAACACGTTCCAGTGCAGGTTCCCATCCCCCAGATGGCCGAAACAGTTCACCCGGAACGCGCCAATCCGCGCCAGGGCCTCGGGCGCACGGGCAATGAATTCGGGCACGGCCCCGACCGGCACCGAGATATCGTGGCTCGACACCGCCCCGATCAGCCGGTTGGCCTCGGGGATCCGCTCGCGCACCGCCCAGAACGCGTCGCGCTGGGCCTGGCTCTGGGCGATCAGCCCGTCCTGGACCAGCCCGCCCTCCAGCGCCTCGGCGAACAGCGCCTCCAGCGCCTCCGCCGGGTCCAGCCCCCGCGCCAGCCCGACCTCGATCAGCACCGCCCAGTCCGGCGGCTCGCGCCAGGGCAGGCGCGTGTCCGGCAGTTTCTCGGCCAGGAAATCGAAACCCTGACGATGCATCAGCTCGAAGGCGCTCACCCCCTCGCCCATGCGCGCCCGCGCCATGGACAGCAGGCGCAGCGCGGCCTCGGGGCTTTCCACCGCCAGGAAGGCGGTGCCCTCTCCGGCGGGCTGCGCGAAGAGCTTGAGCGAGGCCGCGGTGATCACGCCCAGCGTGCCCTCCGCGCCGATCAGCAGGTCGCGCAGATCATAGCCCATGTTGTCCTTGCGCAGCCGCGACAGCCCGTGCCAGACCGACCCGTCCGGCAGCACCGCCTCCAGCCCCAGGCACAGGTCCCGCGCATTGCCGTAGCGCAGCACGTTCACGCCGCCCGCGTTCGTGGCGAGCAGCCCGCCGATCCGCGCCGTCCCCTCCGAGGCCAGCGACAGCGGGAACAACAGGCCCGCCCCCCGCGCGGCGGCCTGAACGTCGGCCAGCACCGCGCCCGCCTCCGCCACCAGCACGTTCTCTTCGCGGTAGAGATCGCGGATCGCCGCCATGCGTTCCAGCGACAGCAGCGCGGGCGCGGGGCCGTCGGGCATCACCTGCCCGCCCACCAGCCCGGTGCCGCCGCCATAGGGGATCAGCGCCACGCCCATCTGCGCCGCCGCGCGCACCACCGCCGCCACCTGCCCCGTGGTCTCGGGCCGGACCAGCAGCCCCGCCTGCCCGGCCCAGCGCCCGCGCGGCTCCTCCAGGTGGCGCGGTTCGGGCAGGCCGAGGGCCCGGGCGGGCAGGTCGGCGGCCAGCCGCTCGGCGAAGCGCGCATCGGCGGGAGCAAGGGTCATGGGCGGATGTCCTTTCGCGGCTTCACTCCGCGTCGTCGCGCAGCCAGGCCGGCTCCAGGAACACCACCGTGGGCCGATCGGGCAACGTGGCGAGCGACACGTCGATCCAGGGCTGCTCCGCATCCACGATGGCGAAATCGTCCTCCATCCCGGCGCGGAACTCCGCCAGCGAGTAGCCCGAGAACCAGTGCATCGGCAAGACCACCGAGGATCTCAGCCGCTTGAGCAAGGAGATCATGTCCTCCAGCCGCAGCGTGTAGCCGCCATCCACCGGTGCCATCACCACATCCAGCCGCCCCAGCGCGGCGAATTGTTCGTCGGTGGGCACGTGATGCAGATGCCCCAGATGGCCGATGCACAATCCCGCCACCTCGAAGACGAAGATCGAGTTGCCGCGTGGCTCGTCCAGCGACCGCCCCGAGCGGATATCGGTCGAGACATTGCGCACCAGCATCTCGCCCAGGTCGAGATGATGTTCGATCCCGGCGCCGAACTCTTCGCCCCAGCCACGCAGCACATGCGGAATGCCCGGATCGGGATTGGCGGTCCAATGGGTGGAATGGGCATGGTTCATCGTCACCACATCGGGGATCAGCGCGGTCGACCCGATGAACCCGGTGTAATCGGTCACGGCGGTCAGCCCACCCCCGGTGCGCAGCAGGAACGAGGCATGGGAAATGTAATGCAGCCGCACGCTATGCTCGGGCAGCGCCCCCGACAGGCTGGCCGGTATCGCCCGCGCGACCTCTTGCATCGGCCATTCGCCGCCATAGCGCAGCCCCGGTTCGGACTCGGCGATGGCGATGCAATGACTCGGACGGCGCTCTTGCGCCGCGGCGGGCTGGGGCGCAAGCATGGCCGCCAGCACAAGGACGAGAACGGATCGGATCATCTTCGGGCACCTCCTGCACCGGAAGATAGGCCGGCGCGACGCAACGTCAGCCCCGCCTCCCCTGTCCGCGCATGCGCCGCATCCCCACCGCGTCGTCTCGCATGGCCCGCCGCTTCTTCTTGGCGAAAATATCCCCGGGGTGAGGCGCGGCACGCGCCGAGGGGGCGGAGCCCCCTCAGCCCACGTCGGTGCGTCCGCGCCGGTCCGAGCGCAGCGCGGCATAGAGCACATGCGTCCGCCAGCGCCCGGCGATCTGCAGATAGCTCTGCGCCACGCCCTCGTACTTGAAGCCGCAGCTCTCCAGCAGGTGGCGCGAGGCCAGGTTCTCGGGCAGGCAGGCGGCCTCCAGCCGGCTCAGATCCAGCCGCTCGAAGGCGTGATGCGTCACCGCCCGGATCGCCTCGCGCATGTAGCCCTGGCGCGCATGCGGCGCGCCCACCCAGTAGCCCAGGGTGCCTGCCTGGGCCGGGCCGCGGCGGATATTGTCCAGCGTGATCGCGCCCAGCAGGCACTGGTCTTCGCGCCGGATCAGGAACAGGGGCAGCGCCGAGCCCTGCGCCACGGCCCGCGCGGCCCAGTAGACCCGGTTGGTGAAGGCCTTGCGCGACAGGTGGTCCTCGGCCCAGGCCGGCTCCCAGGGGGTGAGGAAGGCTTCGCTCTGCCGGCGCAATTCGCTCCAGTCGCGGAAATCGGAATGCTGCGGCGGGCGCAGCGTCAGCCGCTCGGTCTCCAGCCGGAGCTTGCGCCGCGCCAGCAGCATCAGGCGGCCCGAAGGGACTGGAGCTCCTCCAGGCCGGGCGCGCCCGCGACCGGCCCGTAAAGCGCCAGTGCCGCGGGTGCCGTGGAGACCAGCCGGGCGGCGAAATCGCGCACGTCTCCGGCGGTCACCGCGTCGATCCGGGCGATCGTCTCCTCCAGCGGGCGCAGCTCACCCCAGATCTGCACCATGCGCGCCAGACGCTCGGCCCGGTTCGAGGGGCTTTCCAGCCCCATCAGCAGCCCGGCCTTCATCTGCGCGCGGGCGCGGGCCACCTCGTCGGGCCGCATGTCGTCGGCCGCGCGGCGCATCTCGTCCAGCGTCACGCGCAGCAGGTCGTTCAGGCTGTCGCCGCCGGTGCCGGCATAGATCGTCATCATCCCGGTATCGGCATAGGCCCCGGCCTGGGCGAAGACCGTATAGCACAGGCCGCGCTTCTCGCGGATCTCCTGGAACAGGCGGCTCGACATGCCGCCGCCCAGCGCCACCGAATAGACCTGCGCGGTGTAGAGGTCGGGGCTGGTATAGGCCGGCGCCTCGAAGGCCAGCGCCACATGCGCCTGTTCCAGCGCCTTGTCGCGGCGCAACTCGCCGCCCTGAAATCGCGCGCCCTGTTCCCGCGGCGCGCTGCGCGGCGACAGGTGGCCGAACAGACGCTCGGCCTCGCGCATCAGCCAGTCGTGATCCACCGCGCCGGCGGCTGACAGGATCATCGCACCCGGCCCGTACTGCTCGGCCACGAAGCCCATCAGGTCCTCGCGCGAAAACCCGCGCACCCGCTCGGCCGGCCCCAGGATCGGGCGGCCCAGCGCCTGACCGGGATAGGCGGTCTCCTGCAGCCAGTCGAAAATGATGTCGTCGGGCGTGTCCAGCGACTGGCCGATCTCCTGCAGGATCACTCCGCGCTCCACCTCGATCTCGCGCGGCTCGAACAGCGGATCGAGCAGGATATCCGACAGCACGTCCAGGGCCAGGCCGACATCCTGCTCGAGCACCCGCGCGTAATAGGCCGTGGCCTCGCGAGAGGTATAGGCATTGACGTAGCCCCCCACATCCTCGATCGCCTCGGCGATCTGCAGCGCACTGCGCCTTGTCGTGCCCTTGAACGCCATGTGTTCGAGGAAATGGGCGATGCCGTTCTGCTCGGGCCGCTCGTTGCGTCCGCCCGCGGTGATCCAGAGGCCGATCGCTGCGGATTTCAGCCCGGGCATGTGTTCCGAGACGACGCGCAGGCCGTTGGACAGGGTATCGAAACGGGGTTCGGTGGTGCTCACGTGCGGATCCGGTCCTCGATCAGGGTTTCCAGCGCGGCCAGATCGTCGGGTACCTCGGTCACGCGCTCGGGTCGCTCATACAGGTCCGCCATGCGGGGGGGAAGCCCCGGGCGGATGCCGGTGGCCCGTTCCACCGCGTCGGGGAACTTGGCGGGATGCGCGGTGGCGAGCGTGATCATGGGCGTGCCCGCGCGGCGGATCTGCTCGGCCACCTTCACACCCACCGCAGAATGCGGGCACAGCAGCTCGCCGGTTTCGTCCAGCGTCCGGGCGATGGTGGCCAGCGTCTCCTCCTCCGAGGCGCGGCCCGAGGCGAACACCTCGCGCAGCCGTTGCAGCGCGCCCTGGCTCACCGCGAAACCGCCTTCGGTTTTCAACTCGTCCATCAACTGCGCCACCGCCGCGCCGTCGCGGTCGTAGACATCGAACAGCGCGCGCTCGAAATTGGAACTCACCTGGATATCCATCGAGGGGCTGATCGAGGGTTCCACCCGGTCGGTGCGATACGCGCCTGTCTCGAGGCAACGGTGCAGGATGTCGTTCTGGTTGGTGGCGATGGCCAGCACCTCGATCGGCAGACCCATGCGCCGGGCGATGTAGCCGGCGAAGATGTCGCCGAAATTGCCGGTAGGCACGGTGAAACCGACCTTCCGGTGCGGCGCCCCCAGACTGACGGCAGCGGTGAAGAAATAGACCACCTGCGCCAGCACCCGCGCCCAGTTGATCGAGTTGACCCCGGCCAGCCGCACACGGTCGCGGAACTCGAAATGGTTGAACATGTCCTTGAGCCGGGCCTGGCAATCGTCGAAATGCCCCGCCAGCGCCAGCGCATGCACGTTGGCTTCCACCGGCGTGGTCATCTGGCGGCGCTGCACCTCGGACACCCGGCCATGCGGATAGAGGATGAACACGTCCACCGCGGCAAGGCCCCGGAACGCCTCGATCGCGGCGCTGCCGGTATCGCCCGAGGTGGCGCCCACGATCGTCACCCGCTCGCCCCGGCGCGTCAGTTCGTGCTCGAACAGCTGACCGATCAGCTGCATTGCGAAATCCTTGAAGGCCAGCGTCGGCCCGTGGAACAGCTCCAGCAGGAAATGCCCCGGCGCCAGCTGCTTGAGCGGCGCGCGGGCGGCATGACCGAAGCCCGCATAGGCGCGCGCCACGATGGCGGCGAATTCGTCCTCGGTGAAACTGCCCGCCACGAAGGGGCGCATCACCCGCACCGCGGCCTCCTCGTAGGGCAGGCCCTCCAGCGCGGCGATGTCGGCGGCACTCATCTGCGGTACGGTCTCGGGCACGTAGAGCCCGCCATCGCGCGCGAGGCCGGTCAGCATTGCCTCGTCGAAACTCAGCACCGGGGCGGCGCCGCGGGTGGAGATGTACTTCATGGCTCGGCCTTTCTCTGGCGGATGCGCCACAGCAGGAAGATGGTCATGCCGGCCCAGACGAGCGCAAGCCCGAACCAGGTAACGGCGTATTCGAGATGATCGTTGGGGATGCCCTCGGTGCTCACCGGCAGCGGCGTCACCCCGGTCTCGGCAAGCGAGGTCTGGCGCACCACCAGCAGCAGCGGCTCGGTGCCCAGCTCGGCAGCCATCGCCGGCAGGTCGCGCGCGAACCAGATATTGCCCTCGACATCCGGGTCCGGCGTGAAGCCGTCGATCTCGTCGGGCCAGTGCAGGTTGCCCGCAAGCGTGGCCGGGCCCTTGGGACGCGCCAACTCCTTGTCCTCGTCTCGGACAAAGCCGCGATCCACCAGGATCCGGCGGCCCGCCTCGGTCTCGAACGGCGCGATGATGCGATAGCCCGCGCCCGCGGTTTTCGTGGACACCAGCACATGCAGCTCGCGCGACCCGATCTCTCCCGAGACCCGCACCGGCAGGTAGCGATCCTCCAACGGGTCGGGATCGGCGGGAAGCGCCGCCGGAGCGGCGGCGATGCGCGCTTCGATATCCGCCAGCACGCCTTCTTTCCAGGCCAGCCGCTGCACCTGCCAGACGCCCAGCGCCACCAGCACCGCGGTGCCGGCGAGTCCGAAGATCAGCGGAACGAGATAGCGTCGCACGTGGTGCTCCGTTCAAGGCAAGAGGCGCGCGGGTCAGACCCGCGCGCCCTGCTTTGAACCCGCTTGTGCCTCCGCGTGCAACCGCAAAGGCGCGCAGGCCGCGCCGTCAGGCGCCCCAGATGTAGATCGCGGCGAACAGGAACAGCCAGACCACGTCCACGAAGTGCCAGTACCAGGCGGCGGCCTCGAAGCCGATATGCTTC
>JBKHDP010000045.1:0-16634 GCA_046541255.1 Paracoccaceae bacterium | reverse complement strand
GCGGTGCGCGGATCCTTGAGCGCGCGCACTTCCATCTGCACGCGCAGGGTGCCGCCCTCGCGGGCGCCTTCCGTGGCCATGGCCGGCCGCTCCAGCCCCCCCAGCGCGTAGGCGCCGGCCGCCGTCACGCCCAGGGCGCTGGCCCGGGCGAGGAACTCGCGGCGGCTCAGCTTGCCGGCCTTGAATTCCTCTGCATACATCAGCGCGCCCGGATGCACCGGCTTGCCGTTGATGGTCGGATTGGTCATGCGAATCTCCCCTGTGACGTTTCGCCGATCGTGCCCCGGACGGTATCGCCCCGATTGCACGGGCGTCGGCCGCATTTCCTCATGCCGCGGACGCCAGGCCGTTACTCCCTCGGTATTTCCTTCGTCCACGCATTCGGCCTGCAAAGACCCCCTGCGTCAACGCTCGCAATCGGCAAAGTAACTCCCGAAAGCGACATGTCCATCATTCAAAAACGACATGGCGCCCCGGATCAACCCGAAAACGCCCGACCGCGCCCTTGCGACGCGGCGCCGGGACCCTGGCGAAGACGGAGTGGCGGCGGCTGACGCCCGGCCTTGCGGCGCTCAGCCCCGGGCCGGCACGCGGCGAAGCGCACTGGGTGTCTGGCCGGTGTGATGCTGGATGAAGCGGGTGAAATACCCCGCGCTGGAAAAGCCGAGATGCCGCGCGATATCCTGGATTGCCGGTTCGGGCCGGATCAGCAGGCTGCGGGCCTCCCACAACACCCGTTCGGTCAGGATATCCGCGGCGGTCAGGCCGCAGCACTCCTTGCACACCCGCGTCAGGTGCGTCGGGGTGACCTCCAGCGCGGCGGCATAATCACTCATCACCCGGTCGCTTCGGAAGTCCTGCGCCACCATCCGGCAGTAGCGGCGCACAAGCCTTTCGGCGGCGGTTTCGCGCCCGTTTCCGAAGGTGCCGCCCTCGTTCGCATCCAGTTGCCGGCGCAGCCAGACCGCGAGCAGCGAGGCATGGGCGCCCATCGCCTCGGCCGCCAGCGCACGGCCCGAGACCTGTTCGCGCTGCATCGCCTCCAGCAGCCCGGTGCATTCGCTTTGCGCGAAGGTATCGCGGATGCGCAGATGGCGCGGCCCCTCGGGCAGGGTGGGCGCGGCCTCCGGCGGGATCAGGACGCCCTGGCCGAAGCCCTGGGCGCCGATCTCGAAGGCGAACAGCGTGCCGGCCGGCAGGAACAGCGCGTTATGCACGCTCACGCCGCGCCGGATGCCCTCGATGGTGACGCGGCCCTGGCCCCGGGTCGTCCAGATCAGCAGGTGCTGGGGCCGATCGTGCAGCCGGGCCAGTTGCCACGCGCCGTCACGGGCAAGCTGTGCCAGCGACATGCAGTGCACGGCGGGGGACGTCTCGTGCAGATGCCTTGCGTAGGTCACGGGGTGAGGCCGCCTTCCGGATTCGGGTGGTGCTCGCGTTTCATGCCAAGTCACCGCTTCGGTTTCAAACCTCGATCTCAGGGGCCGGCAGAAACCGGCCGGTGGCGAAGCCAGCCCGCCATGCGCGCGCGAAACCAGCTGCGCTGACGCTTGGCATACCGACGTGTCGCCAGTGTGGCGCGCGCGGCGGCTTCGTTCAAGGCCAGCTCTCCGCGCAGATGCGCGATGAGCTCGGCCGCGCCGATGGCCTTGGCGCCAGGCAGGTCGGGCGACCAATGCGGCAGCATCCTGCGCGCCTCGTCGAGCGCGCCGTCCTCCAGCATGGCCGCGAACCGGCGTTCGATCCGGGCATCGAGCCAGTCGCGAGGGGCCTCCACCAGGATCGGCACCGTCCGCTCCAGCGGCAGCAGCGGCGCCGGGGTCTCGTCCTGCCAGGCGGCCAGGCCCCGGCCGGTGGCGCGCAACACCTCCCAGGCGCGCTGCACCCGCATCGGGTTGGCGGTGTCGATCCGGGCCCTTGTCTCCGCGTCCAGCTCGGCGCAGAGCTGCCCGAGCTCACCGGCGGCGATCCGGCCATCGGCCTCGGCGCGCAGGTCGGGCGGGGTGGCCGGGATCTCGGCCAGCCCCTCGGTGAGCGCGCTGAAATACAGCCCAGTACCTCCCACGACGATCGGGCGTTCGGGGCCGGCCACCAACGGGCGCAGCCCGCGCAGCCAATGGCCCACCGAATAGGGCCGGTCGCAGGGGATATGGCCATAAAGCGCATGCGGCGCGCGCGCCGCATCGCGGGCAGAGGGCCGCGCGGTCAGCACCCGCCAGCAGGAAAACACCTGCAACGCGTCGGCATTCACGATCACCCCGCCGGCCTGCTCGGCGATGGCCAGCGCCAGCGCCGACTTGCCGCTGGCGGTGGGGCCGGCGATCAGCACGGGCCGATCCGGCGGCAGGTCGGAGATGTCGGGCAGATCCAAGGCTCAGCCAACCCGTCCGGCGGGCGGCCACCGATGGCATCGAAGCAAGCCGTCGCGCATTGAACCTTTCCGCGATTTCGGACATTTTGCGCGCGATCCTAGACGCCGGCCCCGCAGGAGCGCAACACCATGCCCGAAGACACCTCCCCGAAACCCACGTTCAAGCGCGTGCTGCTGAAGATCTCGGGCGAGGCGCTGATGGGGCCGCAAGCCTTCGGCCTGCATCCGCCCACCGTGGCGCGGATCGCCCGCGAGGTGCAGTCGGTTCACGATCTCGGGGTGGAGATCTGCATGGTGATCGGCGGCGGCAACGTGTTCCGTGGCCTGCAGGGCAGCGCCCAGGGCATGGAACGCACCACCGCCGATTACATGGGCATGCTGGCCACGGTGATGAACGCGCTGGCCATGCAGTCGGCGCTGGAAGGGCTGGGCGTGTTCACCCGCGTCATCTCGGCCATCCCGATGGACCAGGTCTGCGAGCCCTATATCCGGCGCCGGGCCGTGCGCCACCTGGAGAAGAAGCGCGTCTGCATCTTCGCCGCCGGCACCGGAAATCCCTATTTCACCACCGATACCGCCGCGACGCTGCGCGCCAACGAGATGGCCTGCGAGGCGATCTTCAAGGGCACCAAGGTCGATGGCGTCTATGACAGCGACCCCATGACCAACCCGCAGGCCAAGCGCTTCGACCGGATCACCTACGACCAGGTGCTGGCCGATCACCTCAAGGTCATGGATGCCTCGGCGATCGCGCTGGCGCGCGACAACAACCTGCCCATCATCGTCTTCTCGCTGGACGAGCCGGGCGGCTTCCGCGGCATCCTTGCCGGGGAAGGAACCTATACAACGGTGCATGGCTGACGGTAGAGTGCCGAACGGCCGCGCGCACAAGGACGACGGAGAGCAGGACACATGGCAGAAGACGAGATCGACATCGACACCGACGACCTTGAACGCCGGATGCAGGGGGCGATGGCCGCGCTGCGGACCGAACTGGCCAGCCTGCGCACCGGCCGGGCCTCGGCCTCGATGCTGGAGCCGGTGATGGTGGATGCCTACGGCCAGAAGACACCGATCAACCAGGTCGGCACCGTCAACGTGCCCGAACCGCGCATGGTCACCATCAATGTCTGGGACAAGGGCCTTGTCGGCAAGGTTGAAAAGGCGATCCGCGAGTCGGGGCTTGGCATCAACCCGCAGCTCAACGGCACGATCATCATGCTGCCGATTCCCGAGCTGAACGAGGAACGCCGCCGCGAGCTTTCGCGCGTGGCCGCGCAATATGCCGAACATGCCCGCGTGGCGATCCGCAACGTGCGCCGCGACGGGATGGACCAGATCAAGAAGGCCAAGGCCGCGGGCATGTCGGAGGACGACCAGAAGCTGTGGGAGCAGGAGGTGCAGGAGCTGACGGATCGCTTCATCGCCTCGGTGGACGAGGCGCTGGAGAACAAGCAGACCGAAATCATGCAGGTCTGAGCATGGCAGAGGACGCCTCGGACGGGTCGGGCCGGCATGGCCCGCGCCATGTGGCCATCATCATGGATGGCAACGGCCGCTGGGCCCGTCAGCGCGGGCGGCCCCGTCTCTACGGCCATCAGGCCGGGGCGCGGCGGATCCGCGAGGTGGTCGAGGCCTGTCCCGATCACGGCGTCGAATACCTGACCATCTTCGCCTTCTCCACCGAGAACTGGAAGCGCACCCAGATCGAGATCGCCGGGCTGATGAGCCTGTTTCGCGGCTATATCCGCCGCGAGGCGCGCGCTCTGCTGGCCGAGAACGTGCGGGTGCGCTTCATCGGCGACCGGGTCAGGCTCGACGACAAGCTGATCCTGCTGATGGACGAGCTCGAGGAGATGACCGCCGGCTGCACCGGCACCAACCTCACCGTGGCGATCAATTATGGCGGGCGCGACGAGGTGGCCCGCGCCACGCGCCGTCTGGCCGAGGACGTGGCGGCGGGCCGGCTCGGCCCCGAAACCGTGGATGAGGAAACCCTGCCGCGCTATCTCGATACCTGCGTGCTGCCCGATCCCGATCTCGTGATTCGCACCAGCGGCGAGGCCCGGATCTCGAATTTCCTGCTCTGGCAGTCGGCCTATGCCGAATACGAGTTCATCGACACGCTCTGGCCGGATTTCACCCGCGAGGAATTCGCCAGTCTGCTGGCGGCCTATTCCCGGCGGGATCGCCGGTTCGGCGCGGTGCGGGCATGAGCGGCGAAACGCGTTGGGCCGACCTGGCGGCGCGGCTGGGCTCGGGCCTGGCCATGGTCGCCGTGGGCGCCGCAGGCATCTGGGCCGGCGGGCACTGGTTCCATGCCCTGGTGGCCCTGATCTGCGGCGTGATGATCTGGGAACTGGTGCGGATGCTGGTGCCGGAGCGTCCCGGCGCGGCCCGGCTGGGGCTGCTGGCCGGCGCCGCGGTCATGCTGGCCATCTACCTGCCGCCCGCACTGGCGCTGCCGCTTCTGCTGGCGCCGGCGCTGGCTGGTTTCGCCCTGCTGGCCGAGCGGCGCGCGCTTTACGTCAGTTTCACCGTGCTGGTGCTGCTGGCGGGATTCGGGATGATGGCGGTGCGCGACGATTTCGGCACATTGTGGATGCTTTGGCTGGTGGCGGTGGTGGTGGTCACCGACGTTGCCGGCTATTTCGCCGGCCGGCTGATCGGCGGGCCGAAATTCTGGCCCCGCGTCAGCCCGAAGAAAACCTGGTCCGGGACGATCGCCGGCTGGCTGGGGGCGGGCGCGGTGGGGCTGGGCTTCGCGCTGGCGACAAAGACCGGGGCAGGGCTGGCCGGTATCTCGGTCGCGCTGTCGATGGCTTCGCAGATCGGCGACATCGCCGAAAGCGCGATCAAGCGTCATGTCGGCGTCAAGGACAGCTCGGCGCTGCTGCCGGGCCATGGCGGGCTGCTCGACCGGTTCGACGGCATGCTGGGCGCCTCGCTGCTGCTGCTGTTCGTGGCGCAGGTGATCGGTTTTCCGCCGGAGGGCACGCCATGAAACGGGTCTCGATCCTTGGGGCCACCGGCTCGATCGGGCAGAACACCATCGATCTGATCGGACGCGCGCCGGACGCGTTCGAGGTGGTGGCGCTGACCGGCGGGGCCAATATCGCGCAACTGTCCGCCGATGCGCGGCGCCTTGGCGCGCAACTGGCCGTCACCGCCCACGAGCACCGGCTGGAGGATCTGCGCGCGGCGCTGGCGGGCAGCGGCGTGGAGGTTGCCGCGGGGCCAGCCGCGCTGGCCGAGGCCGCGGCGCGGCCCGCGGACTGGGTGATGTCGGCCATCGTCGGGGCCGCGGGGCTGGCGCCCGGGCTGCGCGCGCTGGAACAGGGGGCCACGCTGGCGCTGGCCAACAAGGAAAGCATGGTCTGCGCCGGCCCGCTTGTGATGGAGACCGCCGCGCGCCATGGCGGGCGGGTCCTGCCGGTGGACAGCGAGCATTCCGCGATCTTCCAGGCGCTGGTGGGCGAGGATATCGCGTCGGTGGAACGCATCGTGATCACCGCCTCGGGCGGGGCTTTCCGCGACTGGCCGCTGGACAGGCTGGCCACCGCGACGCCCGAACAGGCCGCCACCCATCCCAACTGGGACATGGGCCAGCGGATCACGATCGACAGTGCGTCCATGTTCAACAAGGCGCTGGAAGTCATCGAGGCAAGAGAGTTCTTCGGGGTCGACCCGGCCCGGATCGAGGTGCTGGTGCATCCCGAATCGCTGATCCACGCCCTGGTGGGATTTGCTGATGGCGGGCTGATGGCGCATGTCGGCCCGCCCGACATGCGCCATGCCATCGGCTATGCCCTGCACTGGCCCGAGCGGCGCAACCTGCCGGTTGCACGGCTGGACCTGGCCCGAATCGGTCAGCTGACCTTCCGCGCGCCGGACGAGACGCGCTATCCGGCGCTGCGGCTGGCCCGCGAGGTCATGGCGCAGGGCGGTCTGGCGGGTGCGGCCTTCAACGCCGCGAAGGAGCGCGCGCTGGACGGGTTCCTGGCGCGTCGTATCGGCTTCACCGGGATGGCCGAGGTGGTGGAAGAGGTGCTCACCCGGCTTTCGGCGCAGCCCGGTCATATTGATGCCCGGATCAGCCTTGATAACGTCTTGGCGCTGGACCATCTGGCACGTAGAACGGCCGACGAGGTCATGGCGGCGCGGGCAGGCTAGGGCAGGACAAGGGGTTCATCTTGGAGATTTTGGGTCTGGTTCCCGGGTTCGGCGGTCTCGCCTGGACCATCGTCGCCTTCATCGTGGCGCTTTCCGTGATCGTGGCCGTGCATGAATACGGCCATTACATCGTCGGTCGCTGGACCGGCATCGAGGCCGAGGTGTTCTCGCTCGGATTCGGCCCGGTGCTGTTTTCCCGCATGGACCGGCGCGGCACGCGGTGGCAGTTCGCGCTTCTGCCGCTGGGCGGCTACGTCAAGTTCAAGGGCGATGCGGATCCCGCCAGCGGCAAGGATGTCGAGGCGATCGAGTCCCTGCCCGAGGACGAGCGGCGCCACACCATGTATGGCGCGCCGCTCTGGGCAAGGGCGGCCACGGTGGCGGCCGGTCCGGCCTTCAACTTCGCCCTGTCGATCATCATCTTCACGGCCATCTTCATGACGCGCGGCGTGGCCACCGAACCTCTGACCGTGGGCGAGCTGCGTCCGATTCCCGTCGCCAACGAGCTGCAGGAGGGCGACGAGATCCTGGAAATCGCCGGCATCGCGCCACCATCCTTCGAGGACTCCGAGGCGTTCGACGCCTTCTCCGAGGCGATCCCGGTCGAACCGGAACTGGATTACACCGTGCGCCGCGACGGCCGCGAGATGGTCGTGACCGGGCCCTATCCCTATCCGCCGCTGATCACCCAGGTGATTCCGCGGTCCGCCGCCATGGAAACCCAGTTGAAGCGGGGCGATTTCATCCTGGCGGTGGATGATGCGCCGATCGCCGCCTTCGACGACCTGCGCGACGCGGTCGAGAGGTCCGAGGGTCGGCCGCTGCTGCTGGAAGTCTGGCGCGACGGCGAGGTGATGGAATTCGCGCTGGCGCCCAAGCGGGTGGACGAGCCGCAGCCCGAAGGCGGCTTCGAGACCCGGTGGCGCATCGGCATCACCGGCGGGTTGTTCTTCGAACCCGCCACCGAGATGGCCGGCCCGGTGGAGGCCTTCACCGGCGGTGTGGCCCAGGTGGGCGAGATCATCCGCGGCTCGCTCTCGGGACTTTGGCACATGATCACCGGGGCGATCAGCACCTGCAACCTGTCCGGGCCGATCGGCATCGCCGAGACCTCGGGCGCGATGGCCAGCCAGGGCACCACCAGCTTCATCTGGTTCATCGCGGTACTCAGCACGGCGGTGGGGCTGCTCAACCTGTTCCCGGTGCCGATCCTGGATGGCGGGCATCTGGTCTTCTACGCCTACGAGGCGGTCCGCGGCCGCCCGCCCAGCGATCTGGCGCTGCGCGTGCTGATGGGCTTCGGGCTGACGCTGGTGCTGGGGCTGATGGCCTTCGCGCTGACCAACGACCTGTTCTGCCCCTGACACCACGCCTCATTGGCGCCATATTCCGCGTCTATCTTTCCACCCGGAACTTTTGTGACGGGTGGAATCATGCAAGCCATCAAGACCGGATATCGCGGGCTCAGCCTGCTGGTGGATCTCAACTGGGACCGGATCATCTATGTCGGCGCGCTGGCGCTGGCGCTGTTTCTGGGCGCCTTCCTCGCCTCGTTGTGATCCCTCCGGCACGGCCGCGCCGGGACGCGCGGAACACAGGTGCCACGACGCGCGCGGGAGTTTTGACATGACGTGGCAATCCCGATACTGACATTCGCAATGGGATGTCTGAACGGATTGGCGCAATGACCAACGAGGACGGGGGCAGGACCGGCGGACAGCGTGTCCGCAAGGCCCTTCGGAACAATGTCGCGGCGGCCTCGATCGCTGCTCTTTCCAGCGCACTCGCCCTGTTGCCGGATGCGGCGCGGGCACAGAGCTACCAGTTTTCCTCGGTGGCGATCGAAGGCAACGAGCGCATCGAGCCGGGCACGATCCTGTCCTATGCGGACATCGCCCGCGGCGAGACGGTTTCCGCCGCCGATCTGAACGCCGCCTATCAGCGTATCCTTGGTTCGGGCCTGTTCGAGGAGGTGGAGATCCTGCCCCAGGGCAGCCGCCTGGTGATCCGGGTCGACGAATTCCCGACCGTCAACCGCATCAGCTTCGAAGGCAACCGACGGATCGATGACGAGGCGCTGTCACAGATCGTCCAGTCGCAGTCGCGCCGGGTCTACAGCCCGTCGCGCGCCGAACAGGACGCCGCCGCCATCACCGAGGCCTATTCCCAGCAGGGCCGGCTGGCCGCGCGCGTGACGCCGCGGCTGATCCCGCGCGGCGGCAACCGGGTGGATCTGGTGTTCGAGGTGTTCGAGGGCGATGTGGTCGAGATCGAGCGCATCGGCTTTGTCGGCAACGAGGCGTTTTCCGACCGTCGCCTGCGGCGCGTGCTGGAAACCAAGCAGGCCGGCCTGCTGCGGCGCTTCATCCGTTCCGATACCTTCGTCGAGGATCGCATCGAGTTCGACCGGCAGGTGCTGCGCGATTTCTACCTGTCGCGCGGCTATGTCGATTTCCGCACCACGGCGGTCAATGCCGAACTGGCGGAAGAGCGCGACGGCTATTTCATCACCTTCAACGTGGAGGAAGGCCAGCAATTCGCCTTCGGCGAGGTGAGCGCGTCGAGCGATCTTCCCGATGTCGACGCGGCCGAGTTCGAATCCGAGCTCAAGACGCGGCCGGGCCTGATCTACTCGCCCACCAAGGTCGAATCCGACATTGCCCGCCTGGAACGGCTGGCGGTGCGCAAGGGGCTCGATTTCATCCGCGTGGAACCCGACATCACCCGCAACGATCGCGAGTTGACGCTGGATGTGACCTACGTGCTGACCCGCGGTCCGCGGGTCTTCGTGGAACGGATCGACATCGAGGGCAATACCTCGACGCTCGACCAGGTGGTACGGCGCCAGTTCCGGACCGTGGAGGGCGATCCGTTCAATCCGCGCGAGATCCGCGAAAGCGCCGAACGCATCCGCGCGCTCGGACTGTTCGCCGACGCGGAGGTGAATGCCCGCGAAGGCTCCAGCCCGGATCAGGTCATCGTCGATGTCGATGTGGAGGAGCAACCCACCGGCAGCCTGACCTTCGGCGCCACCTATTCGAACCAGAGCGGTGTCGGCGCGATCGTGCGGTTCCGCGAGCGGAATTTCCTGGGCCGCGGCCAGCTCGTCGGGGTCGAGGTCTCTTCGGGAACCGACAACCGGGTCTACCGTTTCCGCTTTTCCGAACCCGCCTTCCTGTCGCGCGATCTGCAGTTCGATCTCGATCTCAGCTATCGCGAGACCGACAACCTCAAGGCCACCTATGATACCGCGATCGGGCGATTCCGGCCCAGCTTCGAATTCCCGGTCAGCGAAAACGGCCGCGTGGAACTGCGCTACACGGCCGAGACCACGGAGCTGCACGATCTGCAGAACGATGCCGGCCGGCTCGTCAACGAAGAGGCGGACCGCGGGCAGGAATGGAACAGCTCGATCGGCTACAGCTACAGCTACGACACCCGCCGCGCCGGGCTGAACCCCAATGCGGGCGTCCTGCTGGAATTCGGCCAGGATTTCGGCGGGCTGGGCGGCGACAACACCTTCATCAAGACCACCGCCCGGGCCGTGGCCCAGACGACGGTGCTCAACGAGGAAGTCACCCTTCGCGCAACCCTCGAAGGGGGCGTGCTGAACCATACCAGCGGCAGCAGCCGGGTGACCGACCGCTACTACATGGGGCCGGGGGTGATGCGGGGCTTCACCCTGGACGGGATCGGCCCGCGCGAACGCAACTCGGCCACCGGCGTCGATGACGCACTGGGCGGCAACATGTTCGCGGTGGCACGTTTCGAGGCGGAATTCCCGCTTGGCCTGCCCGAGGAATACGGCGTCAGCGGCGGCCTGTTCTACGATGTCGGCTCTCTCTGGGGGCTCGACCGCACCAATTCCGATGTCATCTACGAGGATTTCTCGCTGCGCCAGACGGTCGGCGTGTCGGTGTTCTGGGATACCCCGGTCGGGCCTCTGCGCTTCAACTTCTCCAATCCGGTGCAGCGTGAGCGGCATGACGAGGTGCAGAATTTCGACCTGACGATCTCGACCGAATTCTAGAGGCGCGCATGGTCGGCCGAGCTCTCTGTCGCGCGGCCTGTCTGGGGCTTTGGGCCGCGCTGGCCCATGTGCCGGCGGCCACCGCGCAGGAAGAGCCGGGGCGCCGGTCATCGCAGCCGGTGCAGAGCCTGATCCTGACCATCGAGTCGGATCGCCTGTTCGTCGATTCCGCCTATGGCGAACGGATCGCGCGCGAGATCGAGGCCGAGGGGCAGCGGCTGGCGGCTGAAAACCGCCGCATCGAGGCAGACCTGAGCGAAGAGGAAGAGGGCCTGACCGAGCGCCGGGATACCCTGCCGGCGGCGGAGTTCCGCGAACTGGCCGATGCGTTCGACGAGAAGGTGCAGCGCATCCGCCGCGAACAGGATGCAAAGGCCCGTGAGCTGAACCAGCGCGGAGACGAGGCGCGCAGGGCCTTCTTCGGGCAGGTCCAGCCGGTGCTGGAACAGATCATGGTCGCGGCCGGGGCCGCGGTGATCGTCGAGCGCCGCACCGTCGTCATGAGCGCCGATGTGATCGACGTGACCGAGGAGGCGCTGGAGCGAATCGACGCGGCCATCGGCGACGGCCGCGATGCCCCGGAGGACGCGCCCGCGCCGAAGGATGTTCCGACGCCGCCCGAGGATCTGGAGCCGCCCTTCGAGGAGTAGGCGGCGCTTGCCCCGGGCATCGCGCGTTGCTACCACGGCGGCGACATGTCCGAGGACCGCAGATGACCGAACTTGCCCGCGCCGACATCCAGCTGATCCAGCGTATCCTGCCGCATCGCTATCCGTTCCTGCTCGTGGACCGGGTGGAAGAGATCGACGGCCATGCCTCGGCGCTGGGGATCAAGAACGTCACCATGAACGAGCCGCATTTCCAGGGCCATTTTCCCGGCCAGCCGATCATGCCCGGAGTGACCATCGTCGAGGCGATGGCACAGACCGCGGCGGTGATGGTGGGGGTTGCGCTCGACCTGGCGGACAGGGATCTGCTGATCTATTTCATGGGCATCGACGGCTGCAAGTTCCGCCGCAAGGTCGTGCCCGGCGACGTGCTGGAGATGCGGCTGACCACCCTGCGCGGCAAGCCCGGTGGCAAGGTCTGGAAGTTCCGGGGCGTCGCCACGGTGGATGGCGACCTGGCGGCGGAGGCGGAATTCACCGCGATGATGGATCTGCCGGCGGAGCAGGCCTGATGGCCATCGCGCCGGGGGCCAGGATTCATCCCTCTGCCGTCGTGGAAGAGGGCGCCGAGATCGCCGAGGGCTGCGAGGTCGGCCCGTTCTGCCACCTGGGGCCCCAGGTCCGGCTGGCGCGGGGCGTGCAGCTGAAATCCCATGTCGTGGTGAGCGGCCAGACCAGCATCGGCGAAGAGACCGTGATCTTCCCCTTTGCCGTGATCGGCGAGATCCCGCAGGATCTGAAGTTCAAGGGCGAGCAGACCCGGCTGGAGATCGGCGCCCGCAATCGCATCCGCGAGCATGTGACCATGAACTGCGGGACCGAAGGGGGCGGCGGCGTGACGCGCGTCGGCGATGACGGGCTGTTCATGGCGGGCTGCCACGTGGCGCATGACGTGCAGATCGGCAACCGGGTGATCCTGGTGAACAACGCGGCGCTGGCGGGCCATTGCGTTCTGGAAGACGAGGTGATCGTGGGCGGTCTTTCGGGGGTGCACCAGTGGGTGCGCATCGGCCGCGGCGCGATCATCGGCGCGGTGACAATGGTCACCAATGACGTGATCCCGCACGGGTTGGTGCAGGCGCCGCGCGGCAGGCTGGACGGGCTGAACCTGGTGGGGCTCAAGCGCCGGGGCGTGGCCCGGTCCGACATCACGGCATTGCGGGCGGCCTTCCAGATGCTCGCGCAGGGCGAGGGCGCCTTCCAGGATCGCGCGCGCCGCCTGGGCGAGGAAACCGAAAGCGTCTATGTCCGCGAGATCGTCGAATTCGTGCTGGCCGGCTCCGATCGGTCCTTCCTGACGCCGGGCTGAGCGGGATGCTGGCGCTGATCGCGGGATCGGGGCGTTTGCCCGCGGCGGTGGCCGCGGCGCAGCCCGTGCCGCCGCTGGTCTGCGTGCTGCGCGGCAACCCGCCCGAGGGGCTGGAGCCCGATATCATCTTCCGGCTGGAGACCCTGGGCAGCCTGATCGCGATGCTGCAGGCGCGCGGTGTGCGCCGGCTCTGCCTGTGTGGCGCGGTGCGGCGGCCCGAGATCGACCTCGGCCTGATCGACGACCAGACCCTGCCCCTGGTGCCGGAATTGCGCGCGGCGCTGCGCCAGGGCGACGACGGCGCGTTGCGCGCCGCCCTCACGATCTTCGAGCGCGCGGGTTTCGAGATCCTGGGGGCGCATCAGGCCGCGCCCGAGCTTCTGCCGCCTGTAGGGGTGCCCACCCTGGCGCAACCCGGGCCGGAGGCCCGGGAGGAGGCGCGGCTTGGCGAGGCGGCGGTGGCCGAGATGGGCGCGCGCGATCTGGGGCAGGCCTGCGTGATCCGCGAGGGCCGGGTGATTGCGCGCGAGGACGAGGCGGGCACGGATGCCTTGTTGCAGCGGCTGGTCGCCGTCCCGCGCCAGCCCGAACCGCCCTCGGACCCGTTCAACTGGGCCGCCGACGCGGTGGGCGACCTGCTGGGCGGCGCGGCGGACTGGTTGTCGGGTGAGGAGAACGGGCGTGAAACGCCAAAGCCGTCCGGCATCCTGTTCAAGGCGCCCAAGCCGCAGCAGGACCGTCGCGCCGATCTGCCCGCCATCGGGCCCGCCACGGTGGAGGGCGCGGCGCGCGCCGGGCTTGCGGGGCTGGTGGTCGAGGCGCAGGGCGTGCTGGTGCTCGACCGGCCGGCGGTGATCGCGGCGGCGGACCGGGCGGGCCTGTTCCTCTGGATCCGCGAGCGGAGCGGCTGATGCGCGTGTTCCTGATCGCCGGAGAGCCCTCGGGCGACCGGCTGGGCGCGGCGCTGATGCGCGGGCTTCGGATGCTTGCCCCGGAGGTCGAGTTCCATGGCATCGGCGGGCCGCGGATGCAGGAAGAGGGGCTGACCAGCCTCTTTCCCATGGACGAGATCTCGATCATGGGCATCACCGAGATCCTGGCGCAATACCGCCACCTGACCCGCCGGATCCGTGAAAGCGCCGAGGCGGTGCTGGAGCTTCGCCCCGACGTGCTGATCACCATCGATCTGCCCGAATTCGGGCTTCGGGTGGCGAAACGGGTCAAGGCCGTCAGCGAGATCCGCACCGTGCATTACGTGGCGCCCACGGTCTGGGCCTGGCGGCCGGGCCGCGCGGTGAAGATGGCGCGCCATGTCGATCAGGTGCTGGCGCTTCTGCCCTTCGAACCGCCTTATATGGAAGCCGCCGGGATGCGCTGCGATTTCGTGGGCCATCCGGTGGTGACCGACCCGCAGGCGAGCGCGGAGGAGACAAGCGCCTTCCGCGCGGCGCATGGGATCGGGGAGGCGCCGCTTCTGCTGGTGCTGCCGGGCTCGCGCCGCGGCGAGGTGACGCGTCTGGCCCCGGTCTTTGCCGAGACCCTGCGCCGGGTTCTGGCGGCGCGTCCCGAGACCCGGGTCGTGGTGCCCGCCGCCGCTCCGGTGGCGGGGCTGGTGGCCGAAGCGGTGGCCGACTGGCCCGGCGCGCCGCTGCTGCTCGACCCGGCCGCGCCCGATGCCGTGGCGACGAAGCGCGCGGCCTTCGGCGCGGCGGATGCGGCGCTGGCGGCATCCGGTACGGTGGCGCTGGAATTGGCCGCCGCCGCCACGCCGATGGTGATCGCCTATGACATGAACTGGCTGTCGCGGCAGATCATCGGGCGCATGCTGCTGGTGGACAGCGTGAACCTGGTGAACCTCGTGTCCGAGACCCGCGCCATCCCCGAATTCGTGGGTCCGGCCTGCCGCCCCGGCCCGATCGCCGAAGCCTTGCTGCAGGTGATGGCGAACCCCGCCGCGCAGGAAGACGCGATGCGGCTGACGATGCAGCGGCTGGGCGCCGGGGGCGAGGCCCCGGGCCTGCGCGCGGCCCGGGCGGTTCTGGAAGGCTTGGGAAAGGCCTGAAACGCACAACGGCGCCGCGCAGACGCGCGACGCCGTTCAGGCCACCGGAACCGGCGCGCCGAATCAGTTGTCGATCACCGAAACCTTCTCGAAGGCCGCGGTGAAGCCTGCCAGCGACATGTCGAGCGACACGGTCTGGTCGGGCGCTGCAAAGGGCACGATGCGGACCGTGGCGGTCGCGCCGCGGCGGAACGCATCGACATCCTCCTGGGTCAGGCCGATGCGCGAATAGCATCCGACCTGGTTGCAGAACGAGAAGGGATACCGCTTGCCGCTGCCGCCATCCACCGACAGGCGAAGCTGCTCGGTCAGCAGCGTTTCCAGCGGAACGATGATCGTCGCGCCTCCGACGGCCTGTCCGCCCTCGGGCAGCCGGAAGATGCTGACCTCGGCCACCGGGTTGTCCTCTTCGTCGGTAAGAAGCTGGTACATCGTGCAGGGATCTTCCTCCTGCTCGGTGCGAATGCATTGCAGCTCCCAATCGTCGATCTCTTCCACGACATAGGTGTCACCGATCTGGGGGTCGTCGCTTTCCTCCTCCCCCAGGCTGAGAGCGCTGCCCGGCAGATCGGCCCCGTCCTGGGCGGGTTGGGCCTCGTCCTGCGCCGCCAGCGGCGCCGCGAGTGCGATCAGGGCGATGGCGGAAAGGGTGCTGAGAAGTCTGGACATGAAGATCCCTCGTGTCGGATGTCGATATCGCCTGCCCGATACCACGCGTTCGCGCGTGTGTCAGGTGGGTTTCGGCGCCGCGGCCGGTTTCCGCGGAAGGCGAGAGACAAAGGAAAAAGGAGGTCTTTCGACCCCCTTCTCCCAGCTTCACACTCCCCGTCGGACTGGCCGACTTAGTCATTGACTAAACGCTACGAAGTTTGCCCCCATCGGTCAACTGCCAATGCGGAACTTTTGTGACGTGGCGTCAGGGATGCCTGAAAAATTGGCCGCGCCTTCGGGGGCGCGGCCAGTCTGACAGGGAGGACGTTTGCCCGGCCCGCAGGACATTCGGCGCCGGGCGCGTTCATTCTGGCATCCAATCCTTAACGGAGTATCCTCGACCGGACCGAAATGCAGGGGCGCGCGGGCATGGAAGAGGGCATATTCATCGGCGGGGGCGGCCCGGATCACGCCATCCCGCAACATCTGGCGCTGAAATACGCCAACCGGCACGGGCTGATCGCGGGGGCCACCGGCACCGGCAAGACGGTCACGCTGCAGATCATGGCCGAGGGGTTCTCGGCCGCGGGCGTTCCCGTCGTGCTGTCGGACGTCAAGGGCGACCTGGCGGGGCTGGCCGAGCCGGGCAGCGCCGATTTCAGGCTGCACGACGCCTTTGCCGAGCGCGCCGCCAGGATCGGCTTTCACGATTACGCGTATCGCGGTTTTCCGGTCACGTTCTGGGACCTGTTCGGCGAACAGGGCCATCCGGTGCGCACCACCCTGGCCGAAATGGGGCCGCTGCTGCTGTCGCGCCTGCTGGAACTGACCGAGGCGCAGGAGGGCGTTCTCAACATCGCGTTCCGACTGGCGGACGAGCAGGGCCTGCCGCTGCTCGATCTGAAGGATCTGCAGGCGCTGCTGGTCTGGGTCGGAGAGACTCGCGCCGAACTTTCGCTGCGCTATGGCAATGTCTCGGTGGCCTCCATCGGGGCGATCCAGCGTCGGTTGCTGGTGCTGGAAAACCAGGGCGGGGCCATGCTTTTCGGCGAGCCCGCGCTGGACCTGGCCGACCTGATGCGCAGCGACCCGGACGGGCGCGGCCGGATCAACATTCTGGCCGCCGACCGGCTGATGGGGGCGCCGCGCCTCTACGCGACCTTCCTGCTGTGGCTGCTGTCGGAACTGTTCGAGGAATTGCCCGAGCTCGGCGATCCCGAGAAACCCCGTCTGGTCTTCTTCTTCGACGAGGCGCATCTGCTGTTCGACGACGCGCCGAAGGCGCTCGTGGACAAGGTCGAGCAGGTCGCCCGTCTGATCCGCTCGAAGGGCGTGGGCGTCTATTTCGTCACGCAGGATCCCGATGACGT
>JBKHDP010000044.1:0-16650 GCA_046541255.1 Paracoccaceae bacterium | reverse complement strand
TCCGCGTCGGCGGCATGACCGAGGTCGAGGTGAAGGAGCGCAAGGACCGCGTCGATGACGCCCTGAACGCGACCCGCGCGGCTGTTCAGGAAGGCATCGTGGTCGGCGGCGGCGTGTCGCTGGTGCAGGGGGCCAAGGCGCTCGACGGTCTGACCGGCGCAAACAGCGACCAGAACGCGGGTGTTGCCATCGTGCGCCGCGCGCTGGAATCCCCGCTGCGCCAGATCGCCGAGAATGCCGGCGTGGACGGCTCGGTCGTGGCCGGCAAGATCCGCGAGTCGGATGACCTGAAATTCGGCTACAACGCCCAGACCGACGAATATGGCGACATGTTCAAGTTCGGCGTGATCGACCCGGCCAAGGTGGTCCGCACCGCGCTGGAGGATGCCTCCTCCGTGGCCGGCCTGCTGATCACCACCGAGGCGATGGTGGCCGAGAAGCCGCAGAAGGAAGGTGCCGGCGCCGGTGGCGGCATGCCCGACATGGGCGGCATGGGCGGCATGATGTAAGCTGCCCTCCGGGTTCCGAGAACGATGGAAGGGGCCGCCTCTGGCGGCCCCTTTCACGTTTCCGGGGCAAGCGCCGCAGCGCGTTCCTCCGCAAGCCGGGCGACCAGCGCGGGGGCGGGCAGGGCCCTGGCCCGGGGCGCGCCTTGCCCGGCCCAATGCGCGGCGTATCCGGGCTCTCCTTGCGACGCCGCCGCGGCGGCCAGCGCCTTTCCCGCGGCATAGGCGTAGGGATAGGCCGGGATCGCGTCCTCCGGCACATCGCCGGCCCAGCGGGTCATGGCATTGTCCAGCGCCCGTGCGGGCCGTCCCGAGAACACCCGCGTCATCACCGTGGACCCGGCCGCCTCGGATCGCAGCGCGGCGCGGTAGCTTTCATCCGCCGCCGATTCGGGGCATCCGATGAAGGCGGTGCCCAGTTGGGCCGCGGCGGCGCCTGCTTGCTCCGCCGCTGCGATCCCGGCGCCGTCCATGATCCCGCCGGCCGCGATCACCGGCACATCGCAGGCCGAGGCCAACGCCCGGACGAGCCCAAGCGTACCCGGCCGGTCGTCCGGCGCGGCGGGATCGAAGATGCCGCGATGCCCGCCGGCCTCCCAGCCCTGGGCGATCACGGCATCCAGCCCCGCCGCCACGATCCGGCGTGCCTCCGCCAGACAGGTGGCGGTGGCGATCAGCATGCAACCGGCCTTGCGCAATCGCGCCAGCGACTCCGGGTCCGGCAGCCCGAAATGGAAGCTCACAACCGCCGGGCGCGCCTCCAGAAGGGCCTCCAGCATTCCGGGACTGTCGGTGAAGCTGCGATAGATCTCGGGCAGCGACTCGGGCGGCTCGGCCCCGAACCGCAAGAAGAGCGGGCGCAGCCGTGCGAGCCAGGCGGCATGGCGCACCGGATCCGGCGGGGCTGGCGCATGGCAGAAGACATTCGCGTTGATCGGCCCGGCGGTCAGGGCGCGTGCGCGGGCAAGGCTCTTCGCCGCGGCGTCCGGTGTCATCGCGCCAAGCCCCAGTGCCCCCAGCCCGCCGGCCTCCGTGACCGCGGCGGCAAGTTCGGGGGTGGACACCCCTGCCATCGGCGCCTGCAACAGCGGCAGCCGCAGCCCCAGCCGCTCCACGACCCCCCCGTTGCGCCTCATGCCATGCCCTTCCTTCCGGTCTCGCGTGGCCGGCCCGGTCCGGCCCTTTCCCGGCCATTTTGACCTCCGGCAATGCAGCTGTCACCCGTGGTCCGTAATCTCCGGAGAGAATCAGGTTCGGGTTTCGGGGGTACTCATGCGACAGACCTTGGCCAGTTTGGCGACCATCCTTGCGGTTCTGTGTGCCGTTGCCGTCCAAGCGGACGAGCACCGCGCGGTGTTCGACATCGCCGAGGACAGGTTCCTTGCCGGCGGCGAGATCACGCATGAAGGCGCGTCCGCCGACGACCTGTTCATGGCTGGAGAGACCGTGCGGGTCGCGTCGCCGGCCGAGGGCGACGCGCTGCTGGCCGGGCGGCGCATCACCGTTGCGGCGCCGGTTGCGGGGGATCTCTACGCCGCGGGCGCCGCGATCCGGCTCGAGGAGCCGATAGGGGGCGATGCCACCCTGATGGGCTACGAGATCGAGACGGGAGAGATCGCCGGCGATCTGCGCGCCACCGGCTCGCGGGTCACGATCACCGGACCGGTTGCGGGCTATGCGATCCTCGCCGGCGAACGGTTGCGCATCGAGGGCAGGATTGCGGGCCCCGTCCATCTGGGCGCCCGCCGGGTGAGTTTCGGCGAGGATGCCCGGATCGACGGGCCGCTGGTGCTCTACGAGGACGAACCGGGCGAGATCGAGGTGCCCGCTTCGGTACTGGATCCGGACCGGATCGAGCGGCGCGAGATCGAACGCTGGGAGATGGATACCGAGGAATTCCGGCCGAATCCCGGCGGCATCCTCGCGGCCTTCCTGGGGGGTGTCCTGGTGCTGACCGCGATCGCGGTGCTGGTGGCGGCGCTGGTTCCCGAGGCGCTGGCCGAGATGCGCCGCCGCATCCTCGACCGGCCGTTTGCCACGCTCTGGCTGGGTTTTCTGGCGCAATCGGTGCTGGTGGGGGCAGGGCTTCTTCTGGCGCTGACCCTGGTCGGCGTGTTGTTGACGCCAGCGGCATTTCTTGTCGCCGCGCTGACCGGCGTGGCGGGCTACGTCGTCGGCGTCTACGCTTTCGGCGTGGGGCTGGTGCAGGCCGTCGGCCGACCCGAACCCGCCAGCATCGGCCCCAAGGCGCTGGCCGCGGGCGTGGGCGCGCTGGTGGCGGGGCTGATCGGACTGATCCCGTTGCTGGGCTGGCTGTTCATGCTGGCGCTGGCATTCGCGGGGATCGGCGCGTTGGCCGAACGGCTGTTCCGCCCGCGCTTCTTCGCGCGATCCATGCCCTAGCGGCGGATCGGTTCGAGAGGGTCGTACAGCACGCCCTCGCCCCAGGCGGCGGCGGGCAGGCTGTCGGGCTTGTAGGCCATGCCCGCCATCTCCTCGCGGGTGACGAAGCGGCGGCGTGTCACGATTCCCTCCGGGTCGCGCCAGCCCGCATCCAGCGCGCCGGCCAGGATGCGGGCGCGAAAGAACACCTCGACCTGGTGGAAACTGCCCTGCGGATCGTGGAACTCGTTCACCAGGCAGGGCGCGTCCACCGCGATCGTCAGGCCGGTTTCCTCATGCACCTCGCGGGCCAGGTTTTCCGGCAGCGAGGTGCCCCGCTCCACCCCGCCGCCCGGGGCGCACCACAGATCGGTCTCGGGGCCGGGCCAGGCATTGACCAGCAGCAGCCGGTTCTCGTGCAGGATCACCGCGCGGGCGGCGAGGCGGGGGAAACGGAACGTCATCTGCGAAAAGCCTCGCGGCGGGGAATCCTGCCCTTCCGTAGCGCGGCAAACCCCCCTATCTCAACAGCCATGCGTCTTGCCCTGGTTCTTCTCCTGGCCCTCTGGGCCGCGCCGCTGCGCGCGGCCGATTGCGTGATCCTGCTGCACGGGCTTGCGCGCAGCGAGGCCTCGCTGGCGCTGATGGAGCTGGTTCTGGAAGGCGCGGGCTATCGCGTCGTGCTGCCCGGATATGCCTCCACACGCGCACCGGTTCAGGAACTGGTCGAGGATACGCTGCCCGAGGCGCTGGCGGAATGCGGCCAGGACCGGGTGCATTTCGTCACCCATTCGATGGGCGGCATCCTGCTGCGGGTCTGGCTGCGCGACCACGAGATCCCGCGCCTGGGCCGCAGCGTGATGCTGGCCCCGCCCAACCAGGGCACCGCGCTGGTGGATGCGCTGGGCGGGCTGGACCTGTTCCGCTGGCTCAACGGCCCGGCCGGGGCGGAGCTGGGCACCGACGATCTGCCACCGCGCCTGCCGCCCGTGTCGTTCGAACTGGGCGTGATCGCCGGCGACCGATCGCTCAACCCGGTCTATTCGGCGATCATCGAGGGGGCGGATGACGGCAAGGTTTCGGTGGCATCGACCCGGGTCGAGGGCATGTCCGATCACATCGTGCTGCCGGTCACCCATACCTTCATGATGAACAGCCCGCTGGTTCTGGCGCAGACGCTGGCCTTTCTCGAGACCGGGCGCTTCGAGCCGGGCATGAGTTTCGGCGACGCGGTCTTGCGCCTGCCCGAGATCTGCCTGCAGCCCGTCTGCGGGGTCCCCGATGGCCCGCGTTGAGCTGACCCTGACAGGGGCGCGGGTGCTGCGGCCGGAGGGGCTGACATCCGCGCCGCTGGCGCTGGCGCAGGGCCGGATCGTCGAGGGCCGTGCCGGCCGTGCCGTGGACCTGTCGGGCTTCCTGGTTCTGCCGGGCATCGTGGACGCCCATGGTGACGGATTCGAGCGTCACCTCGCGCCGCGCCGCGGTGCCATGCGCGACCTGGCCGCCGGGCTGATGGCCGCCGAGGCCGAGCTGGCCGCCAACGGCATCACCACCGCCACGCTGGCGCAGTTCTACAGCTGGGAGGGCGGGCTGCGCGGCCCCGACTTCGCCGCCCGCGTTCTGGAGGCCCCTTCCGCGCATCGTGGCACTGGCACCGATCTGCGCATGCAGCTTCGCTTCGAAGCTCACATGCTTGACGATTACGAGGCCTTCGCAGCATTGGCGGCGCGTTTCGGGGTGCCTTTCGTGGTGTTCAACGACCACCTGCCGCATGACCGGCTGGCCGAAGGCCGCAGCCCCCGCCGGCTGACCGGACAGGCGCTGAAAAGCGGCCGCAGCCCCGAGGCGCACCTGGCGATCATGCAGGCGCTGCATGCGCGGCGTGACGAGGTGCCGGCGGCGCTGGCGGCCCTGGCGGCACGGCTGGCGGGGCAGGGCATACGGCTGGGCAGCCATGACGACCGCATCGCCACCGAGCGTGCGGCCTGGCGCGCCATCGGTGTGCGCGTGGCCGAGTTTCCCGAGACGCGCGAGGTCGCGGAGGCAGCGGTTTCCATGGGCGATCGCGTCGTCATGGGGGCGCCCAACGTGATGCGGGGCGGCTCGCATAACGGCAATGTCGCCGCGCGCGACCTGGCCGAGGCCGGGCTGGTCCACGCGCTGGCCTCGGATTATCATTTTCCTTCCCTGCGCGGTGCGGCGCTGTCGCTGGCCGGGACCCTGGGCCTGCCGGCCGCCTGGGCGCTGGTCTCCGACGGCCCGGCGCGGGTTCTGGGGTTGGACGATCGCGGCCGCCTCGCTCCGGGCCTGCGCGCCGATGTGGTCGTGCTGGAGGAGGCGACGGGCCGCGTCGGCGCCACGCTCGCGGGCGGCGCGGTCACTTATCTGGCAGGCGAGGCCGCCGCCCGGTTCCTTGGCGCCGCGCCCATGGCGGCTGCCGCGACAGGAGGCATGCCGGACCGGTGAAGCCGGGCCCCGGGACCGTCAGCGCCGCTGCATCCGGGCGCGCAGTTCTCGTGCCAGCGTCGCGGGGTCGGCCCCGCTGTCCAGCGCCAGCCGCCGCAGGCCGAAATGCACATGGGCGATTTCCTGGTAGTAGCGGGTATAGGCGTAATTCGTGGCCGCCCCGGCCGCCGCGCCCAGGATCGGCACGGTCTGGGCGGCGAGCTTCTGGCCCAGCACCGCGGAGAAGCGCGGCGCCACCCGTGCGATCAGGCCGCGCAAGGTGGCCCCGGTCAATGTGACGCGGGCGGCCAGAAACCCCATCTCGGCCCCGTCATCCTCGGCCAGCGGGCCCGCGGCGGCGAAGACGGTCAGGCAGTCCTGCTGCACGGCCGGATCGGCCGGGTCGAAGCCGTGGCGCGCCGCGACGCCCAGGATCGCGCGCAGCAGCATGGTGGTGGTCAGGGGCAGTTCGGCCAGCGCCGTGGGCAGCCCGCCGAATCCGCCCGCCGCGCCCATCACGGCGGCGATGCCGGTATTGACGCCGGCGCTCTGGTCGGGCAGGCGGCCGCGACTGTCGGCGGCGGCGCGCAGCGCCACCTGCAGGGCGCGCCCGGTGGCATCCTCCATCTGGTCCTTGATCCGGGCCGGCAGGCGTTCGAGCAGGTTCTCGGCCTGGCCGCCCAGCAGGTTCAGCACCTCCAGCCCCACCCCGCCCGCACGGCGATAGCGCAGCGCAAGCGCGTCAAGTTCGGTCGAGACATGGACGGGGATCAGAGCGGTTCCGGTCATCGGGTGGCCTCGGCATGGTCGCCGAATCTACATCGGCCCGCGGGCGCTTCTTTTCAAGCGTCGCGCGTCACCGCGCCGGCAACACCGTGCCACGCCCCTGGCAGGAGTTCCAGTCCCAGCACCCTTGCGGGGTTGGTTGGCGGCGGCATCTCCACCGCCTCCAGCCGCGCGAAACCGAAGCGCGAATAGTAGGGCGCATCGCCCACCAGCAGCACACGTGCCCAGCCCTCGGCCCGCGCGGTGGCCAGGCTTTCGCGCATCAGCGCCCCGCCCAGCCCCTCGCCCTGGCGGGTGGGATGCACCGCGACCGGCCCCAGAAGCAGCGCGCGCCGCCCGCCGACCCGCACCGGCCAGAACCGGATCGCCCCGGCCAGGATGCCGTCCTCGTCCCGCGCCGTCAGGCACAGCGAGGCCACGGGCGCCACCCCGTCGCGCAGCCGGTAGGAGGACAGCGCCTCGCGCCCCGGCGCGAAGCACAGGTCATAAAGCGCCTCGACCTCCCACCGATCCTCCGGCGTCTCGCGTGTCAGCCGATACACCCTCTGCCCCACCGCACAGAATTCAAGGTGGCGCTGGCCCTAGCACGCGGTTAGCTCTGGGGCAAACAGGAGGATCGCGCATGTTCTACCGCCCCGCGGACGGCCACGGGCTGCCGCACAACCCGTTCAACGCCATCGTCACGCCGCGGCCGATCGGCTGGATCTCCAGCCGCGACGCGCAGGGCCGCGACAACCTCGCGCCGTATTCGTTCTTCAACGCGGTGGCCTATGTGCCGCCCCAGGTGATGTTCGCCTCCACCGGGCACAAGCCCGACCGGGAAGACACGAAGGACAGCGTGTCCAACATCCGCGAGACCGGCGTGTTCTGCGTGAACATCGTGGAATATGCCATGCGCGACGCGATGAACCGTAGTTCCGCCACCCTGCCGCTCGAGGAGGACGAGTTCGCCCATGCCGGCCTGGACCGGATCGAGTGCGAGACGATTCGCTGCGCGCGCGTGGCGGGTGCGCCGGCGGCGCTGGAATGCACCCTGACAGAGGTGGTCCGCCTGAAGGGGGATTGCAATTACCTGGTGCTGGGCGAGGTGACAGGCATCCACATGCGCGACGATTGCGTGGTGGATGGCCGGTTCGACGTCACGCGCTACCAGCCCCTGTCGCGGCTGGGCTACCGCGATTACGCGCGGATCACCGAACTGTTCTCGCTCAAGCGGCCCGACGATTGACGCGGCGCCGCCTTCGCGCCCCGGGACAGGCCGAAGCCGCGTCATCGGCAGTTTCGGCCCACCCCTGCTGGCAAAGCGCGGCCGCCAGGGGGCCAGGCGCGGCGTGCGGCCGGCGGTCGGTTTCAGCCGGCCTTGCCCTGCTGCGCCTCCAGCGCGTCGATCCGGGCGCGCAACGCCTCGTTCTCTTCGCGGGCCTTCTGGGCCATGGCGCGGACCGCGTCGAATTCCTCGCGGGTGACGAAATCGCGATCGGCCAGCCAGCGGTCGATCATCGAGGTGAAAGCGGTCTCGGCCTCTTCGCGCGCACCCTGGGCCACGCCCATGGCGTTGGTCATCAGCTGCGAGAGGTCGTCAAGGACCTTGTTGCGGCTCTGCATGTCTCTCTCCGGCGTTAGGTTTGCGCCTTATATGGACCGCGGCGCGTGCCGGCTCAACCTTGACCGGCCTGCGGCATAAGGGCAAGAGGGCGACCATGCTGGCCATGATCCCTTTCCCCGAGATTTCGCCCGAGATCTTCTCCGTCTCGCTGTTTGGTGTGGACTTCGCGCTGCGCTGGTATGCCATGGCCTATATCCTGGGCATCGTGATCGGCTGGCGGCTTGCGGTGATGGCCGTGAACCGGCCGCGGCTCTGGCCCGGGGGCGTGGCGCCGATGCGGGCCGAACAGGTGGACGACCTGCTGACCTGGGTGATTCTCGGCGTGATCCTGGGCGGGCGGCTGGGCTATGTCCTGTTCTACCAGCCGGGCTACTACCTGGCCCATCCCGGCGAGATCCTGATGGTCTGGCAGGGCGGCATGGCCTTTCACGGCGGCTTTCTGGGCGTGGTGCTGGCCGGGCTGATCTGGTGCCGGCGCAACGGCGTGCCGCTGCTGCAGGCGGGCGACATGATGGCGCTGGCCACCCCGCCGGGGCTGTTGCTGGGGCGGATCGCGAATTTCATCAATGGCGAGCTCTGGGGGCGCCCCACCGACCTGCCCTGGGGCGTGGCCTTTCCCGGCCAGGCGGCCCAGGCCTGCGGCCAGGCCGCGGGCGAGATCTGTGCCCGCCATCCCTCGCAGCTCTACGAGGCACTGCTGGAGGGGCTGCTGCTGGGGGCGGTTCTGCTCTGGGCGGTATGGCGGCGCGGCGCGCTGCGCCGGCCCGGCCTGGTGATGGGGCTGTTCTTCGCGGGTTACGGGCTGGGGCGCTTCGTGGTGGAGTTCGTCCGCCAGCCGGACGCGCAATTCGTCTCCGAGGGCAATCCGCTGGGGCTGGCGCTGCATCTGGGCGGCTACGGGCTGACCATGGGGCAGATCCTGTCGCTGCCGATGATCGCGGCGGGGCTGGGTCTCGCGCTCTGGGCCCGGCGCCGCGCACCGGGCGGCGCATGAACGCGCTCGAAGCACAGCTTCTCGCCCGGATCGCCGCGGACGGGCCGATCAGCCTGGCCGACTACATGGCCGAATGCCTGCTGCATCCGGTGCATGGCTATTACACCACCCGCGACCCGCTGGGCGCGGGCGGCGACTTCACCACCGCCCCCGAGATCAGCCAGATGTTCGGCGAACTCCTGGGCCTGTCGCTGGCGCAGGCCTGGCTGGACCAGGGAGCGCCGGCGCCCTTCGTTCTGGCAGAGCTTGGCCCGGGGCGCGGCACGCTGATGGCCGACCTGTTGCGCGCCACGCGCGGCGTTCCGGGCTTTCACGCCGGCGCGCGGCTTCACCTGCTGGAGGCATCGCCCACCCTGCGCGACCGCCAGCGCGCGGCGCTGGAGGGGACCGAAATCGCCTGGATCGACCGGCTGGACGATCTGCCCGACCTGCCGCTTCTCCTCGTGGCGAACGAGTTCTTCGACGCCTTGCCGATCCGGCAATTCGTCCGTGCGGGCGCGGCCTGGCGCGAGCGCCGGGTGGGGGCCGGGGGCGACCGTCTGGTGCTGGGCCTGGCCGGGCCCGCCCCGCAGCCGGCGCTGGAGCACCGGCTGAAGGACACGCGCGATGGCGACATCGTCGAGCTTTGTCCCGCCGCGCCCGCGCTGGCGCAGCAGATCGGCGCGCGGATCGAGGCCCGCGGCGGTGCCGCGCTGATCGTGGATTACGGCGACTGGCGCAGCCTGGGCGACACGTTGCAGGCGCTGCGCGGCCATGCGCCCGCCGATCCGCTGCAGGCGCCGGGCGAGGCCGATCTGACGGCGCATGTGGATTTCGAGGCGATCGCCGGCGCGGCGCCCTGTGCGCATGCGCGGCTCACCCCGCAGGGGGTGTTTCTCGAGCGGCTGGGCATCACGGCGCGGGCGCAATCCCTGGCGCGGGGCCTGACCGACATGGCGCTGGAAACCCATGTTGCGGCCCATCGCAGGTTGACGCATCCCGAGGAAATGGGAAGGTTGTTCAAGGTGCTCGGCCTCTACCCGCGCCGGGCCAAGCCGCCTCCGGGACTGGAGCCATGACGCTGGAAATCATCACCGCCGATGCGCTCGCGCCGCTGCGCCACGGGTTCTTCACCCGCCGAGGTGGGGCGTCGTCGGGCGTGTTCGCCGGGTTGAATTGCGGCCCCGGCAGCAGCGATCAGTCCGAGATGGTCAGGATCAACCGGGGTCGCGCCGCCGATGCGCTCGGGCTTGGGGCCGAGGCGCTGGTCTCCGTTCACCAGGTGCATTCCGCCGAGGTGGTCACGCTGGACGGTCCGCTGGCCGATCGGCCCCGGGCCGATGCGCTGGTGACAGACCGCCCCGGGCTGGCGCTTGCGGTGCTGACCGCCGATTGCCAGCCGGTGCTTTTCGCCGATCACGCGGCCGGGGTGATCGGGGCAGCGCATGCGGGCTGGCGCGGGGCGCTGGACGGCGTGCTGGAGGCCACGCTGGACGCGATGGAGGCGCTGGGCGCGCGCCGGGCCGACACGGTGGCGGTGATCGGCCCGACGATCAGCCAGCGCGCCTACGAGGTGGGCCCGGAATTCCTGGAGGATTTCCTGGCCGACGATCCCCGGAACGCGCGGTTTTTTGCCGGTGGCGATGGCGACCGGGCGCATTTCGACCTGCCGGCCTTCGGGTTGGCGCGGCTGCGCGCGGCCGGGGTGGGACAGGCGGAATGGACGCGGCACTGCACCTATTCCGATCCGGCGCGATTCTATTCCTTTCGCCGCAGTACCCATGCGGGCGAGGCCGATTACGGGCGGCTGATCTCGGCGATCCGGCTGTAGCCGGGGCGAACCACGGAGAAACGCGAGCCGGGCTGCCCTGAATTTTCCAGAATTCTCCGGTGTCATCCCGTGCGACGGCGCGCTGTTTCGCCGAATCCTGCAGTGTTCCGGGGGGCTTGGCCCTCGCCCCACGGTCGGGGCAGGGCTGCCACGCCGGCCGCAATCCCGCACCCGAATTGCCCTCTGCCGGCCCCGTGCTGGCCGCAAAGCGCGGGCATCCTGTGCCGACAGGACGACCGAAAGAGCCTGTCCGCGAGCAGAGATTGAGGAGCACGGAAGAATGAAAGTCCGCAGCCGTTTCATCAAGGCCGTCATCGAGAGCGCCAGGGCCGAACGCGTGGCGATGCCCTGGGCGCGCGGGACGCGCCGCGCGGCATGGATCGCCCGCCGCGACGCACGGCAAGACCATCTCAGACGCGCCTGAAGGCCAACGGAGCGACGCGCCCGAAAGGGCGGCTCGGGATACGAGTGCTCAGGGTGACGAGTAGAGGGCCGCCCCGGTGATTCGGGGCGGCCCTTTCGCGTGCCCGGCCCCGGCCATTGCCGGGGCGGATTGCGGCGGGAATGTGGCAGAGGCCCGGTATGGCGCAAACAATCCCTAGCCTGGCTGCCTGATTGGCGCCGATGGCCGCGCCAATTGCCTGAACAGTTTGACACTCCGGGGAAATCTGGCCATTTCTTGGTGCAACAAAGGCAGGACAACCCGTCCTTCCGTCGTTGTCGGTGGGGGCCGACGCGGATGTGACCAACCGAAAGGTGTTCGCATGTCGTACCCCGCCCACCACGGTCGTGCCGTGGACCCGAAGTTTTCCGTTCCGGCCCCACGCGGCCGGCTTGCTCAGCCGGACTGGCGGCCTCGGCGCACCCAAGACCCTCTCACGCGCAAGATCGAGGCCGCCTCTCTGCTCCCCGACCGCAGCGTCAGGCACACCCACCATGCGGTGCCCGAGCACCCGCTTTTCCTTGCGGCCTGCACTGCCTTCGCCCGAGGTACCCTGATCCAGACCGTCGAAGGCCCCGTCGCGGTCGAGGATCTGCTGCCCGGCGATCGCGTGATCTGCGATGGCGAGCGCTCGGCGCCGCTGGTCTGGATCGGCTCGACCCTGATGGCGCCCGGGGGCGGTGCGGCGGCCGAACCGCCGCTGACCCGGGTGATGGCCGAGGCCTTCGGGCTGGGACGGCCGATGCCCGACCTGCTGGCCGGCCCGGCGGCACGGCTGCTGCAGGCCAAGCCGCAACTGTCCGGTCTCACCGGCGCGTCCGAAGTGCTGACGCCGATCGCGGATTTCCGCGACGGTGCAGGCGTGGTGGGCGTGTCCCCTCCCAGCGCGGTGCAGCTCTATCATGTCGCGCTGCAACACCATGCGGTGATCCGCGCAAACGGGATGGAGGTGGAAAGCTTCCACCCCGGCCTGCGCGCTGCGGAAGTGCTGGGCCCCAACATGCGAGCCCTCTTCCTGTCGCTGTTCGCCCATGTGCGGGATTTCGCGGATTTCGGCCAGCTGATCCGGCCGCGCGTCTCGCGCGAAACGCTGGACAGCCTGACCGCGGCCTGAGCGTGGCGCTCAGGCGCTGCGGCTCAGCCGCTCTTCCAGCACGTCGAAGGGCACGCCCGGGTCATCCTTGGCGCAGCGGATCACCAGCGAGGTCTTCACGCTGGCCACGTTCTCGGCCGCGGTGAGCTGCCCGGTCAGGAAGCTCTGGAAGGTGGACAGGTCCGGCGCGACGCATTTGAGGATGAAATCCACCTCGCCGTTCAGCATGTGGCACTCGCGGACCAGCGGCCAGGCCCGGCAGCGCGCCTCGAAGGCGGCAAGGTCGGACTCGGCCTGGCTTTGCAAGCCCACCATGGCGAAGACCTGCACCTCGAAGCCCAGTTCGCGCGCGTCCACCTTGGCGTGGTAGCCTTGGATATAGCCCTGCTCTTCCAGCGTGCGGACCCGGCGCAGGCAGGGCGGCGCGGAAATTCCCACCCGTCGGGCCAGTTCCACATTGGTCATCCGGCCATCGGCCTGAAGCTCGGCCAGGATCTTCCTGTCGATCGGATCGAGCCGCGCACCCGGCATGTCATTCCTCCGCTGAATTGCGGTTCTTATAGCATCCCTGCATTGCCGCGCAATATTGTTTCGCGGCTGCGCAAGAATCTTTTGCCGTACTGGCGGGCGGGCGGCGCTGTCGCACCCCCAAGGCCTTTCGGTGGCCCGGAGGCGGCGTTATATGAAGTGCCGCAGATCACGCAAGCGCAAACGGGGGCAGCCATGTCCGAGGCACGACATACAAGAGTTCTCATCATCGGCTCCGGCCCGGCGGGCTATACCGCGGGCGTCTATGCCGCCCGGGCCATGCTGGAGCCGATCCTGGTCCAGGGGATCGAACCGGGCGGCCAGCTGACCACCACCACCGAGGTGGAGAACTGGCCCGGCGATTCCGAAGTGCAGGGCCCCGACCTGATGATCCGCATGGAGGCCCATGCCAAGGCGATGGGCTGCGAGGTGATCTCGGACATCATCACCGATCTGGACCTGTCCGGACGGCCCTTCACCGCGCGGGGCGACACCGGCACCACCTATACCGCCGACGCGGTGATCCTGGCCACCGGCGCGCGCGCCAAGTGGTTGGGCCTGCCCTCGGAAGAGAAGTACAAGGGCTTCGGTGTCTCCGCCTGCGCCACCTGCGACGGGTTCTTCTATCGCGGGCAGGAGATCGTGGTGATCGGCGGCGGCAACACCGCGGTGGAAGAGGCGCTGTTCCTGACCAATTTTGCGTCGAAGGTCACGTTGATCCACCGCCGCGACGAGCTGCGCGCTGAAAGGATCCTGCAGGACCGACTGCTCAAGAACCCCAAGATCGAGCCGCTTTGGTTCCATGAACTGGACGAAGTGCTGGGCGAGGAGGCCCCGCTGGGGGTGAGCGCCGTGCGGGTGAAGCATGTCAAGACCGGCGAGACTCGGGAAATCCCCTGCAAGGGCGTCTTCGTGGCGATCGGCCACGCCCCGGCCAACGAGCTGGTCAAGGATGTGCTGGAAACCCATCACGGCGGCTACGTGAAGGTCGAACCGGGCACCACCCGCACCAGCATTCCCGGCGTTTTCGCCGCCGGCGACCTGACGGATCACGTCTATCGCCAGGCGGTGACGAGCGCCGGCATGGGCTGCATGGCGGCGCTGGACGCCGAGAAATTTCTTGCCGCAAAGGACGCGGCCGAAGCTGAGACGGCGGCGCTGGCCGACGCGGGGTGAGCCGCGGCGACACCGCCTGGATGTGAAAAGAAATTTCTCCCGGCGGCGGCGCATCGGGCGGAACCCGCGTTCCGCCCGCATGAGGCCGGGCCGCGATCCGGGCCGCGTTTTCGACGTTGCATCGGATCGACAGTTTCCGAACTCTTCACCGAATTTCCCAACCATGGCTTGAATCTCGCCTCGGGCGAAGCCTAGACGCATGCGAAAGAGTGCGCCGCCGCGACCGCCCGATCCCAGATTTCTGAACGAGAGTGCCATGTTGATTCCCAATCTCGCCCCGATTCCGGAACTCTACGTCTCCTACGAGAGCGCGCAGAAGATGAAGGTGGAGGCCGGCGACCTCACCAGCTGGGATCTTTCCCCGCGCCAGATCTGCGATCTGGAGCTGCTGATGAATGGCGGGTTCAACCCGCTCAAGGGCTTCCTGGGCCAGCAGGATTACGACAGCGTGGTCGAAACCATGCGGCTGGCCGATGGCACGCTGTGGCCGATGCCGATCACGCTGGATGTGAGCGAGGCCTTCGCGCAATCGGTCGAGATCGGCCAGGATATCGCCCTGCGCGACCAGGAGGGCGTGATCCTCGCCACGATGACGGTGACCGATCGCTGGACGCCCGACAAGGCGCGCGAAGCGGAGATGGTATTCGGCGCCGACGATCCGGCACACCCGGCGGTGAACTACCTGCACAACAATGCGGGCCAAGTCTATCTCGGCGGGCCGGTGACCGGAATCCAGCCGCCGGTGCATTACGATTTCAGGGCCCGCCGCGACACGCCCAACGAACTGCGCGCGCTGTTCCGCAAGCTGGGCTGGCGCCGCGTGGTCGCCTTCCAGACCCGCAATCCCCTGCATCGCGCGCACCAGGAACTGACCTTCCGCGCGGCGCGCGAGGCCCAGGCCAATCTGCTGCTCCACCCGGTTGTCGGCATGACGAAACCCGGCGACGTGGATCACTTCACCCGCGTGCGCTGTTACGAGGCGGTGCTGGACAAGTATCCTTCCGCCACCACCACCATGAGCCTGCTCAATCTGGCGATGCGGATGGCCGGCCCGCGCGAGGCGGTCTGGCACGGGATCATCCGCAGGAATCACGGCTGCACCCATTTCATCGTCGGCCGCGACCATGCCGGTCCGGGCAAGAACAGCCAGGGCGAGGATTTCTACGGTCCCTACGAGGCGCAGGACCTGTTCCGGAAACACCAGGACGAGATCGGCATCGAGATGGTCGATTTCAAACACATGGTCTACGTTCAGGAGCGCGCGGAATACCAGCCCGCCGACGAGGTGGCCGAGGGGGCGACCGTTCTGAACATCTCGGGGACCGAATTGCGCCGCCGCCTGCGCGAGGGGCTGGAAATCCCCGAATGGTTCTCCTTCCCCGAGGTGGTGGCGGAACTGCGCCGCCGCTACCCGCCCCGCAGCCAGCAGGGGTTCACCGTGTTCTTCACCGGCCTGTCCGGATCGGGCAAGTCCACCATCGCCAACGCCTTGATGATAAAGCTGATGGAGATGGGCGACCGCCCCGTGACACTGCTCGATGGCGACATCGTGCGCAAGAACCTGTCCTCCGAGCTGGGCTTTTCCAAGGAGCACCGCGATCTGAACATTCGCCGGATCGGCTATGTGGCGTCCGAGATCACCAAGAATGGCGGTATCGCGATCTGTGCGCCCATCGCGCCCTATGCCACCACCCGCCGCGCCGTGCGCGAGGAGATCGAGCAATACGGCGCCTTCGTCGAGGTGCATGTGGCCACCGCGCTTGAAGAATGCGAACGGCGGGACCGCAAGGGGCTCTACAAGCTGGCGCGCGAGGGCAAGATCAAGGAGTTCACCGGCATTTCCGATCCCTACGACGTGCCCGAGGCTCCCGAATTGCGCGTCGAGACCGAGAATGTCGAGGTGGACAACTGCGCCCACCAGGTGCTGCTCAAGCTGGAAAGCATGGGGCTGATCGCAGGGTAGCGCCGGTGCAAAAGCCTTCGTGAAGGCTTTTGCAAATTCCTTTCCAAGGAATTTGAGCGCGCCTTCAACCTGAGGCGCGCCCTTGTCGGAATCCGCGGACGCCGCGTTGCGCGGCATGGCGTCCGCGGCCTGTCCGGATTCAGGCGGTGGGGCGGGTCATCCGCCGCAGGGTGGCGTCGCGATCCACGAAATGGTGCTTCAGCGCCGCCCCGAGATGCAGCACGATCAGCACGGCGAGCGCCAGCGACAGCGGCCCGTGCAAGGCGCCTGCCGCGCTTGCCAGCCACGACACCTCGCCGAAGCTCGGGATCGTGAAAAGCCCGAACATGTCTATGGCCCGGCCATGCGCCAGGCTGGCCACGACGCCAACCAGCGGTATCAGCACCAGAAGCACGATCATCGCGCGATGGGCCAGCGATGCCATGCGGGCCTCGCGGCGTCCCACGCCGGCGGCCGGTGCGGGAAAACCCTCGGCCCGCCGCAGGCCCAGCCGCCACAGGCCGAGCGCGAGCGCCAGTACGCCCAGCGCCTTGTGCGGGCCCATCAGCGCCATCTTGGTCTCGCGCGGCAGATCCGCGAATTTCAGCGTGAAGCCCACGATCAGCAGCCCGATCACCAGTGCCGCCACGGCCCAGTGGGTGAGCCGCGAGGCCAGGCTGTAGGAAGGGTTTGGGGTGTCCGACATCGTCCTCTCCGTTTGCAGGAATATGCAAACCCTAACGCAGGGGGCGATGTGATCCGTCGATGAAAACCGCGAAAGCGGCCATGCGCTCAGCGCATGGCCATGGGTCCGGTCCGGGGGCGCGGCAAGCGTATTCCGGGCGAGACGGCGTTCAGTGCACCGTCACCGGGGCCAGATCGTTCTGCCGGGCCAGCACGAAGGCCATGCCGGCCATCGTGGTGATCACCAGGGCGGCGG
>JBKHDP010000043.1:0-16823 GCA_046541255.1 Paracoccaceae bacterium | reverse complement strand
ACCCGAAGGCTGTTCGATTTGACCATTCCGTATCCGTCTTCCAATCCACGGCCCGTGTCGCGACCGCCCGGACACTCCCGGCGGCCGTGAGACCCTGACCGGCTGACTTTAAAGCAGGATTATAGCCGGCGGGGCTCCCGTGGGACCCTGCGATACGGAAGCATACGCCTCCGGCGGGGATATTTGGGCCAAGAAGAAGCCGAAGCGGTCAGTCGGGCAAGAGGGTGGCGCCGGTCAGCTCCTTGCTGAAGGGCAGCGGGTGTGGCTCGCGCCCCAGCCGCGCGCGATAGACCGGCAGGCTTTCGGCCACGCGCATGACGTAATTGCGGGTTTCCCGGAAGGGGATGCCCTCGATCCAGTCCACGACATCGACCCCGGGCTGGCGCGGGTCGCCATATTCCTCGATCCAGCGCCTGGGCCGGCTCGGCCCGGCATTGTAGGCGGCCGCCACCAGAACCGGATTGCCGTCGAACATCTCGATCATGCGCGCAAGATAGGCGGTGCCGAGACGCGCGTTGTAGTCCGGGTCGGTCAGCAGGCGGGCCGCGTCATATTCGATGTCCTCGGCGCGGGCCATGTCCTGCGCGGTGCCCGGCATCAGCTGCATCAGCCCGCGCGCCCCCGCCCCGGAGATCACCGCCGGGTCGAACTCGCTTTCGCGGCGGGCGATGGCGAGGGCCAGCTCGGTGGGCACCGGCCAGCTTTCGCGCGCCATCGGATGCAGCGCGAAATAGGGGGCGGAGATCGTCAGGCCCGCCTCGGCGGCGCGCTTGCCCACCATGACCGCCACATGCGGCTGCCCGGTCTCCTGCAACATCGCGCCGAGGCGGGCGAGGTCGGGCGCGTCGAGGCTTTCGGCAAGATGGGTCAGGAAGCGTTCGCCCAGGCTCAGCTCGCCCGAGGCGAGCAGCAGCACCCCGGCGCGGTAGACCGAGCTTTCGGTGAAGGCGGCATCGCGCCAGCCGATGCTGTCCGGCTCTCCGGCAAGCTCGGCATCGAAGGGCAGGCCGGCGCGCTCTGCCGCCAGCAGCCCGTAGAAGCTGCTCTGATAGCGGGCACCCCGGGCATAGGCGGCGCGGGCCGCCTCGTCCTGCCCGGCCGCCTCGAGCGCGCGGCCCAGCCAGTAGCCGGCGCGACCGCGCGAGATCGGGGAGGCAACCGTCGCGTCGAAGCGCCGGAAATGGGCGGCCGCGGCCTCTGGCCGGCCGAGGCGCAGCGCGAGGTAGCCCGAGAGCCATTCGAGATCCGAATGGGCGTAGCCGTCCTCGGGCAATGTGTGATGCGACGACGCCAGCGCATGGGCGCGCGCCAGGTCGCCCTGCCGCATCAGGCTTCGGGCCAGCGACCGGCGCAGGGGCGCCCAGGCGGCTGGGCGGCCCAGCCGTTCGGCACTTTCGGAGCGGTCCAGCATCAGTTCGATCGCGGCCTCGGTTCGTCCCCGGCGGGCGCGCCAGGCGAATCGTTCGTAGGCAAGACCCGGGTGGTCGCGCAGCGCCTCGGGCACCCGGGCGATCAGGCTGTCGACGCCGGGGCGGTCCTGGGACAGGGCCCGGCGCGCGGCGGCGAGGGCGCGCCATTCCTCGCTCACCAGTGGCAGCATGGCTTCGGCGTCATCCGCCCAGCCGGCCCAGAGCATCCTGTCGAGCCGTGCCGGATGATGCGGGGCCAGCAACGGGGCATGGTGGGTCAGGAAGGCGGCGTGTTCCTCGGAAGAGAGCGGCATCGTGCGCCAGGCCAGCACGATTCCGGCCTGGGCGGCGCCGGTCTCTCCGGTTGCCATCAGGGCGCTTGCATGGGCGAGCGCGCCGGTTCCGGTCTGCGGCGGGGCCTCTGCGAAGAAGTCCAGGATCGTCCGGTCGTCTGCCTTCGCGATCGCCGTCTCGGAATGGCGGCGCAGCCAGGGGAGCCCGGGCCAGTCGGGGTTGCGGGCGAGGAAGGCCATGACCTCCGCGGCGCTGCCGCGTCCGGCGCGCAGGCGGTGCCATTCCACCACGTCGGCCGCTTCCGGGCCGTCCCGAAGCGCAAGCCGGGTTGCGAGCTGCCAGTCGCCCTCGCGCAGCGCCTCCATGGCCTGGCCGAGCGGACGCGGCGGTTGCTGCGCCCCGCCGGCGGCGGCAAGCATGGCCAGCAGCAGCGCGAGAATCAGGGCCGGAAGGCGCGAGGCGGCTTGCATTTCGGGCTCCGGCACAACATAGACACGCGCTGAGAGTAACCCGTGGCCGGCCTGCGTCACAATCACATTGGCGGCAGGTGGTGGAACAGCGAAAGGAGCGTGTCATGTTCAAGGGGTCGATGCCTGCCCTGGTGACGCCGTTCAAAAACGGCGCGCTTGACCTGGAGACGCTCCGAAAACTGGTGGACTGGCACGTGGCCGAGGGCAGCCATGCGCTGGTGCCGGTGGGCACGACGGGCGAAAGCCCCACGCTGACCCATGCCGAGCACGAGACCGTGGTCGAGGAAGTGGTGAAGGCCGCAGCCGGCCGCCTTCCGGTGATCGCCGGGGCCGGGTCGAACAATACCGAGGAGGCGGTGCGCTTCATGCAGCACGCGCACAAGGTGGGCGCGGATGCGGCGCTGGTGGTGACGCCTTACTACAACAAGCCGACCCAGGCCGGACTGATCGCGCATTTCACGAAATTGCACGATTGCTGCGAACTGCCGATCATCATCTACAATATTCCCGGCCGGTCGGCGGTGGACATGAGCCCGGAGACGATGGGAGAGCTGGCGAAGCTGCCGCGGATCATCGGGGTCAAGGACGCCACTGCCGATCTGGCGCGCGTCTGTTCGCAGCGGCTGACCTGTGGCCCGGATTTCCTGCAGATCTCGGGCGAGGATGCCACGGCGCACGGGTTCAACGCCCAGGGCGGGCGGGGCTGCATCTCGGTCACGGCCAATGTGGCGCCGCGGCTCTGCGCGGAGCTGCAGGAGGCGACGCTGGCGGGCGATTATGGCCGCGCGCTGGAGATCCAGGATCGGTTGATGCCGCTGCATCGGGCGATCTTCACCGAGCCGGGTCTGGTTGGAGCGAAATACGGGATGTCCGTGCTTGGCCTGTGCTCGGAAGAGGTGCGCTCGCCTCTGGTGCCGCTCACGGAAGAGACCAGGGCCAAGGTCCGCGAAGGAATGCGCCACGCCGGCCTGATCAACTGAACCGACAGGGCCGGGGCGCGCGAGGCGCGTCCCGGCCCCGACATGCGGCTACTGGCCGGGGACGCTGTCCAGCCCTTCGGGCCGGCCGGCGATCACGAAGGTCAGGGCCTCGGGTCGCAGCAGCTCCGCCGCGACACGATTGACCTCGTCCAGGGTCAGCGCGTCGAGCATCTCGTTTCTGTCGGTCACATAGCTGCGCGGCAACCCGTCCATCTGCATGCCCACCAGGATATTGGCGATCGGCCCATTGCCGTCGAAGCGCAGCGGATAGGCCCCCGTCAGATAGGTCCGCGCCCTGTCCAGCTCCTCGGCGGTGAGGCCCTCGCGGGCCATGCGCTCCCATTCGTCCCGGATCACCTGAACGGTTTCGGCCATCCGGTCATTCGCCGAGGCCACGCGGCCCATGTAGAGCGCGGCGCTGTCCTTCGGCATGAGGTAGGAGTAGATGCCGTAGGTCAGGCCGCGTTCCTCGCGCACCTCTTCCATCAGACGGCTTTGCAGACCGCCGCCGCCGAGCACCTGGTTCACCACGAAGGCGGCGAAGAAATCCGGGTGATCGCGCGGCAGACCCTCATGCCCGAAGATCGCCACCGATTGCGGCGTGTCGAACTCCACAACCTCGATCCCGCCATCCAGCGCCACCTCGGCCGGTCCGGGCAGGTCCGCGCCGGTCTCGGGCAGGTCGCCCAGCAGATCGTCCAGCAGCCGCCCCAGCGCCTCGGCGTCGATATCGCCGGCCGCGGCAACATGGATCCGGTCGCGGGTCAGCGTGGCGGCATGGGCCGCGGCAAGATCCTCGCGGGTCAGCGACTTGACGCTGTCCACCGTGCCGGCGTGGTCGCTGCCATAGGGATGATCGCCGAAGGCCGCCGCGTCGAAGGCGCGTGCGGCGATGGCGCCAGGATCGGTGGCATCCGATCGGATCGAGGACAGCACCCGCGCCCGCACCCTCTCGATCGCGTCCTCGTCGAAACGCGGTTCGAGCAGGGATGCGCGCAGCAGGTCCAGCGCGGCGTCGCGGTTCTCGGTCAGGAACCGGGCCGAGACGGAGATCGAATCGTCATGGGCGCCATAGCTGAAATCCGCGGCCAGCGATTCGGCTGCGGTGGCAAAGCCCTGCGCGTCCATGTCGGCCGCGCCTTCGTCCAGCAGGTTGGTCATCAGGTTGACCGCGCCGCGCTTGTCCGGCGCATCCAGAGAGGCCCCGCCGCGAAAGCGGATCTCGAGCGCGGTGAAGGGAATGTTGTGATCCTCCACCAGCCAGGCCGTGATCCCGCCGGGGCTGGTGACTTCCTCGATCTCGATTTCGGCGCGGGCCGGAAGGGCGGCCAGCAGCGCGAACGCCAGTGCGGCGAACCATTTCGTCATTGCGTCATGTCTCCGGTCTGTGCCGCTGCGGGCGCGTTGTCGGTTGCGGGCTGCGGAGCGTCGGCGGTCAGCCAGCCGGTGACGGAGCGGTTCGGGTCGAACAGCCGTTCTGCCGCGGCCATGATATCCTCGGCGGTGACCGCCTGCAGCACCTCGGGCCAGGCCTGCACATCCGCCACCGTCAGGCCCTGGGTCAGCGCCCTTCCGTATCGGTTGGCCACCTGTTCCACGTCGTCGGATTCGTAGATCCGGGAGGCCCGCAATTGCAGCTTGATCCGGTCGAGTTGCTCCTGGTCGACGCCTTCTTCCATGAACTCCTCGAGCGCCTTGTCCAGCGCCGCCTCGGCCTCGGACAGGCTGACACCTTCGTCGGGAACCACGATCAACCCGAAACTGGAGGTATCGAGCGAGGTCGCGTCATGGAAGGCACCCGAATAGACCGCAACCTGCTGCTCGAATTGCAGCTTGCGCTTGAGCACCGAGGTCTGCCCGCCGCCCAGGACCTGCGCGAGCAGCACGAGTGCCGCAGCCTCTTCCTGCGCGCCGCTGTCACGTTCGGGCGCCAGGTAGTCGCGCGCCAGATAGGGCTGGGACACCCGCGAATCCTCGAAGACGAGCCGTCGGGGCGCCCGATGCGGGGGCTCCGCCGGGCGCTCGCGGGGTTCGATCGCGTCGGAGGCGGGGATCGGGCCGTAATGCTTTTCGGCGAGGTCGCGCACCTCGTCCGGCGTGACGTCGCCCGCGACGATGAGGATCGCGTTGTTGGGCGCGTAATGGGTGCGGTAGAACTCCTTGGCGGCTTCCATGTCCAGCTGCTGCATCTCGTGGCGCCAGCCGATGATCGGGATGCGGTAGGGATGGTTCAGGTAGAGCGCCGCATTGCGCTGCTCGCGGAACAGGCTGCCGGGGTCGTTCTCGACCCGCTGGTTGCGCTCTTCCAGGATCACGTCGCGCTCGGTGACGATGTCGCGTTCGGTCAGGCGCAGATTGACCATGCGGTCAGCTTCCATCCGCATCATCAGATCCAGCCGGTCGGCGGCGACGCGCTGGAAATAGCCGGTATAGTCATAGCTGGTAAAAGCGTTGTCGGAGCCGCCATTGGCCGAGACGATATCCGAGAATTCCCCGGTATCGAGCGTCTCGGTGCCCTTGAACATCAGATGTTCCAGAAAATGCGCGATGCCGGACTGCCCCGGCGGTTCGTCCGCCGCGCCAGCACGATACCAGACCATGTGCACGGCGACCGGGGCGCGATGATCCTCGATCACCACCACCTCCATGCCGTTGTCGAGGGTGAAATCCGTCACCTCCTGCGCGGCAAGCGCCGGGCCGGCCGGACTCAGCGCGGCGAGGAGAAGGACAAGGGAGAGCGCGAAGCGGCGCATGGGCGGGCCTCCTGCTTGGGTTTTTCTAAAGCTGTGCTGGCAGGCGCCCTGTTCAAGCGCGGCTTGCGATTTCGTGAAGCGAGCCGCTCACTCCACGGACGGGGGCGCCGAGGGCGTATAGGCGCCCGCACGGCGATAGGCCTGGAGCGCCTGGTAGGGATCGAGCGTCTGGCGGCGATAGGCCTGATTGTAGCGGTCCACCCGCACCAGCCGGATATTGGTGAAACGCGACATGCGCTTGCGGAACGCCAGGTCTTCCTCGGCCAGGGTCTGACGGATGCCGCCCGGCACGCCGTGGCGCGAGGCGTGGCGCACCAGCCCGGCATCGCGCGCGGGCACGCCCTCGCCGGTCTGTGCGGCGCGGTTGCCACCCAGCGCGGCCACGGCATCGGCCTTGGGCGTCAGGTCGGTGCGGTTGGCGCTGCCCGGGGCGGGGGTCGGCAAGGTGTCCATCCGCTCGGGCATCTCCAGCGGCTTGTTGGGCACGATGGCGAACTCCTCGGGCCCGCCCGCCGGGTTGGACAGGTCGCGCAGGGTGATGTCGCGCCCGCCGCAAGCGGCCAGCGTGACCAGCAAGATCCCCGAAATCGCCATCTGCGGCAGCCGCATCGCCACCCTCCGTTGCTGCTTTCCCACAGCCTTAGCGGATCGCGCGCGCCGCGTCACGGGGCCTTTTTTCCCCCGGTGAAGGCCACCAGCCCGATCGCGCCCGCGAAGATCGCCACGTCGGCGATGTTGAACACGAATGGGTTGACGATCCCGCAACAGGACATGTTGAGGAAATCGAGCACGAAACCGTAGACAAGCCGATCCAGCACGTTGGCCAGCGCGCCGCCCACCAGCAGCCCGGCCGAGACCCGCGCCAGCGCGCCCATCCGCTCGCGCCACACCCAGACAAGCACCGCGGCGCAGATCGCCAGCGCAATGCCGATCAGGAACCAGCGCGCGGCATCCGAGCCGCCGTCGAACAGGCCGAAATTGATTCCTCGGTTCTCGCCGTAGCGGAAGCGCAGCAACGGCGGCAGCACGTCGATCCCGCCGGTCTCGCGCAGACCCATGCCGTGGATCACGATCAACTTGCTGGCCTGGTCCAGCACGAAGGCCGCCAGAGCCGCCCAGATCACCAGCCGCATCGCGCACACCCCGTCTCTGTTCCGAAAACGCCCCGGGGGCGTCGCGCCACGGGCGCGGTGCGGGCATGGCCCGCGTCCAAGGCCCGACGCGTGCTCAATGCCTGAAGTGCCGCATGCCGGTGAAGACCATCGCCAGCCCGGCCTCGTCGGCGGCGGCGATCACTTCGTCGTCGCGCATCGCGCCTCCGGGCTGGATCACCGCGCGCGCTCCGGCCTCGGCCGCGGCCAGCAATCCGTCGGGGAAGGGAAAGAACGCATCCGACGCCACGACCGCGCCCTGGGTGGGCGGCGTGTCCAGCCCCAGCGCGCCGGCCATGTCCTGCGCCTTGCGCGCCGCGATGCGGGTGCTGTCAACGCGGCTCATCTGCCCGGCACCCACGCCCACGGTGGCGCCGTCTTTCGCGTAGACGATGGCGTTGGACTTGACATGCTTGGCGACCGTCCAGGCAAAGAGCAGATCCTGCAGCTCTGCCTCCGACGGGGCGCGGCGTGTGACGACCTTGAGGTCGGCTCGGGTCAGCCGGCCGGCGTCGCGATCCTGCACCAGCATCCCGCCCGAGACCTGACGGAAGGCAAGACCCGGGGCGGCCGGGTTGGCCAGCCCGCCGGTGGTCAGCAGGCGCAGGTTCTTCCTGGCGGCGAAGATCTCGCGCGCCTCGGCATCGGCCCCGGGGGCGATCACCACCTCGGTAAAGATCTCGGTGATGGCCCGGGCGGTTTCGCCGTCGAGCGGCGCGTTCAGCGCCACGATCCCGCCGAAGGCCGACACCCGGTCACAATCGAAGGCGCGGGAATAGGCCGCGGCCAGGCTCGCCCCGCGCGCCACACCGCAGGGATTGGCATGTTTCACGATCACGCAGGCCGGCCCGTCCTCGGGCGCGAACTCGCTGACCAGCTCGAAGGCGGCGTCGGTATCGTTGATGTTGTTGTAGCTGAGGCCCTTGCCCTGGTGCTGGGTGGCGGTGGCGACCCCGGGCCGCGCGCTGCCATCGGTGTAGAAGGCCGCGCGCTGGTGGGGGTTCTCGCCGTAGCGCAGGGGCTGCGCCAGCGTTCCGGCGAAGACGCGACGGCGCGGGGTCTCTTCCTCCAGCGCCTGTGCCATCCAGCCCGAAACCGCCGCGTCATAGGCGCCGGTGCGGGCATAGGCGGTCAGCGCCAGCCGCTGGCGGAAACCGTAGCTCGTGGCGCCGTCATGGGCGCTCAGCTCGTCCAGCAGCGCGGTGTAGTCGGCCACGTCGGTCACCACGCTGACGAATCGGTGGTTCTTGGCCGCGGCGCGGATCATCGCCGGGCCGCCGATGTCGATATTCTCGATCGCCTCGGCATAGTCGGCGCCGCGCGCCACGGCGGCCTCGAACGGGTAGAGATTGACCACCAGCAGGTCGATGCCACGGATCCCGTGCTCCTCCATCGCGGTCAGGTGCGCCCGGTCGTCGCGCAGCGCCAACAGCCCGCCATGCACCGCCGGATGCAGCGTCTTGACCCGGCCATCCATCATTTCGGGAAAGCCCGTCAGCGCGGCCACGTCGAGCACCTGCAGCCCCGCCTCGCGCAGTGCCGCGGCGGTGCCGCCGGTGGAGACCAGCTCCACCCCCCGAGTGGCGAGCGCGGTGGCGAACTCCACGAGGCCGGTCTTGTCGGACACCGACAGCAGCGCGCGGCGGATGGGGGCGAGGTCGGTCATCGGGATCTCCGGAGCAGAGTCAGAATACGGTTTCCACGTCCTTGTCCTCGGCCAGGTCGCGCAGGGCGACGGGAGTGTCCTGCGCCTTGGCCAGGGACCAGCGGATGCGCGTCGCATACTCCATCGCGCGGCCGGATAAAACGATCTGTTGAGTGGCACGGGGCCGCAGCCGCCCGTTTTCCAGGTAGACGCTGGGTTCCAGTGTCAGCGTGGCGGCGCCGTCATGGCGGAACACCCAGATCTCGCCCGAACGCAGCGCCACCGAGACGGCGCTGCCGCCCAGATCGAGTTCCGCATCTGCATCCGGGTGCAGGTGAAACCGGATCGAGTAGGCAAGCCCTTGCAGGCGGGCAGCGTCGAGGGCCTTGTCGAAGCGACGCTTGTGCACGTCCTCCATCGCAAGCAGCATGTCCTCGCCCGCCAGGCCGCGCCCGTCGAGACCCAGTTCCAGGATGCGCGCATGGGTCAGGCCATGGGTGGACACATAGCCGTCATGCCCGCCCTCGAAACGGCTGCCTGCCTCCGTGCGGGTGACCTGCACGGGCACCTGGCGGGGAATGTCGTGCAGCGGTGGACGTTCCGCGGCGGCGCCCTGGCCCGGCTTGCCGAACCGGGCGCTGGAATAGCCCTCCAGCGCGAGAGTGGAATGCGAGGCGGTGGCCCGGCTGGCGCGGCGCCATTCGGACCCGAAGCTTTCGCCCGAGCCGCAATTCACGATCAGCGGCCGGCGGCCCGAGGTCAGTTCGAACGCCAGCGTCGAGGCATGCGCCTCGGTCGCCTGCCGGCCGGACGGGGGCGGGGCGGCGTCGACGATCAGGCTGGTGCGGCCCGCCGAAAGCCGGGCATAGCCCATCGCCAACCCCTCCAGCGGTCTGCGGCGGGTGCCGGCGGCGGCCAGCGCACGGTCGAGCCGGCCCTCCGCACCGCGCCCGCCGCCGTGAAAGCGCGCCAGCCCGCCATCGGCGTGACGCAGCGCCCGCAGCACCGGCACGATGCGCGCGATGGCGGCTTCCAGCTCCGGCGTGGGCGCGCGGTGCACCTCGCGCAGGGCCTCCGAAGCCCATGTCAGCAGGGCGAGCACCTCCATCAGCGCCTCGGGATTGCGGCTTGGAATGCCGCCCTGCGGGTCGATCCGGGTACGGCATTCGCGATCCAGCCCGGCCAGGGCCGGCGCGCGGTGAGGCTCCATGCCGGTCAGCGACAGCGATGCCTGCAACAGGCCGGTCAGGGCCTCGAACCGGGGCAGGCCCTCGGGGGCGGAGGCCCAGCGGCGGCCCAGAAAGGCCGTCTGCCCGGCCAGGACGCGAAAGAATGCCGCCTGTGCCTGCGCATCCTGCCCCTGCAGCAGGAAGATCGCGTGGCTGATCCAGCGGATCACCCGGCGGCCCGTCAGGTCCGGGGTCCAGCCCGGACCGCGTCCGCGGCCGTAGCGCGCGATCCAGTCCCAGAGCCAGGCCTGTGCCGTGGCGCGGGCGTCGCGGTCGCCCGCCGCGGCCAGGTCGTCGAGCCAGGTGAATCCGTGCAACTCTTCGGCGAAGGATGCGTCCGGTGGGGTGAGCGCCCAGGGGCTCTGCCCCGGTGCCTCCACGTGGTGGCCCGCGAACATCAGGTTCCCGGCGCAGAGCTGGCGGCCGCGGGCCACGCGCCCGATGCTGCGGGGTTCGGGATGAGAGACGAAGCCCGTGGCCGGGCGCGACCGTGTGGCCGCCCAGGCATGGTAGCGATCCAGGAAGCGGCGGCGCCTCGCGCGCCAGCCGGTGGCTTGGGACATGGTTGCTCTTGGCCTCGTGCGCCGGGCGCGCGCCCGGTTATCGCCGCAATATATCGGCGGTGGCGCGGCAAGTCATCGGGCAGGGCGCGATTGCCCCCGGAGGTCAGCCCGGATGCAACACTTCGGTTTGCGGGCCGCTCCGGGCGGGGCGCAGGGAGATGCGGGGCTCAGGCCTTGTGCAGAACAGCCAGGTAGAACCCGTCCATCCCGCCGCGCTCGGGCCAGAAATCCGGGCGCAGCCGCACCCCGCCTTCGGCCGTGCGCCACCCGGGTTCGACCCAGGGCGCCTGAGGCGGCGCGACGGAAAGGCCGGAATGACGCGCGAGCGCCTCCTCCACCTGCACTTCGCCCTCGTCCGGGATCAGCGAGCAGGTGCAATAGACCAGCCGTCCGCCCGGAGCCAGCAGGCCGATGGCGTGATCGAGCAGCCTTGCCTGCAGGTCGATCAGCGCGTCGATGCCGGTGCCGTCCCGGGTGTGGGGCAACTCGGGATGACGTCGGATCGTGCCGGTGGCCGAACAGGGCGCGTCGAGCAGGATGGCGGGCCATTGGCCCTGCTGGGCCAGCGCATCGCCCTCCACCAATGTGGCCGAGAGCCCGGTGCGGGCGAGATTCTCGGCCACGCGGCCAAGGCGCGGGCCGGAGGCGTCCACCGCGGTCACCTCGGCGCCCATGGCGGCCAGTTGCAGCGTCTTGCCGCCCGGTGCGGCGCAGAGATCGAGCACCGTTTCACCCGGCGCGGGGGCAAGCAGCTTCGCTGGCAGGGCGGCGGCGGCATCCTGCACCCAGAACCGGCCCTCGGCAAAACCCGGCAGCGCGCTGACCTGCGCCGGCCCGTGCAACCGCACCGATCCCGTGGGCAGCAGGGTGCCGCCTGTGGCCTCGGCCAGGGCCGCGGGATCGTCGCGCGCCGTGAGGTCAAGCGGCGCCCCGGCGAAATGGGCCGCTTCCATGGCCGCGACGGCCTCTGCGCCCCAGGCTTGCACCAATGGCTTGCGCAGCCATTTCGGCAGGTGCGGAACGCGCAGTTTCTGCCATTCGGCGGGGCCGGTCTCTGCCAGCTTCCGCAGCACCGCGTTGACCATGCCCTTGGCGGGCGCGGTGCGGCGGCCCGCGCCGGCCACGATCTCCACCGCGCCGTTGACCGCGCCATGCGCAGCGCCGCCGGTGCAGATCTCCACCGTCGCCAACCGCAGCGCGTTGCGCGCGGTCAGCGGCGGGGGTTTGCGCATGTGGCGTGCCAGCACCCTGTCGGCGCGCTCCAGCGCGCGCAGCGTGTCCTGCGCGAGGCGGCGGGCGGTGGCGCGGGTTTCCGGCGGCAGCCGGTCCAGCCGGCTCTCGGCCTCGGACAGCATCCGGCCCTCGCCCAGCACCGCGTCGAGCAGGGCCACCGCGGCGCGGCGGGCGGCATGGGCATCTTCGGGCATCGGCGCTCCTGCTTGGCGTGGCGGCAGGGGCGGGCTATATCAGCCCCCGAAGCATGACGGAAGGCCGAGAGATGAGCGAAGACCGCACGGATCTGCCCCCCGAGGCGCTGCGCGCCCTGGCCGAGGCCGAAGAGCGCCGGAAGGCCGCGAAGCCGCTGGATCTGCCGCCGGAGCTGGGCGGGCGCAAGGGCCCCGAGCCGGTGCGCTACGGCGACTGGGAGCGCAAGGGCATCGCGGTGGATTTCTGAACCGCCTCAGCCGCGCGATTATGCGGAGTTGCCTGTAGCTGCTTTCGGGGCGCGGGCGCGGATTCATGCTGGCCCGGAGCGGTGCGCTGGGTTTTGATGCGTGGCGCAACAGTATCACGGGGCCAGAAATGACGCGCTACCATGCACCGGAGGGCGGTCTGCCGCCGCAGACGCAGCTTCTGACCGACCGGGCGGTCTTTACCGAGGCCTATGCGGTGATCCCGCGCGGCACGCTGCGCGACATCACCGCCAGCCTTCTGCCGTTCTGGGACGGGGCGCGATTCTGGGTTCTGGCGCGGCCGCTCTCGGGCTTTGCCGAGACCTTCTCGCATTACATCGCCGAGTTGCAGCCGGGCGGCGGCAGCGACCGCCCGGAAACCGATCCGCGCGCCCAGGCGGCCCTGTTCGTGGTGCGCGGTGCGGTGCGGATCCTGGCAGAGGCCGGCGAGCAGGTTCTCGAGGAGGGCGGCTTCGCCTATCTGCCGCCCGGGGCGCGCTGGCGTATCCGCTGCGAAAGCGAGGCGCCCGCCAGCTTCCACTGGATTCGCAAGGCCTGGGAACCTGTGGACGGCCTGGAGACGCCCGAGGCGTTCTTTTCGTCGGATGCGGAGGTGGTGCCGACCGCGATGCCCGACACCGAGGGGCGCTGGGCCACCACGCGCTTCATGGATCCGGCGGATCTGCGGCATGACATGCATGTGACCATCGTGACGTTCCAGCCCGGAGCCGTGATTCCCTTTCCCGAGACGCATGTGATGGAGCACGGGCTCTACGTGCTGGAAGGCAAGGGGGTGTATCGACTGAACCGCGATTGGGTCGAGGTGGAGGCGGGCGACTACATGTGGCTGCGCGCCTTCTGTCCGCAGGCCTGCTATGCCGGGGGGCCGGGGCCGTTTCGCTACCTGCTCTACAAGGACGTGAACCGCCACGCGCGGTTGTGATCTCGGCGAGATCCGGTGCGCCTGCCGTCTCGGGACCTCGTTTTCGGGGATGCCCCGGCCCGAGGAATGACGCCTGGGGCACCAGACGCAACCGCGTCTACCTGGCCGGGGCGCCCAGTGCCTGCGACAGGGTGACAGCGGCCCGGGCGACGGCGCGGCCGATCGGCTCCAGCCGGTCGTCATGCATCCGATGCAGCGGGCCGGAGACCGACAGGCCGGCCACCACCTCGCCATGCAGATCGAAGACAGGCGCCGCGATGCAGCGCATGCCTTCGGCCTTTTCCTGGTCGTCGAGCGCCCAGCCCCGCGCAACGCTGCGGGCGAGATCCGCGCGCAGTGCCTCGGGATCGGTGATGGTGCGTTCGGTGAAGCGGGTCAGCGGCTGCGCGAGCAGCCGCTCCCGCCGCTCGGCCAGAAGCCGGGCCAGCAGTGCCTTGCCGATGCCAGAGGCATGCATCGGCGAGAGCGTGCCGGGCGGAAAGAAGGCACGGATGCTCTCCTGGGTCTCGACCTGGCTGAGGAACAGCACCTCGCCGCCCTTCTCGATGCCGAGATTGGCGGTTTCGCCGGTGGCCTCCATCAACATGCGCATCACAGGGCGGGCGCGTTCCACCAGCGAGGTGCGGCGGAGAAAGGCCGCGCCCAGACGGAACGCACCGGGGCCGAGATGCCATTGCTGGGTCTGAGGATCTGTTTCCGTGACCTCATGCGCCTGGCAGGTCTGCAACACGCGGTAGACCGTGGCGGGCGAGGCATCGAGCCGCGCGGCGATTTCCGACAGGGTGAGCCCGTCCTCGTTGGCCAGCAGGTCGAGCACTTCGAGCGCGCGATCGAGCGACCGAATCGTTGTCTGATCCGGGCGCGTGTCCCATCCCTTGGGGCGGCCGCGGGGGCGGGGTGGAGTCGCCTGCATGTCGATTCCATTTTGAAAAAATATTTCATTATATGAAAAACATTAACCCATGCTCCGTCAAGATCTTTCCGAAGGCAATCCAAAACTGAAAAATGTTTTCAAAAAAATTGCGGAATCGGGGTCCGGGCGGGTATGATCGGGTCGCAGTCAAGGAGGCTCGTCCCATGTCGCAGCAGAACCCCGTTTTCATTCCCGGGCCGACCAACATGCCCGAGGCGCTGCGCAAGGCGGTGGACATGCCGACGATGGATCATCGGTCGTCCGCCTTCGCCGAGATCCTGCATCCGGCGCGCGCGGGTGTCCGCGCGGTGCTCGACAGCGTTTCGGCCGAGATCTTCGTGTTGCCGGGGACCGGGACGCTGGGCTGGGAGGCGGCGCTGACCAACACGTTGTCGCCGGGCGACAGGGTGCTGGCCACTCGCAACGGCATGTTCAGCGCCCGTTGGATCGACATGTGTCAAAGGCTGGGCCTGCAGGTCGACGTGATCGAGCGCCCCTGGGGCGCCGGGATCGATGCCGACCGGATCGAGGACGCGCTGCGGGCCGACAGCGAAGGGGCGATCCGGGCCGTGCTGGCCACCCATAACGAAACCGCCACCGGCGTCACCAGTGACATCGCGGCGGTGCGCGCGGCGATGGACGCGGCCGGTCATGGCGCGCTGCTGATGGTGGACGGGGTGAGTTCCATCGCTTCGATGCCGTTCCGGATGGATGCCTGGGGCGTGGATATCGCCGTGACCGGCAGCCAGAAGGGGTTCATGCTGCCAGCCGGGCTGGCGATCCTCGGCCTCTCGGCCAAAGCCATGGCCGCGCTGGACGATGCGGGCCTGCCGCGCGCCTACATGGATTTGCGCGACATGGGCCGCAGCTATGACAGCGGCGGCTTTCCCTATACCCCGCCGGTGGGGCTGCTGAACGGGCTGAAACTGTCTTGCGAGATGCTGCTGGAAGAGGGGCTGGAGGCCGTCTTTGCCCGCCATGCGCGCATCGCCGAGGGCGTGCGCGCCGGGGTGCGCGGATGGGGGCTGGACCTTTGCGCGCAGGCGCCGGGGCTGGCCTCGAACACCGTCACCGCGATCCGGGTGCCCGAGGGCTTCGACGCCAACAAGGTCGTGTCCCGGGCGGCCGATGTCTATGGCGTGGCCTTCGGCACCGGGCTGGGCGAGGTGGCTGGCAAGGTGTTCCGCATCGGCCATCTCGGGCTGATGACCGACGTGATGGCGCTTTCGGGCCTCGCGGCGGCGGAGATGGTGATGGCCGATCTGGGCCTGCCGGTGGCGCCGGGCTCGGGCGTGGCGGCGGCGCAGGCCCATTTCCGGGCCACCCTGGCCGGCGCCGCGCGCGCCGAAGCCGCGTGAACGAAGGAGCGACCCGATGAAGGACATGAGCGGATTGATCGTGCCCACCTGGGAGGACGTGCTGGAGGCGCATGATCGCATCATGCCGCATATCCACCGCACCCCGGTGTTGACCTCCTCCACCTTCGACCGGATGAGCGGGGCGGAGTTGTTCTTCAAGTGCGAGAACTTCCAGAAGGCCGGCGCCTTCAAGGTGCGCGGCGCGTCGAACGCGGTGTTCGGCCTGTCCGACGCGGCGGCGGCGCGCGGTGTCGCCACGCACAGCTCGGGCAACCACGCGCTCTCGCTCAGCTATGCGGCCGGGCGGCGGGGCATTCCGTGCCATGTCGTGATGCCGCGCACCGCGCCGGAGGCCAAGAAGGCCGCGGTGCGCGGCTATGGCGGGATCATCACCGAATGCGAGCCCTCCACCTCGTCGCGCGAGGCGGTCTTCGCCGAGCTGCATGCGCGCACCGGCGCCGATTTCGTGCATCCCTACAACGACCCCCGGGTGATCGCGGGGCAGGCCACCTGTTCGCGCGAGCTGATGGAACAGGTCGAGGGGCTGGACATCGTGGTGGCACCGATCGGCGGCGGCGGCATGATCTCGGGCACCTGCCTGACGCTGAGCGAGATCGCGCCCCATGTGAAGGTGATCGCCGCAGAACCGGAACAGGCCGACGACGCCGCGCGCAGCTTCCGGGCCGGGCACATCATCGCCGACGACGCGCCGCAGACCATCGCCGACGGGCTGAAGGTGCCGCTCAAGGATCTGACCTGGCATTTCGTGTCCACCTACGTCTCGGACATCCTGACCGCGAGCGAGCAGGAAATCATCGATGCGATGAAGCTGACCTGGGAACGCATGAAGATCGTGATGGAACCCTCCTGCGCGGTGCCGCTGGCGGTGATCCTGAAGCACCCGGAGGTCTTCGCCGGCAAGCGGGTGGGCGTGATCGTGACCGGCGGCAACGTGGACCTGGACAGGCTGCCCTGGGTCAGCGGCTGAGGCCGCGCCCGAAGCAGGCGGGCGGTGCCCGCCCTGCGCGATGAAGACAGCGGCGGGCGACACGCCCGCCCCACCGCCCGGAGGCCACCCGCGCGCTCCGGGCCGAGAAGGAGAGAGACGATGAAGGATCAGACGCAATTCGACGGGCTGGAGGTGGGTTTCGACATCCCGGCCCTGCCCGGAATGGACGAAGCCGAGATCCAGACGCCTTGCCTGGTGCTCGATCTCGACGCGCTGGAGCGCAATATCCGCAAGATGGGCGACTATGCCCGAGCGCATGGCATGCGGCACCGGGTGCATGGCAAGATGCACAAGTCGGTGGACGTGGCAAAGCTGCAGATCGACATGGGCGGCGCCTGCGGCGTGTGCTGCCAGAAGGTAAGCGAGGCCGAGGTCTTCGCCCGCGGCGGCATCAAGGACGTGCTGGTGTCGAACCAGGTGCGCGACCCGGCCA
>JBKHDP010000042.1:0-16893 GCA_046541255.1 Paracoccaceae bacterium | reverse complement strand
CTCAGGCGCCATCGCCATGCTGATCCCGCCCTCGGCGCTGGCGGTGCTGGTGGGCAGCCTGACGGGGATCTCGATCGCCGGGCTCCTGGTGGCCGGTGTGCTGCCGGCGCTGATCCTGTCGGTGGCCTTCGTGGGCTGGATCGTCCTGCGGGCGACGATGAACCCCTCGCTCGCCCCCGCCGACGAGCTGCCGGACATGACGCTGGCGGAACGCTGGCGGCCCTTCCTGACCTATGTGGCGCCGCTCTCGGTGCTGTTCGCGGTGGTGATCGGCAGCCTGCTGCTGGGCTTCGCCACCCCCACCGAGAGCGCGGCGCTGGGCTGCGTGGCGGCGCTGGCGGTCGGTGCGGGCTATCGCGCGCTGACGCTGGAGCGGATGATCCGGGCGGTGATGGAGACGGTGAAACTGTCGGTGATGATCCTGTTCATCATCGCCCTGTCGCAGACCTTCGCGCAGGTGCTGAGCTTCTCGGGGGCCACCGGCGGGCTGATCCGGGTGATCGGCGGCTACGAGCTGACCCCGCTGCAGGTGCTGCTGGGGATGATCGCGCTGCTCCTGCTGCTGGGCTGCTTCATCGACCAGGTGAGCATGCTGATGGTCACGGTGCCGATCTTCGTGCCGCTGGCACAGGCGGCCGGGATCGACCCGCTGCTGCTCGGCGTGATCTACCTGCTGACGATGGAGATCGGCCTGCTGACCCCGCCCTTCGGACTGCTGCTTTTCGTGATGCGCGGCGTGGCACCGGCGGGAATCGGCATGGGCACGATCTATGCCGCGATAATGCCGTTCGTCGCCATCAAGCTGGTGGTGCTGGCGGCGATCGTCTGGCAACCCGCCATCGCCACCTGGCTGCCCTCCCTGCTGCGCTGAGACCGCCCGGAGGGCCGGCGATAAAGAACCGGGGGGCTCTGCCCCCCGGCGCGTGCCGCGCCTCCCCCCGGGATATTTTCCCAAGAAGAAGAGAAGTTCAGGGGCTTTGGTCCAGCGCCCGCGCGAGCCGGGACAGCCCCTCGTCGAGACGGACCTCCTCGCCGCCGCCCACGCCCAGGCGGATGTGGTTCGGCTGGCCATAGGCCGAGCCCGGCAGCAGGAAAGTGCGATGGGGATCGGCCAGCAGGCGCCGGGCGAAGGCATCGCTGTCCTCGCCGCTTTCGAGCCGCGCCAGCCCGATCAGGCCCGCGCGCGGACGATGCCAGGACAGGCCGGGCGTGGCGGAGATGAACCGGTCGAGCCGGTCGAGATTGGCACGACCCTCGGCGCGAGCCGCTTGCAGCGCGGGACCGAGCCGGTCCGGGCGCAGCGCGATCTCGGCGATCACCTCGCCCATGATGTTCATGATCTCGCTGGAATTCTCGCGCAGGATCACCGCATCCATCACCAGTTGCGGATCCTGGCAGACCAGCCAGCCGGTGCGCAGCCCCTGCAGCCCCAGCGCCTTGGACACGCTGCCGGTGGTGATGCCCCGCGCATAGAGCCCGGCCACCGAGGGCGACCGCGGGCCCTCCCATTCGAGCCCGGCATAGACTTCGTCGACGATCAGCCAGGCCCCGACGGCCTCGGCGATGGCGACGATTTCTTGCAGCGCGTCCGCGTCCAGCAACTGGCCCGTGGGATTGTTCGGGTTGCTGAGGAAGATCAGCCGGGTCCTTGGCGTGACGGCCGCGCGCAGCGCCTCGATATCGAGCGCCCAGCCCGCCGCGTCATCGCGTTGGAGCGGGCGGATCCCGGCCCCGACGGCACGCGCGAGCACCTCCGCCTGGGGCCAGCCCGGGGTCTCGATCACCACCTCGTCGCCGGGCTGGACCAGCTGCATGAAGGCGAGGTAGTTGGCCTCTGCCGCGCCCGCGGTGATCAGCACGTCTTCGAGCCTGCAGGTGCGCTCCAGCCCGGTTTCGCGCAGCACATGGGCGCGCAGCTCGGGCAGGCCGCGGAAGTCGCGGTTGTTCCAGTCGAGCGGCAGATCCGGGTCGAGCGCGTCGAGAAAGGCCCCCAGGCGCGGCGCACGCGAGAGCGAGAGGCCCAGGATGCAGTCGGGTGCTGCCTCGGTCGTCTCAAGAAGATACTCGAAAAGCTTGTGAATCCTGACTTTCATGGGCAGTCTGCCTTTCGTGGGCAAGGAAGGAGCGGAACGTGGAAATGATGCTGAAGGGGCGGCCCGTGCGGCTGACGGTTCTGGATTTCGGGCTGTTCAAGGTCCATTCCAACGGCCGCGTGATCGGGATTTCCGGCTATCTGGTTCAGACCGACGCGAACGAGACCGTGCTGATCGATTCGGGATTCCCGGCCAAATACGCCCAGGACATCGCCCGCGCCAGCGCCGAGGACCGGCTGCATGACTTTGGCGAGCTGCTGGAATGCGGCCCTGAAAACATGCCGTCGGCCCAACTTGAAAAGGCCGGCGTAAAGCCCGAAGATATCGACCTTTTCATCCTGACCCACACCCATATCGACCATCTTGGCGGGATCGGCGATTTCCGCCAGGCGCCGATGCTGCTGGCCAAGGCTGAACGCGACCTGCCGCGCCCGCTCTACTGGGGCGCGGTGCAGCCGCTGGACTGGCCGGAGCGCGACTACGTCACGCTGGAGCGCGATACCCGCATCGGGCCGGGTTTCGAGGTATTGATGGCGCCGGGCCATGCGCCGGGACAGCTGGCGATGATGCTTGAGCTGCCCGAAACCGGCGCTGTGCTGCTGACCTCCGACGCGATCTCGCGGCCCGAGGAAATCGCCGAAGGATTCGCCGGCACGGCCGAGGCCGAAACCGCGCTGGCCTCCGCGCAGCGCATCCTCGATCTCGCGGATGCGCGCGGCGCCTTCGTGATCTACGGCCATTGGCCCCGGCAATGGCCGGCCTTGCGAAAAGCGCCCGATCATTACCGCTAGCGCACGTCGCGGCCCTGGTTGAGGATGATCACGTTGCCGCTGGAGATGTCTCCCGCCGGCGAGACGAGGAAGCCGACCCAGGCTGCCACCTCACCGGGCTGCATCGCCCGTCCATGCGGCATCTGCGCGATGGCCCGTGCCAGAACATCCTCCGTCACCACGTTGAAAAGCGGTGTCTCCGTCATGGCGGGCGCGATGGAGTTCACGGCGATCCGCTCGCGCGCATAGCGACGGGCGAGATCCTTGGTCAGCGTGTCCATCGCCGCCTTCGAGGCGCGGTAATGTGGCGGGTCGAACACGTCGAAATTATACGCGCCATTGGACGAGATGTTGACGATCTTCTTCACCCCTTCGCGCGTCAGCATCCGCCGCACCGCCTCCTGGCAGCAATGGAAGGCCGAGGAGAAATTGAGCGCCATCTGCCGATCAAGCTCGGCCGCTGGAATCTCGGGAAACTCGGACATGAAGCAGGTGCCGGCGTTGTTCACCAGCACGTCCACGCCACCCAGCTCGGCCTCGATCCTGGCAAAGGCCCGGGCAATGGCCTCGGGATCGGTCAGATCGGCGGTCACCGGCAGTACCGCGTCGCCCAGCTCGGCGGCCAGTCCGGCAAGCCCCGCCTCTTCGATATCCAGCGCGGCCACGCGCAGCCCGTCGCCTGCCAGCCGGGCCGTGATGGCGCGGCCCATGCCGCCCGCCGCCCCCGTTACCACCGCGATCCTGTCCGTCATCCTGCAACCCTCCCTTTTGAAAAGGGCATATCAGGATTGCGCTGAAACTCAAGGATCGTATACGATTTAGCTGTTCGCATGAAATCCGGGAGGCGCGCGCATGTCTGAAACCTTGGCCGAAATACGGCTGCCCACGACAGAACTGCGCGAGGACATCCCGTTCTATACCGGGACGCTGGGCATGCGGCTGGACATGATATATCCTGCGGACAACCCTGAAATCGCAGTCTTTTCCGGGCACGGCCTGCGCCTCCGCATCGAAAAGGGCGCGTCGGAGAGCCCCGGCACGATCCGCATCCGCACCAGCGATCCATCCGGCTTTGCCGGGGGGGCGCGGCGGCTGACCGCGCCCAACGGCACGCGGATCGAGATCGAGGATCGCGACCCGCCGCTGGTGCTGCCCCCGACGCAACACAGCTTCGTCGTGCGGCGGCTGGCCGACCAGGCCCCCTGGATCGTCGGACGCGCGGGCATGCAGTATCGCGATCTGATCCCTGACCGGCTGGGCGGCTCGATCATCGCCAGCCATATCCGGATTCCCGATGGCGGGCCGGTGCCGGACATGGTGCATTTCCACCGTGTCGGTTTCCAGCTGATCTTCTGCTATCGTGGCTGGGTGGATGTGGTCTACGAGGATCAGGGCCCGCCGATCCGGCTGCGCGCGGGGGATTGTTTCATCCAGCCGCCCGAGATCCGGCACCGCGTTCTCCATGCCTCCGACAATATCGAGGTGATCGAGATCGGCGTCCCCGCCGAGCATGTCACCGAGATCGACCACGAGATGGAATTGCCAACGCCGCATCTGCGGCCCGAGCGCGAATGGCAGGGCCAGCGATTCGTGTTCAACCAGGCCGAGGGCGCCACGTGGCAGCCGCATCGGCTGCCCGGGTTCATCGCCCGCGACACCACGATCGCCGAGAATACGAAAAACGTTGCTGGCGTTCAGGTTATCAGGCGGGGTGAAGGTGATACGGCCTGGGCCGCGCATGATGCGGACATCCATTTCACCTTCGTGCTGGAGGGCCGGATGCGGCTGGAAGGCGAGGGTCGCGACCCGTTCGACCTGGCCGCCGGCGACGCTTTCGTGATCCCGCCGGGATACCGGACGCGCTATGCCGCGCCGTCCGATGATATCGAACTTCTGGAAGTCACCCTGCCGGGCGACGCGAGGGTGAGCCTGTGACCTGCGACAGCTATCTCTACTATCATTCCATCGGCCAATACCCTGGAAAGGAAAAGGATCTTGCCGAGGCCATGGCCGGTTTCGCCCAGCTCTGGGCGGCCTGTGACAACGATCAATGGGCCCGGATGCTGGAGGGGCGCGCGGAATACCTTGCGCTCTGGGCCGGGCTGATCGATGCCGACCCGACGCAGGTCACGGCGGTGGAGAACGTCACCGCCGGGCTGCATGCCGTGCTGACCGCCCTGCCCGAGCGCCAGTTGCGCGGGCGAACCCTGCTGGTGGCGGCGGATTGCTTTCCCTCGCTGCATTTCCTGCTGACGGGGCTGGCGCCGCGGCTGGGCTTCACCTTGCGCACGGTACCTCTGCGACCTGGCGAGACCTGGGTATCGGACGAGCAAGTGCTGGAGATGTGGGATGAATCCGTGGGCGTGGCGCTGCTGACGCAAGTCACCTCCACCTCCTCGCATGCCTGCGACCTGGAGCGCCTGATGGCGCATGGCCGCGCGATGGGCAGCCTGATGGGCGTTGACATCACCCAGGCGGCGGGGCTGCTGCCCTTCTCGGCACGTGAGACGGAAGCGGATTTCGCCATGTCCACCTCGCTCAAATGGGTCTGCGGCACGCCTGGCGCGGGCATGCTTTACGTCGCGCCGCATATCACCGGGACGGCCGCGCCCGAGCTGCGCGGCTGGTTCAGCCAGCCCGACCCGTTCAACTGGGATATCAATGCCTTCTCATACGCGGCTGATGCGCGGCGCTTCGATCACGGCACGCCCGCGATGATGGGCGCGCTGGCCAGCCTGCCGGCGCTGCGCTGGCACGCGCGGCAGGATCGCGCGGCGCTGCTGGCACATACCCGCATGCTGTGCCGGGCGCTGATCGAGGTGATGGACCGCCACGGCCTGCCACTCGCCTCGCCGCGCGAGGAGGCGCGCCGGGGCGGGTCCGTCATGGCCCGCCTGCCGGATCGTTTCGATCCGGGCGCCACCGTGGCGGCGCTGCGCGAGGCGGAGGTGATCTGCGACAACCGCTCCGCCGTGCTGCGTTTCTCGCCCGGGGTGGTGACGACCGAGGCGGGGGTTGCGCGGCTGGACGCCGCGCTGGAGGAGATCCTCACGCCTGCGAAAAGCGGCGCTCCAGGTAGCTGACCAGCCGCACCGCCGGCAGCAACACGATCAGATACATCACCGCCGCCGCGATCAGCGGCGTCGGGTTCGCGGTGAGCGCCTGCGCGTCGGTGGCCTGCTTCAGCAGGTCGGGCATCGCCACCACCGAGGCCAGCGAGGTGTCCTTGGCGATCGCCACCGAGTTCGAGGTATGCGGCGGAATGGCGATGCGCATCGCCTGCGGCAGGATCACCCTCCAGATCGTCACGCGGAACGGCAGGCCCAGGGCCTCGGCGGCCTCGAGCTGGCCCTTCGGGATCGCCTGGATGCCCGCGCGGAACACCTCGGCCGTGAAGGACGAGAACACCAGGCTGAGCGCCAGCACCGCGGCAGCGAAGCTGGACAGCCGGATGCCCACGAAAGGCAGCGCGAAATAGACCAGCACCAGCAGCACCAGGATCGGGATGGCGCGGAAGATGTCGATATAGGCGATGGCGATCCAGCGGAACGGGCGCGGCGCATAAAGGCGCACGAGGCAGATCGCCACCCCGGCGATCGCGCCCAGCACCAGGATCGAGACGGCGAGGGCGATGGTGTTCCACACCCCTTTCATCAGCATCGGATAGATGCGCATGAAGACGTCCCAGTTGAGGAAGGTCTCGGCGAAGGTCATCGGGGGTCATCCTGTCTGCGGTCGGAAAAAGGGCGGCGGGCCAAGGCCCGCCGCCCGGGATCAAGGGCCGTGCCCGGCTTATTCGGGCTGCGGGATCGGCTGAACGGTCACCGTCGAGGTGCCTTCGGCCGGGTCCGTCTCCAGCCACTTGCGATAGAATTCGGCCATCGTGCCGTCTTCCTTGATCTCGGAGATCGTGTCGTTCACCCGCTCCAGCCAGGGCGAACCCTTGGGCAGCATGATCGCGAAGGTCTCGCCGGTGACGATCCGCTCGGCCACGCGGATCTGCGGCATCTGTTCGGCGGCGAACTCGAAGCCCAGGATGTCGCCGATCCCGGCCGCGACCCGGCCATTGGCGACGTCCAGCAGCAGCGATTGCTGGGTGTCGTAGCTCTTGTAGTCGCCGAAGCCGTGCTCCTCGCCGTGCTCCTCGATCCATTTCTCGCCGGTGGACGCGGCCAGCGCCCCCACCGGGCGGCCCTCCATGTCCTCCAGCGAGTTCACGTCCTCGGACCCGGTGACCAGGCCGAGATCGCTGTCGTAATATCCCTGGGTGAAGGACTGGTTCTGCAGCCGGTCATTGGTGATGGTGATGGTGGAGATCGCCATGTCGATCCGCCCCGAGCTTGTGGCGGCGAACAGCGCCTGGAACCCCATGTCCTGGATCTCCAGATCGGCGCCCAGCCGGTCGGCGATCTCTTTCACGAGGTCGACCTCGAAGCCCTCGAACTCGCTCTGCTCGTTCTTGAACTCCCAGGGCGGGTTGGAGGGATAGGCGCCCACGGTCAGCGTTTCGGCCAGCACGGGGGCGGCGGCCATGGTCGCGACGGTGGCGAGCGTGGCAAGGATCCTGCGTGTCATCGGGTGGTTTCCTCTCTGTTGGGATTGTCCGTTCCTTGAGAATCGCCGGCGATCGAACGGTAGACCTCCAGCGTATGGGCGACATGCTCGTCCAGCAGGCCGAGCGCCTGCGGCATGTCGCGCGCCAGCACGGCCTCTTTCAGAAGCGTGTGGTGACGGGCCGAATGCACCTTCTCCAGCAGAAGCGGCATCGCCTCGGCCGCGGGCACGGCGAAGGCCGCGCCCAGCGTGTCCGGATGATAGAGCAGCGCGTCATGGTAGCGTTGCAGCTGTTCGATCGTCTCGGTCCAGAACCCGCGCAGCCGTTCCGAGCGCGCGGCCGCCAGCAGCGCCAGGTGAAAGGCATCATGCGCCGCGCCCCAGGCCGCACGGGCCTGCGACTGCCGTTCGCCATCGGGTGGCGGCGTCTGCACCAGGCGGTGATGGGCGGCGACGATGGCGCTTTCCCAGTCGAGACCGCCCTGCCCCATGCTGTCCTGCAGCAGCGCGCGTTCCAGTGCCAGGCGCGCGGCGGCGATATCCTCGAGTTGATCGAGCGAGACCGGCGCCACCCGCCAGCCGCGGTTGCGGCTGGCCACCACCAGGCGCTTTTCTTCCAGCCGCGACAGCGCCTCGCGCAGCGGCGTGGCCGAGACGTTGTAACGCGCCGACAGCGCGGACAGCCGCAGCGGATGCCCGGGCGCGAAGACACCGTTGACGATATCCCGCCGCAGCAGATCGAAAGGCGTGGAGATGTCGGGCTCTTGCAACATGGAATCAAGCGTATTGTATATTATTTCTCAAATCCACTACGATGTAGCGAGCAGGCCCGGAAAAGCGGCCACCCCGCCCTCCGGCCCGGTGCGGCCGCCTGATTTTCCCACGTAAAGCAACGTTTCGGGTCTTGAACTTGTCGAAACTGCGCTTCTTTTAGGGGTCAACGGGCCGGGCGAGGCCCGGGCCTTCCCGGCCCGGGCTCATGCAGTTTTGCATGTCGCGCGGGTCCGACTTATAGCTGGGCGTCAGCAGGGCGTCTGGCGCACGGGGCGGGACGGGACAGGGACAAAGATGCAGACACTCAGCAGCTTTCTGCCGCTCATCGTGGCGATGCCGTTTCTCGGCGCGCTTCTGCCGGGGCTCACGATCCAGTCGGGCCGGACCGTTTGCGCCTGGATGACGGCGCTGCCCACCGCGCTGGCGCTGCTGATGTTGCTGCTCTGCGCCCCGGCGGTGCTCGCGGGCGAGGTGGTGCAGTTCCGGCTGGACTGGCTGCCGGCACTGGGTCTGAATGCCAATTTCATGCTCGACGGGCTGGGCCTGCTGTTCGCGGGACTGATCCTCGGCATCGGCCTGCTGATCATCCTCTACGCAAGGTTCTACCTGTCCCGCGAAGATCCGATGGGCCAGTTCTACACCTATCTGCTGCTGTTCCAGGGCGCGATGGTGGGCATCGTGCTGTCCGACAACATCCTGCTTCTGCTGGTATTCTGGGAACTGACCTCGCTGTCCTCCTTCCTGCTGATCGGCTACTGGAAGCATCTGCCCGAAGGCCGGCAGGGCGCGCGCATGGCCCTGACGGTCACCGGGATGGGCGGGCTCGCGATGATCGCGGGCATGCTGATCCTGGGCAATATCGCGGGCAGCTACGACCTGAGCGTGATCCTGACCCAGAAGGAGGCGATCCAGGCCAGCCCCTACTACCTGCCGGCACTGCTGCTGATCCTGGCGGGCTGTTTCACCAAGTCGGCGCAGTTCCCGTTCCATTTCTGGCTGCCGCACGCGATGGCCGCGCCCACGCCGGTTTCGGCCTATCTGCATTCGGCCACCATGGTGAAGGCGGGGCTGTTCCTGATGGCGCGGATGTGGCCGGTGCTGTCGGGCACGCCGGAATGGTTCTACATCGTGGCCACGACCGGGCTGGTGACGATGGTGCTGGGCGCGGTGATCGCGCTTTTCAAGGACGACCTGAAGGCGCTGCTGGCCTTCTCCACGGTCAGTCACCTGGGCCTGATCACGCTGATGCTGGGGCTGGGCACCAGGGCCGCGGCGATCGTGGCGGTGTTCCACATCATCAACCACGCCAGCTTCAAGGCGGCGCTGTTCATGACCGCGGGGATCGTCGACCACGAGACCCATACCCGCGACATCAAGCGTCTGGGCGGGCTGCGGCACCTGATGCCCGTCACCTTCGTGATCGCCACCATCACGGCGCTGAGCATGGCGGGGATTCCGCCGCTCAACGGCTTCATCTCCAAGGAGATGATGCTGGAGGAGGTCTCGCATACGTCCTGGGCGGGCTCGCCCTGGCTGTTGTCGGCGCTGGCGACGCTGGGCGCGCTGTTCTCTGTGGCCTATTCCTTCCGCTACATCGTTCATGTCTTCCTCGGCCCCAAGCGGCACGACTACCCGGCCAAACCCCACGATCCGGGGTTCGGCATGTGGGCGGGGCCCGCGCTGTTGGCGGGCATCGTGATCCTGTTGGGGCTGGCGCCCTTCCTGGCCGAGCCGCTGGTCTGGGCGACGGTGCTGGCGGTGACCGGCGAGGCACCGGATTTCTATCTCAAGCTGTGGCACGGGGTGACGCCGGCCCTGTTCATGTCCATCGCCGCGGTGATCGGGGGCGCGCTGCTGCTCTGGCTGCACCGGCCGCTGGCGCGCGGCTGGAACGCGGCGCCCCGGCCCGAGGCCAAGACCATCTTCGACGGGCTGACGCGCGCGGCCACCGCGGCCTCGCGCGCGGTGACGGATGGGCTGCATGACGGCTCGCTGACACGCTTCGCCGCCTTCTTCGCGATCACCGTGATCGTGGCCGGCGGCGCGGCATGGACCAGCGGCGCGCTGGGTCCCGAGACCCGCGAGATGATGGAGATCACCGCCCTGCCCGCCATCGGCTGGCTGCTGCTGGTGGGCTGCACGCTCTGCATGGTGGCCTTTCACCGGCACCGGCTTCTGGCGCTGGTGCTGATGGGGGTGATCGGGCTGGTGGTCTCGGTAGCCTTCGCCTATTTCTCGGCGCCCGACCTGGCCATGACCCAGCTTTCGGTGGAGGTGGTCACCATCATCCTGCTGTTGCTGGCGCTGAACTTCCTGCCGCGCCAGACCCCGCGCGAAAGCGGTGGCGGCCGGCGGCTGCGCGACGGCGCGATCGCGGTCGCGGGCGGGCTGGCCGTGACCGGCCTGACCTACGCGATGCTGATGCGCGATTTCGCTCAGGACAGCATCTCGGCCTTCCACCTCGCGAACTCCTACAAGGGCGGGGGCGGAACCAACGTCGTGAACGTGATCCTGGTGGATTTCCGCGGTTTCGACACCTATGGCGAGATCATCGTGCTGGGCATCGCCGCGCTGGTGATCTTCGCGCTCACCCAGGCGGTGCTGAGCGGGCCGGGCGGCCGTTTCCTGGCGAACTGGTCCGAGCCGCGGCGCGACGCGGGCGACCGGCACCCGCTGATGATGGTGGTGGCCACGCGGGTGATGATGCCGATGGCGCTGCTGGTGGGGCTCTACATCTTCCTGCGCGGCCACAACGAGCCCGGAGGCGGATTCATCGCCGGGCTCGTGGTGGCGATCGCGCTGCTGATGCAGTACATGGCGTCGGGTTTCGCCTGGGCCGAGGCGCGCCAGCGGCTGCCCTATCACACGGTGATCGCGCTGGGCGTGCTGGCGGCGAGCGCCACGGGCATCGGTGCCTGGTTCGCCGGCCGGCCCTTCCTGACCAGCGATTTCGGATATTTCCGCATCCCGCCGATGAACGAATTCGAGCTGGCCACCGCCATGGCCTTCGATGTGGGCGTGTTCCTGACGGTGGTGGGCGCGGTGATGCTGGCGCTGGCCAGCCTGTCGAGCATGGCCCGCCGCGGCGGCGAGACCGTCAACATCAACCCGATGGATGTGAACCCCGCGCGCGACGCCGCGCCGACCAGCCGGACGGAGGGCTGAGATGGAACTACTCGTGGCCAGCGCCATCGGCGTGCTGACCGCTGCCGGGATCTACCTGGTGCTGCGGCAGCGCAGCTTTCCGGTGATTCTCGGCATCGCGCTGCTGTCATACGCGGTGAACCTGTTCCTGTTCACCTCGGGGCGGCTGGTGGTCAACCTGCCGCCGGTGCTGCTCGACAAGTCCGGCGCGGGAACCTACACGGACCCGCTGCCCCAGGCGCTGGTGCTGACGGCGATCGTGATCTCCTTCGGGATGACCGCGGTGGTGGTGCTGATGGCGCTCGGGGCCTACCTGACCTCGCGCACGGACCGGATCGACATGGCTGACGAAGGCGCCGGGAAATGAGCCACTGGATCATCGTTCCCATCCTTGCCCCGGCGCTGCTGGCGGCCTTCATCGTGATCGCGGCGCGCCACCAGATCGCCCTGGCGCGGGTGTTCTCGGTTGCCGGAACGCTTGCCCTGACCGGCGTGGCGCTGGCGCTGACCGCCTATGCCGCCACCGGCGCGGTCGAGGTCTACGAGCTGGGCAACTGGCCCGCGCCCTTCGGCATCGTGCTGGTGCTGGACCGGCTGTCGGCGCTGATGGTGCTGCTGACGGCGGTGCTGGCGCTGGCCGTGCTGCTCTATGCCATCGGCGCGGGCTGGGATCGGCGCGGATGGCATTTCCACGCGCTCTTCCAGTTCCAGCTGATGGGGATCTGCGGCGCCTTCCTGACCGGAGACCTGTTCAACCTGTTCGTGTTCTTCGAGGTGCTGCTGATCGCTTCCTACGGGCTGATGATCCATGCCGGCGGCGCGCGGCGGATGCGGGCGGGCGTGCAATACGTGGTCTACAACCTGCTCGGCTCCACCCTGTTCCTGTTCGCGCTGGGCACGCTCTATGGCGTGACCGGCACGCTGAACATGGCGGACATGGCGCTGCGCGTGGCAGAGATGTCCGCCGGGGACACGGCGCTCTTGCGGGTGGGGGCGATCCTTCTGCTGCTTGTCTTCTCGGTGAAGGCCGCGCTGCTTCCGCTGCATTTCTGGCTGCCGGAAACCTATGCCGAGGCGCCCGCGCCGGTGGCCGCGCTTTTCGCGGTGATGACCAAGGTGGGCGCCTATGCCATCCTGCGGGTCTACACGCTGGTCTTTCCGCCCGAGCTGGAGGCCACGGCGGGCATCGCCGGGCCCTGGCTGCTGGGTGCGGCGCTGGTGACCCTGGTGGTCGGCATGATCGGCATCCTGGGCGCGCGCGGGCTGGGCCGGCTTGCGGCCTTCGCGGCGATCGGCTCGATGGGCACGCTGCTGGTGGCACTGGCGCTGTTCACGCCCGAGGCGGCGGTCGCGGCGCTGTATTACACCCTGCATTCCACCCTGGCAGGCGCGCTGCTGTTCCTGGTGGTGGACATGGTGCGCGAGCGGCGCGGCCGCCTGGGCGACGCGCTCACCGCCGGACCCGCCATGCCGCAGCGCGGCCTGGTCGCGGCGCTCTGGTTCGGCGCGGCCATCGCCACGGCGGGAATGCCGCCGCTGTCGGGCTTCGTGGGCAAGCTGCTGATCCTGGACGCGGCCTGGCCCTCGTCGCAGGCCGCGCTGATCTGGGCCGCGATCCTCGCCACCTCGCTGGTGGCGATCCTGGGCATGGCGCAGGCCGGCAGCGCGGTGTTCTGGAAGACCGCGCCGGCAGCTCCTCCGCCCGCGCCCGAGGCCGATGAGGACCCGATCCTGCCGCCTGCCCCGTCCGGGCCGCCCACCGCCCTGCCCGCCGCGGCCTGCATCGGGCTGCTGGCGCTGATCGTCGGGCTGACCGTGCTCGCCGGGCCGATCACCGGCTACCTGGAGGCCACGGTGGCGCAGCTCTTCGCGCCCGATGCCTATATCGAGACCGTGCTGGGCGGCGCATCCGAGGGAGACACATGATGCTGAGCCGGCTCCTGCCCCATCCCTGGCTGACGCTGCTGCTCGTGGCGGTCTGGCAGATGTTGCAAAACACCGTGACGCTGGGAACCCTCGTCTTCGGTCTGATCCTGGGCCTGGTGATCCCGGTGGCGACCGCGGCCTACTGGCCCAACCGGCCGCGGCTGCGCAACCTGCCGATGATCGTGGAATACATGCTGGTGGTGCTCTGGGACATCGTGGTGGCGAATGTGGTGGTGGCCTACACGATCCTGTTCAAGTCCAACCGCACGATCCGGTCGCAATGGGTGACGGTCCCGCTGGAGGTGACAAGCCCCGAGGCGATCACGGTTCTGGCCGGCACAATCACCATGACGCCAGGCACGGTTTCGGCCGATCTTTCGGCCGATGGCCACAGCCTGCTGGTGCATTGCCTCGACACCGACAACCCGGAGGCCATGCGCGACGAGATCAAGCACCGCTATGAACGCCGCCTGAAGGAGATCTTCGAATGATCGACCATGCGCTTCTCTTCGCCTTCGGCAGTTTCGGCCTCGCGCTGCTGTTCAATCTCTACCGGATCATCCGGGCCCCCGGCGTGACCGACCGGGTGCTGGCGCTGGACACCATGGTGATCAACGCCATCGCGCTGCTGGGGCTGTTCGGCATCCAGAAGGGCACCGCAGTCTATTTCGAAGCCTCCATGCTGATCGCCATGACCGGCTTCGTCTCCACCGTCTCCTACGCGCGCTTCATGCTGCGCGGCGACGTGATCGAGTGAGGGCGCCATGGAAAACGGCATGATCGTCGAAATCGTGATCTCGGCCTTTCTGGTGTTCAGCGGGGTGTTCGGGCTGGTGGGGTCCTTCGGACTGATCAAGCTCGCCGATCCGATGGCCCGGCTGCACGCGCCCACCAAGGCCACGACGCTGGGCGTGGGCGGCGTGCTGATCGCCTCGATGCTGGCGGCGTTCTTCGTGGACGGGCGGGTGTCGTTCCACGAGCTGCTGATCACCATATTCCTGTTCCTCACCGCCCCCGTCACGGCGCATTTCCTGGCAAAGTCGCATCTGCATCGCCACCATGCGCCCGAAACCCTGCCCCCGACCGGCACCGACCGGCCCTGGGCCAGTTTCGAGAGCGACGAGGCCCGGGCCCGGATCGAAGCGGGCGAGACCCGAAGCTGAACCTGGCGCCCAGCACGGGAAACCCCGGACGCGATGCCTGGCAACAAGCTGAAATGCATGGGCTTCCCGGAAACGAAAAATTTTTTCATTCGATCTGTGCAGGGAGGCTTGCCGCAGAGTAAGGGGATGGTATGTTCGGCTGGCGCCCGGAAGGCCGGGGCCGCGGCCGCACCGGTCGGGCCCTCGGCCGAGGGATTTCGCAGGGGGCGCCAAGGGAGGATATCATGACTGACTCGAAGAAGCTCGATCGCCGATCGTTCCTGAAGAAGACCGCCTTCGCAGGCGGCGCGTCCGCCGGCATCCTGGCCGCGCCGGCGGTGCTGGCGCAGTCGCCGATCGTCATCAAGATGCAGACATCCTGGCCCTCCGGCGATGTCTGGCAGGAAATGGCCCAGGATTACGCCGACCGGGTCGAGGCGATGTCGGGCGGCCGCCTGAAGGTGGACGTGCTGCCCGCTGGCGCGGTGGTGGGTGCGTTCCAGGTGCTCGACGCCGTGAACGACGGTGTGCTGGACGCGGCCCATTCCGTGCCGGTCTACTGGTACGGCAAGAACAAGGCCGCCTCGCTGTTCGGCACCGGCCCCGTGTTCGGCGGCTCCGCCACCACCATGCTGGCATGGTTCTACGAGGGCGGCGGCAAGGAACTCTATGACGAGCTGACCCAGGACATCATGGGCCTCGACGTGGACGGCTACATGGGTTTCCCGATGTTCGCGCAGCCCTTCGGCTGGTTCAAGGAAGAGGTCAACACCGCCGACGAACTGCAGGGCTACAAGTACCGGACCGTGGGGCTGGCGGCCGACCTGCTGCAATCCATGGGCATGTCGGTGGCGCAGCTGCCGGGCGGCGAGATCGTTCCCGCGATGGAGCGCGGCGTGATCGACGCGTTCGAGTTCAACAACCCGTCCTCGGACCGCAATTTCGGCGCCCATGACGTGGCGAAGAACTACTACCTGTCGTCCTATCACCAGGCCTCGGAAAGCTTCGAGTTCCTGTTCAACCGGCTGACCATGGAAGACCTGCCCGAAGATCTTCGCGCGATCCTCATCCACGGTGTCGAGGCGGCCTCCACCGCCAACACCGCCAAGGCGATGAAGCGCTACTCGGCCGATCTGAAATGGCTGCAGGAAGAGGGCGGCGTGACCGTGCACCGCACGTCGAAAGACATCCTCGCCGCGCAGATCGACGCCTGGGACAAGCTGATCCCGCAGCTCGAGGAAGACCCGTTCATGAAGAAGTGCCTCGACAGCCAGCGCGCCTGGGTGGAGCAGGTCACCTATTACGAGCTGATGAACGCCCCCGACTACGCCCTGGCGTTCGATCACTATTTCCCGGACCGGCTCAAGCTCTGACGACGCGGCGGAGGGCTGCGGACTGACCGTGCCCGGCGCGACACGGGGATGGCTCCGGCGGCATGACCGCCGGGGCCACTCCTGAACGGGAAAGGGGGACATCTTGATTCGCTACATCCGGTTCGCGGATGCCTTGTCCGCGTGGTTCGGCAAGGCTTTCGCCTGGCTCATCATCCTGATGGCGGTGGGCACGGGCTACGAGGTGGTCGTGCGCTACCTGTTCAACAATCCGACCGCCTGGGCGCTGGACGTATCCTTCATCATGTATGGCACGCTGTTCATGATGGGCGGCGCCTACACCCTGTCGCGGGGCGGCCATGTGCGCGGCGATTTCCTGTATCGCATGTGGCAGCCGCGGACCCAGGCCAAGGTCGATTTCGCCCTCTACCTGCTGTTCTTCTTCCCCGGCGTGGTGGCGCTCATACTTGCCGGATGGAAATACGCCTCGCGCTCCTGGCAATATGGCGAGGTGTCGGTCAACAGCCCGGCCGGCGTGCCGATCTACCAGTTCAAGACGGTGATCGTGGTGGCGGGTCTGCTGCTGTTGATCCAGGGCATCGCGCAACTGATGCGCTGCATTCTCGCGATGCGGACCAACGAGTGGCTGGCAGCGGACGAGGACGTGTTCGAGACCGAAGACCTGCTGATGGCCAAGGCCGCCGAGGCCGAGAAGGACGCACATCCATGACCGATCCCCAGATCGCCCTGTTCATGCTGGGGCTGTTCATCCTTTTCGTTTTTCTCGGTTTCCCGATCGCCTTCACGCTGATGGCCATGGGCATCGGCTTTGGCTACTACGCCTATTTCAATGCGCGGCGCATGTGGCGCGAACATGACCGGCTGGACGAGACCGCCGGCTGGTGGGACCAGACCTCGACCTACATAGAGGGGTTCTTCAACAACCGCATCTTCGACCTCTTCGTGAACCAGACCTACACGGTCATGTCGAACGAGGTTCTGACCGCGGTGCCGCTGTTCCTGTTCATGGGCTATATCGTCGAGCGCGCCAATATCGTCGATCGGCTGTTCTCCACCCTCAACATCGCGGCGCGCCGGATGCCGGGCTCGATGGGCGTGGCGGCGCTGATCACCTGTGCGCTATTTGCCACCGCCACCG
>JBKHDP010000041.1:0-16936 GCA_046541255.1 Paracoccaceae bacterium | reverse complement strand
CGATCAGCGTCGTATTGAAGGCTTTCATCATACTCTCCTTGTCATGTGCAGCGGTCTTCTTGCCCGTTCCTGTTTCTTGTCGTTGTCGTTTCATGGCGGGTCAGCCCCGCCCGCGCTGCGAGGGGTGCCAGAAGGTCACCGCCCGCTCGGCCAGCGCCACCGCCCCGTAGAAGGCAGAGCCCGCAAGCGCCGCCACCACGATCTCGGCCCAGACCAGATCCAGCGTCAGCTGACCCACGCTGGTGGAGATACGGAAGCCCATGCCCTTGATCGGCGAGCCGAAGAACTCCGCCACGATGGCACCGATCAGCGCCAGGGTTAAGGCGATCTTGAGCCCGTTGAAGATGAAAGGCATGGCCGCCGGCAGGCGCAGCTTGAACAGCGTCTGCCAATAGCTCGCCCCGTAGGTGCGCATCAGGTCGCGTTGCATCGCGCCGCTATCCTGCAGGCCGGAGACGGTATTCACCAACATCGGGAAGAACACCATCACCACCACCACGGCCGCCTTGGATTCCCAGTCGAAGCCGAACCACATCACCAGGATCGGCGCCATGCCGATGATCGGCAGGGCCGCCACGAAATTGCCCACTGGCAGCAGGCCGCGCTGCAGGAAGGGGAACCGGTCCACAGCCACCGCCGTGAGGATCGCCGCGCCGCATCCCAGCACATAGCCGGTCAGCGCGCCCTTGATGACGGTCTGCACGAAATCTTCCCACAGCAGTGCCGTGGAGGCGGCAAACCGCGCCGCGATCGCGGAAGGCGGCGGCAGCAGCACCCCGGGCACCCCAAGCCCGCGCACCACGCTTTCCCAGATCAGGACCACGGTCAGCCCGAAGATCAGGGGCACCGCCAGAGACGTCGCCCGCGACCTCGGCAGCCGCGCGAGGCGGACATTGGCCAGCCACCCGGCAGCCCAGACGATCGCTCCGAAAGCCAGCCACCCCATCACGCCATCCCCATGCGTTTCAGCACCAGCCGCTGCGCCAGCCCGATCACCCCCACCAAGAGCGCCGCCAGGGCCGCCGCCATGAGCAGCGCGCTCCAGATCTGGATCGTCTGGCCGTAATAGCTGCCCGCCAGCAGCCGCGCCCCCAGACCGGCCACCGCGCCGGTGGGCAACTCGCCCACGATCGCGCCCACCAGGCTGGCGGCCACCGCCACCTTCATCGAGGCGAAGAAATACGGCATCGAGGCGGGAAGGCGCAGCTTCCAGAAGGTCTGCGACGGGCTGGAATTCCAGGTCCGCATCTGGTCGAGCAGCATCACGTCCGGGCTGCGCAACCCCTTCACCATGCCCACGACGACCGGGAAGAAGCTCAGATACATCGAGATCACCGCCTTTGGCAGCAGCCCCGAGATGCCCACCGCGTTCAGCACAACGATGATCATCGGCGCCAGCGCGAGAATGGGTATCGTCTGGCTTGCGATCACCCAGGGCATCACGCTCATGTCCATGGTCCGGTTGTAGACGATGCCGATGGCCAGCGCGAAGCCCAGCATCGTGCCCAAGGCGAACCCCAGCAGGGTGGAACTCATGGTGATCCAGCCGTGATAGATCAGCGACCGTTTCGAGGTCACGCTCTGCTCGACCGTGGTCTTCCAGATCTCTGCCGCCACCTGGTGCGGGGCGGGAAGCTTGGGCTTGGTCTGGCTCCAGGTGTCGGCCACGAATTCCACCGCGCCCAGGTCCACGCCCGCGCGGCGGGCCTGGTCCTGCGCCCAGCCGGCATTCAGCCAGATCGCGGCGAGATACCAGATCACGAAGATCGCGGCGACCACGGCCAACACCGGCAGCGCCCGGTCTCCGAAGCCGCGCAGCATCAGCCCCAGCCGCCCGGTGCCCGCCCCGGGCGCCGCGATGTCGGGTGTGCCGCTCATGGCCGGGCTCCGAATTCAGTCATGACCATGCCCCGCCCGAAGCCCGTCGCGCACCCGATGTGCCACTTCGATGAATTCCGGCGTGTCGCGGATGTCGAGCGGGCGGTCCTTCGGCAACGGGCTGTCGATCACGTCGGTGATCCGGCCGGGCCGGGGCGACATCACCACGATCTTGGTGGAAAGATACACCGCCTCCGGGATCGAATGGGTGACGAAGGCGATGGTCTTCTCCGTACGTTTCCAAAGTGCCAGAAGCTGCTCGTTCAGATGGTCGCGCACGATCTCGTCCAGCGCGCCGAAAGGCTCGTCCATCAGCAGGATGTCGGCGTCGAAGGCCAGCGCGCGGGCGATCGAGGCTCGCTGCTGCATCCCGCCAGAAAGCTGCCAGGGGAATTTCTTCTCGAACCCCGCGAGATCCACCAGCTCAAGCACCCGCCTTGTGCGCTCGGCCTGCTCGGCCTTCGAATAGCCCATGATCTCCAGCGGCAGGCGAATATTGCCGCCGATCGTCCGCCACGGGTAGAGGCCGGCGGCCTGGAACACGTAGCCATAGGCGCGGGCGCGCCGCGCCGCCTCCGGCGCGACGCCGTTGACGGTGATCCGGCCCGAACTGGGCTGTTCGAGATCGGCCATCACCCGCAGGAAGGTGGTCTTGCCGCAGCCCGAGGGGCCGATGAAGGACACGAATTCGCCCTTGCCGATCTCGAGGCTCACCTCCTTGAGCGCATGCACCGGGCCGTCATTTGTCTGGAAGGTCAGCGACAGATCCGTCGCGCTGATCACCGTTTCTGTCGTCACGCGCTTGGACTCCTCTTTCCGGGGCAGTGCGCCCCGGATTGCCCTGGCTGTCAATCCGCGCGCCCCGGCAAACCGGCCCGGGCGCGCCGCGGTTTCAGATCCCTGCCGGAATATTCAGCGGATCGCGCTCGATGCGTTTCGGCGCGGTCAGCTCCTTCCATTTCGACAGCGCCTTGTGCGCCGAGGGGAAGGGCGGGCGCGGCACGAACTTGCCGCGGCCGGGCTGCGGCTGGCTGTTCTGGCCCCAGGCCCAGATCACCTCGCCGCGCGAGATCGTGTAGCGCGCCTGGGCGCTGACCTCGACGCCCTCGAACACGTTGTAATCCAGCACCGAATGGTGGTTCGACACGCTGATGCTGCGCGAGATCTTCGGATCCCACACCACCACATCCGCATCGGCACCTTCCACCAGAGCGCCCTTCTTGGGGTAGATGTTGAGGATCTTCGCGATATTGCTGGAGGTGACCGCGACGAATTCGTTGGGCGTCAGCCGGCCGGTCTCCACCCCGAAGGTCCACAGCACCGCAAGGCGCTCTTCCAGCCCGTTGGAGCCGTTGGGAATCAGGCGGAAATCCTCCAGCCCGCGGCGCTTCTGCTCGGTGGTGAAGGCGCAGTGATCCGACGCCACCACCTGCAGCGACCCGGCCTGAAGCCCGGCCCACAGCCCGTCCTGGTGATCCTTGGAGCGGAACGGCGGAGACATCACGCGCTGCGCTGCGTGGTCCCACTCCTTGTTGAAATACTCGCTCTCGTCCAGCACAAGGTATTGCGCCAACGGTTCGCCGTAGACGCGCATGCCCTTCTGCCGGGCGCGGCGGATGGCCTCGTGCGCCTGCTCGCAGCTGACATGCACGATATAGAGCGGCACGCCCGCGGCATCGGCGATCATGATCGCGCGGTTCGCGGCCTCACCCTCCACCTCGGGCGGGCGTGAATAGGCATGGCCCTCGGGGCCTGTGATGCCCTGCTCGATCATCATCTCCTGCAGGTCGGCGATGACGTCGCCGTTCTCGGCATGAACCATGGGCAGCGCACCAAGCTCCTTGCAGCGGCGGAACGAGGCGAACAGCTCGTCATCCTCCACCATCAGCGCGCCCTTGTAGGCGAGGAAATGCTTGAACGAGTTCACGCCCATGTCGATGGCGTCCTTCATCTCGTTGAAGATGGACTCGTTCCAGCCGGTGACCGCCATGTGATAGCCGATATCCGAACAGATCTGCGGCGCCGACTTTCGGTGCCATTCGTTGATCGCGTTCCTGATGCTGCCATCGGGGCCGGGCAGGCAGAAATCCACCAGCATGGTGGTGCCGCCGGTCGCCGCCGCCCAGGTGCCGGATTCGAAGGTCTCGGCCGCCGTGGTGCCCATGAAGGGCATCTCCATATGGGTATGCGGGTCGATCCCGCCGGGGATCACATAGGCACCCTCGGCATCGATATACTCGTCTCCGGTCAGGTCTTCGGCGATCCGCTTGATGGTTTCGCCCTCGATCAGCACATCGGCCTTCCACGTCCGATCCGCGGTGACGACCGTGCCGCCCTTGACGACCTTCGTTGTCATGTTCCTTGCTCCCTGTCGTTGACGCGGCGGTTCTGTCCGCCGCTTCCTGTTGCCGCCCCGCGCCGGTCAGACCGATGCGAAGCAGCCCATGGCCGGCCCGTGGATGCCCATGTCGAGCGGGCCGAAATCGCTCTCCCGGCAGAGCGAGAAATACCCCGCCACCGGCATGTAGACGACGCGGTAGGTGCCGTCGGTGCGGGTGACCGTCCAGCAGGTCTGTTCGATCCCGCCGCTGAACTGCACCGTGGTCGGGAAGGGCCGCACCAGCGCCGCGCGGAACGCCGCAAGCTCGGCGCGCTCGCGTGACGTCGCGGCCGGAGCCTCGGCCAGTTCGGTGGCGATGATCGCCTCGACCCGCTCGGCGATGGACAGGTCCGCGTCGTTCACGGCTGACCTCATCTGCCGGGCTCCATGCACCTCACTCCACGATTTCCGCCGTTTCCAGCACCGCGTGCATCAGCACGTCCGCACCGGCAACGGCCCAGTCCCTGGTGATCTCCTCGGCCTCGTTGTGGCTCAGACCGTCCACGCAGGGGCACATCACCATGGCAGTGGGCGCCACGCGGTTGATCCAGCAGGCATCGTGACCCGCGCCCGAGACGATGTTCATGTGCGAATAGCCCAGCCGCTCGGCCGCGTTGCGCACCGCGCGCACGCATCCCTCGTCGAATTCCACCGGATCGAAGCCGCCCACCTTCTCGAAAGCCACCTGCAGGCCCATATCCTCGCATATCTTCGCGGCTCCGGCCTTCAGCCGCTCCTCCATGTCGCGGATGACGGCCAATTCGGGCGAGCGGAAATCGATGGTGAAAACCGCCTTTCCCGGGATCACGTTGCGCGAGTTGGGATAGACGTCGATATGGCCGGCCGCGCCTACCGCATGTGGCGCGTGCGACAGGGCAATTTCCTCCACCAGTTCCAGCACGCGAGCCATGCCAAGCCCGGCATTGCGGCGCATCGGCATCGGGGTGGAGCCGGTATGCGCATCCTTGCCGGTGATCGTCACCTGCGTCCAGCTCAGCCCCTGGCCGTGGGTGACGACACCGACATCCTTGCCTTCGGCCTCCAGGATCGGGCCCTGTTCGATATGCAGCTCGAAAAAGGCATGCATCTTGCGTGTGCCCACCGGCTCTTCGCCGCGCCAACCGATGCGCCGCAACTCGTCGCCGAAGCGCTTGCCCTCGGCGTCCTCGCGGGCATAGGCCCAATCCTCGTCATGGATGCCGGCAAAGACACCCGAGGCCAGCATCGCGGGCGCGAAGCGGGTGCCTTCCTCGTTGGTCCAGTTCGTCACCACGATCGGGTGCCTCGTTCGGATCCCGAGGTCGTTCATGGTGCGGATCAGTTCCAGCCCGCCCAGAACGCCAAGCACGCCGTCATACTTGCCACCCGTCGGCTGGGTATCGAGATGGCTGCCCACATAGACCGGCAGGGCGTCCGGGTCGGTGCCTTCGCGCCGGGCGAACATGTTGCCCATCGTGTCCAGCCCCATGGTCATCCCGGCCTCTTCGCACCAGCTCTGGAACAGCGCCCGGCCTTCGGCATCGGCATCGGTCAGGGTCTGGCGGTTGTTGCCGCCGGCCACGCCCGGACCGATCTTCGCCATCTCCATCAGACTGTCCCAGAGACGGTCGCCATTCACCTTGAGGTTCTCGCCGGGTGCGGCCATCGGTTTTTTCCTTCCTGTCGGCGGGATGCCGGGCGCACGCCTTGCCGAGCAGGACGCGTGGCACTTGCGCTGGCCCCCACAACTTTTTACCATTTGGTCAAGTCACGATTGCAACGCCACCTGCCCCTGTCAAGTTCTGTTCGCCCCGGCGCCCGGCCTCTTGAACGGCTCTGCCTGGCAAACGCACAATCCGAGGCCCCGGATGGACGCCGCTCCGCAGAAGAAACCCAGCCGAATCCAGCAGCGCAACCGCCGCCGCATCCTGGAGGCGGCGCTGGACGTGTTCTCGGCCCATGGCTATCGCGGCGCGACGCTCGACCAGATCGCCGCCGAAGCGGGGCTGTCCAAGCCCAACATCCTTTACTATTTCGACGGCAAGGAGGCGATCCACGTCACGCTTCTGAACCAGCTGATGGCCGCCTGGCTCGATCCGCTGCGCGAGATGGACCCCGAAGGCGACCCCACCGAGGAGATCCTCGCCTATGTGCGCCGCAAGCTGCAGATGGCGCGCGACTTCCCCCGCGAAAGCCGGCTCTTCGCCAACGAGATGCTGCGCGGCGCGCCGGTGATGGCGCCGGTGCTGGAGACCGATCTGAAATCACTGGTGGACGAGAAGGCCGCGGTGATCCGCGGCTGGGCCGCGGCGGGGCGCATCGCGGCCCAGGATCCGCATCACCTGATCTTCTCGGTCTGGGCGCTGACCCAGCACTATGCCGATTTCGACACCCAGGTGCGGGCGGTGCTTGGCCCTGGCCGCGATCCCTTCGACGAGGCCGAGACCTATCTCGACGCGTTGTTCCGCAGGCTGATCGCCGTCTGATACGGTGCCTCCCCGCGCGGCCGGGGCCGGGCCACGCTCATTCCGCCGCCTTGACCGCCGACGGATTGTTGGGATGGGTCGTCCAGTTGGCATAATCCGGCCGCACCGTCCGTCCGGTACGCGGATCCATCACGCCGGCCTCCAGCCGCTCCATCGTGATACAATCCTCGACAGGGCAGACATTGACGCAAAGATTGCAGGCGACGCACTCGTCGTCCTTGACCGTGAAGACCCGATCCTCGCTCATTGCGATGGCCTGGTGGCTGGTATCCTCGCAGGCCGCGAAGCAGCGGCCGCACTTGATGCAGGCGTCCTGGTCGATCCGCGCCTTGGTCACGTAGTTCAGGTTCAGCGCGTTCCAATCCACGACATTGGGCACCGCGCGACCCACCAGGTCGGACAGGTCCATCCCCTTGTCGTCCAGGTAGTCCGACAGGCCGGAGACCATCTCCTGCACCACCTTGAACCCGTAGGTCATCGCCGCGGTACAGACCTGCACGTTCCCGGCGCCCAGCGCCAGGAACTCGGCCGCGTCGCGCCAGGTGGTCACCCCGCCGATACCGCTTATGGGCAGGCCCGCGAGTTCGGGATCGCGGGCGATCTCGGCCACCATGTTCAGCGCGATGGGCTTCACCGCGGGGCCGCACAGCCCGCCATGCGCGCCCTTGCCGTCGATCATCGGCTCCGGGCAGAACAGGTCGAGGTCGACAGACGTGATCGAGTTCACCGTGTTGATCAGGCTCACCGCATCCGCGCCACCCGCCTTTGCAGCGGCAGCGGGCTTGCGGATATCGGCCACGTTGGGCGTCAGCTTGACGATCACGGGCATCCGGGTGTTTGCCTTGCACCAGCGCGTGACCATCTCGATATATTCGGGCACCTGCCCCACGGCCGCGCCCATGCCGCGCTCGCTCATGCCGTGCGGGCAGCCGAAATTCAGCTCCACCCCGTCGGCGCCGGTCTCCTCGACGCGGCCCAGTATGTATTTCCAGGGCGCCTCCTCGCAGGGCACCATCAGCGAGACGATCATCGCCCGATCCGGGTAGTCGCGCTTGACCGCCTTGATTTCCTGAAGGTTCACCTCCAGCGGCCGGTCGGTGATCAGTTCGATGTTGTTGAGCGCCAGCAACTGCCGGTCCGCCCCGTGCACCACGCCATAGCGCGGCCCGTTCACGTTCACGATCGGCGGGTCGATTCCCAGGGTCTTCCAGACCACCCCGCCCCAGCCCGCCTCGAAGGCGCGGCGGACGTTGTATTCCTTGTCCGTCGGCGGCGCCGAGGCCAGCCAGAACGGGTTCGGGGACTTGATTCCGAGAAAGTCGCTCGCGAGATTGGCCATTGTCCGATCCTCCGTAGGGTGGGCTTCAGCCCACCGTCCCCATCAGTTGCGCGTGGATGTCCTCGGCCGCGTCGCGGCCTTCGGCCACGGCAGTCACCGTCAGGTCATCGCCGCCCGCGGCGCAGTCGCCCCCGGCCCAGACCCCGGGCACCGAACTGCGGCCCGCGCCTGTCACCGCGATCTTGCGGCCGTCGAGCGCGGGCAGATCCTCGCCCTCCAGCGCCTGGCCGATGGCCTTGAACACCTGGTCCGCCGGCAGCCTGAACCCGGTGCCGGTGGGCGTCTGGTCGTCCTCCACGTATTCGAATTCCACTTCGCGCACCGCACCGTTGCCATGCACCGCCACCGGGCGCGCATTGGTGACGATCCGCACGCCTTTCGAGGCGGCAAGATCCTGCTCGTAGCGGCTGGCATTCATCCGGTCCCGCCCGCGCCGGTAGACCAGCGTCACGTTCAGCGCGCCCAGAAGCTTCGCCTGCACCGCGGCATCGATCGCCGTCATGCCGCCGCCGATCACCACCACGTCGCGGCCCACCGGCAGCGCCGCCAGATCCTCGGCCTGTCGCAACTCCGCGATGAAGCCCACCGCGTCCTCGACACCCGCGCGGCTCTCGCCCTCGACGCCCAGCGCGTTCACCGCGCCAAGCCCAAGCCCGAGGAACACCGCGTCATAGGTCTCGCGCAACTCCGCCAGGGTCACGTCCCGGCCCAGCGCGCTGCCGTTCCGCAAGGTGATCCCGCCGATCGAGATCAGCCAATCCACCTCGCGCGCGGCAAAGCCCTCGACCGTCTTGTAGGCGGCGATGCCGTATTCGTTCAGCCCGCCCGGCTTGGGCCGGGCATCATGGATCACCACGTCGTGGCCCTTCATGGCCAGCCGGTGCGCGCAGGCCAGCCCGGCGGGCCCGGCGCCCACCACCGCCACACGCTTGCCGGTGGGGGCGGCCCGCTCGAACGGATGGATGCCCTTTTCCATCAGCCCGTCGGTGGCATAGCGTTGCAGGCGGCCGATCTCCACCGGCCTGCCCTCGGCGGTCTGGCGTACGCAGGCTTCCTCGCACAGCGTTTCGGTCGGGCAGACCCGAGCGCACATGCCGCCCAGGATGTTCTGCTCGAAGATCGTCTTCGCCGCCGCGTCGGGGGTGCCGGTGGCGATCTGCCGGATGAAGAGCGGGATGTCGATTTCGGTCGGGCAGGCCGCGATACAAGGCGCATCATGGCAGAAATAGCACCGATCTGCCGCAACCAGCGCCTCGTGCGGGTCGAGCCTCGGATGCAGATCGCAAAACCCCTCGGCCAGTGAGTCGCGGTCGAGCCGACCGGGGAGGATGCCCTCCGCCAATTCGTTCGGATTCATGGTTCCCTCCGCTGTTGCAGCGTCTGTTCTTCGATTTTCCGAAAACGCTCTCACGATTCCATTTTTTTATCAACTGGTAAAAATTGAAACCGGGTCATGGGGCGCGGGCGGTTTCCCCTCGCGCACAAAAAACCGGCAAGGCGGCAGCGGCGGGCCCGAATTTCCCGCCCGATGCGCCGTCAGTCGGGAAGCTTCCAGGCTTGGCATGAAACCGCGCGTCAGCGCGCCTAGGCTCGCTCGTGTCACATTGCCGACGCGAAGACCCCTCAGGATGCGTCCACGCTCGAACCCGGCCCCGCATCGCGATCGCCCGCTTCCGAACGACCCAGGAGAGAGTCATGAAACCTGTCACCGACCCGCTCGCCCTGTCCATCGCCTCTTTCCGGTTCGCCGGCTACGCCCTGGCCGCACAGATCCAGATCTGGACGCACATGTTTCAGGCCGGTGTGACGCTGGCCTCGCCCCCCGTTGCGCGGCCTGCCCCCGCCGCCGAGCGGCCCGCCGAGACGGCCAGGCGCCAGCCGGCCCCGGCGCGCGCCAAGGTGGTTTCGGCCAGCGCGGTCGTACCGCTCCCGGCTGGCCCCGGACCGCGCCGGCAGCCCTCCGCTCCACCGTCGTTGCCCGCACCGGCGGGCTCGGCCGGCAAGGGCTGATCTGCAGGCGGCAGCCTTGCAACTTCGTGAATGCGGCTATGCGGCAAAGCGCGTAGCTGCAGCGCAGCGAAACGCATAGATGCACGGCAGGGAGGTTGGAACATCTTTCAACCTGCGAGGTTCGATATGGCTGACATCACGACTCATGACATCGTCCCGGAACGCCGCGGCGGCATCGCGCAAATCTTTGCCGTGCTGGCCCGCTGGATGGTCCGGATTGCCGAATCCGACCGTCGGGTGCGCCAGGTGGAATTCCTGCGCAACCTGTCGGACGAAGAACTGGCCGCGCGCGGCCTGAAGCGCGAGAATATCGCGCATCATGTCTTCGGCGATCTCTACTATCTCTGAAACGGCAACCGCGCTGCGAGGCAAGACGGACAAGGCGGCGGACAGACATGTCCGACCGCCTTTTTCCATGCCCGGACCGGGCGCAGGCGCGACCTGACCGCACCGGAAGGTGTTTCGGAACTGCTTGTCGGGGAGGGCGGAAAATTTTGGTCGGAGTGGCAGGATTCGAACCTACGACCCCCGCCTCCCGAAGACGGTGCTCTACCAGGCTGAGCTACACTCCGACCGTGACGCGCCGCATATCCCCTCGCGCGTGCTTTGACAAGCCTCAACCGCGCGTTTCGCGAGGGAATCACACAAGGGCGGAAAGGCGCCTCACGCGCCTTTCCGCGTCGCCCCTGTTCAGAGGCTCGCATCCAGCGCAGCCAGCACCGCGTCGCCCATTTCTTTCGTCGAAACGGGCACGGCGCCTTCCACATTCAGCAGGTCCGCAGTGCGCACGCCATCGGCCAGCACCTTCTGCACCGCCGCTTCCAGACGGCCGGCCTCGGCCCCCTCATCGAAGGAATAGCGCAGCGCCATGGCGAAACTGAGGATGCAGGCGATCGGGTTCGCCTTGCCCTGGCCCGCGATATCCGGCGCCGACCCGTGCACCGGCTCGTAGAGCGCCTTGGGCCGTCCGTTCGCCATCGGCGCACCCAGAGAGGCCGAGGGCAGCATCCCCAGCGAGCCGGTCAGCATGGCGGCGAGGTCCGACAGCAGGTCGCCGAAGAGGTTGTCGGTCACGATCACGTCGAACTGCTTGGGCCAGCGGGTCAGCTGCATCGCCCCGGCATCGGCATACATGTGGCTCAGCTCCACATCGGCGTATTCGGCGTCATGCACTTCCTGCACCACCTGCCGCCACAGCACGCCCGATTCCATCACGTTGGCCTTCTCCATCGAGCAGACCTTGTTGCCGCGCTTGCGCGCCAACTCGAAGGCCGAACGCGCGACGCGGGCAATCTCGGATTCGGTGTAACGCTGGGTGTTGATCCCCACCCGCTCGTTGCCTTCCTCGATGATGCCGCGCGGCTCGCCGAAATAGACGCCGGAGGTCAGCTCGCGCACGATCATGATGTCGAGCCCGGCCACCACATCCTTCTTCAGCGACGAGAAATCCGCCAGGGCGTCGAAGCACTGCGCCGGGCGCAGATTGGCGAAAAGGTCCATTTCCTTGCGCAGGCGCAGCAGGCCGCGCTCCGGCTTCACGCTGAAATCCAGATCGTCGTATTTCGGCCCGCCCACGGCGCCCAGCAGCACCGCGTCCACCGATTGCGCCTTTTCCATGGTGGCGTCGGTCAGCGGCGTGCCATGCGCGTCATAGGCCGCACCGCCCACCAGATCCTCGCTCACATCGAAGGCGAGGCCGCGCTTCTCGCCGAACCAGGCGATGATCCGCTGGACCTCGGCCATGACTTCCGGGCCGATCCCGTCTCCGGGCAGGATGAGAAGCGAAGGGTTGGACATGGGATGCGATCCTCAGGCAGGTTTCAATCGCTTTCGCCTATCCATTGCCGGACGGAGGGTCAAGCAAGCCGCAGGGCGGCCCGCAGCCCCTCGGCCAGGCGCTCCCAGACAAAGGTGATGCGGGGCGTACGCCGCATCGCCTCGGGCGCGGCCAGCCAGAGCGGCAGCGTGGGCAGGCCGGACCCGGGCAGCAGTTCCTCCAGCAGCGGGTCGGCCCGCCCCACCGCCAGCTGGCCGAAGCCGATCCCGCAGCCCGCCCGCACCAGCTCCCAATAGGCCGCCTGGTCGTCGCAGCGCAGCGCGAACCAGCCGCGTTCGGCCGGCCAGCCCATCTCGCGCATGGAGCGCAGGATCAGCGGATTGGCGTCGTAGCCCACAAGATCATGGTCCGGAAGGTCGTCCAGCCTTGCGGGCCGGCCGCGCCTGTCGAGGTAGCTGCGGGCGGCGAAGATCCCCAGGGGAATATCGCCCAGGTGCCGGGTGACGATATCGAGCTGGTCCGAGCGATACATCCGCACCGCGATGTCGGCCTCGCGGAACAGCAGGTTCTCGCTGGCATCCGAAGGCACCAGCTCCAGTTCGATCTCGGGCGCCCCGGCCCGGATCCCGGCCAGGACCCGGGGCAGGACGTGATGCGCCATGAACATGCTCGCGGTGATCCGCACGGTGCCGCGCAAGCCGGTGTCGCGCCCCGCCGCGGCCAGTGCGATGCGCTGCGCCGCCTCGCGCATCTCGCGCGCGGGGGCGACCAGGGCGGCGCCGGTCTCGGTGGGCACCAGCCCGCGGGCATGACGGGTGAACAGCGCCGCGCCCAGGGCCTCTTCCAGCGCGCGCACCTGGCGGCCGAGCGTGGGCTGGCTGATCCCCAAACGCCGCGCCGCCGCGGAAAGCGAGCCGCTCTCGGCCACCGCGAGGAAGGCGCGCAGCAAGGACCAGTCGAGTTCGGAGATCCGTTCATCCATTCATTAATGAATATCATAACTGCGATTTCTCGCAATTTCCAATCTCCAGGGAATGGCTCAAATTCCGGGCACCGGCCAGGCCTCGCATCCTGACCCGCATCGCAAGGAGAGAGACATGACCCGCACAGCCCTCATCCTCGGCGGCTCCGGCCGCTTCGGCCGCCACGCGGCGCAGGCCTTTCGCGCCGCCGGCTGGCAGACCCGCCCGTTCGACCGCCGCCGCGACGATCTCGTCACCGCGGCGCGCGGTGCGCAGGTGATCGTGAACGGCTTCAACCCGCCCTATCCCCGTTGGGCGGCGGAGATGCCCTCCCTGCACGCCGGGGTGCGCCACGCCGCGCTGGAGACGGGCGCCACGGTGATCCTGCCCGGCAATGTCTACGTATTCGGAAAGGACGCGCCAGAGCGTCTCGGTCCTGCCACGCCCCACCGCGCCACCAACCCGCTGGGCCGCCTGCGGGTAGAGATGGAAGCCGCCTATCGCGACAGCGGGTTGCGCACGATCCTGCTGCGCGCCGGGGATTTCCTGGACACGCAGGCGTCGGGCAACTGGTTCGACAAGGTGATGGCGGCCAGCCTCGGCAAGGGCGTGCTGACCGCGCCGGGGAACCCGGCCGCGCCGCATGCCTGGGCCTTCCTGCCCGACATGGCCCGCGCTGCGGTGGAACTGGCCAGGCGGCGCGAGACGCTGCCCCGCTTCGCGGACATCCCGTTCCCCGGCTACACGCTCAGCACGGCAGAGATGGCGGGCCTCCTGTCGGGGGTGCTGGGCCGCGACATCCGGGTGAAGCGGATGGCCTGGTGGCCGCTCCTGCTGGCGCAGCCGGTCTGGCCGATGGCGCGGCACCTGCGCGAGATGCGCTATCTCTGGGACAAGCCCCACCACATGGACGCGGGGGCCTTCGAAGCGCTGCTGCCCGGGTTCCGCGCCACGCCCGTGGCAGAGGCGCTGCGGCAGGCTTTGTCGGGACCTGGCGCCGGGGAGGCCACCCCGCCGCCCGCGGCCAAGCCGCCTCAGTCCGGCGGCAGCAGGTCCACCCAGACCAGCCGGTGGCGGCTGGCGGCCTCTGCCGTGCCATCCCCGGGCCAGACGACACCGGCCCCCGTGACCCGCCAATCGGCCGAGGGCAGCACGTAATCCACCCGCAGGTTCCCCGGTTCCGGTCCGTCCCAGTCGACAGTATCCAGCGCCGGGTTGCCGCGATGGGCGGGATCGGCCACCGCGGCGCCGCCAGCGCTGGCGGGCCGGGGATCCTGCAGCCGCGGGTCGGCCAGCAGCGCGCGAATTGCCGCGCGCCGGCCCTCGCCGTCCTCGGGGTCGAGATTTGCATTGCCGAGGATCACGAAGCGCCCGGAGGGCGGCGGGCCGAACGCCCCGTCGAGGAACAATTGCCAGAACCGGAGCTCGTCATGGTTCCGCCGGCCGTTCAGATCCTCCGGTCCGTCAAAGACCGGCGGGGTGGCATCGAAGGCCAGCAGGTGCATCGTGCTGCCATCCGGCATGCGCAACGGCACCACCCAATGCCCGGTGGTGGACAGGCGCTGAACCTCCAGCACTCGGGGCGCCAGGAAGGGCGCCCCCTCGGCGGTCTCGGGCAGCAAGGCGCCCGGCAGGTCGCGCCAGAGCAGATCCGAGAAGTCGCGCACCTCCGCGGCCTCGACCGGCAGACGCGACAGGATCGCCATGCCGCCCTCGCCCGCGAACCGCCCGAAACCCTGATTGTCGCGCGGCGTCCCGGTGCGCCCGTCGCCATCCATGTCCAGCCCGGTGGCCATGCCGGTATTGGGCCGCAGCGCGAAGAGATGCGGCATCGCATGGCCTGCCTGGCCCACCACGTCGCGGAACGCGCGCAGCGCGGCAAGACCGTGATCGTAATCGAAATCCGTCAGCAGAAGGGCATCCGGCGCGTTCTCGGCAACGATGCGGGCTACCGCCTCGACCTGCGGATCGCCGCGCAGAATGTCGCGTAAAAGCAGCCCGGGGCCCGCGCGCGGCAGATCGACATGGAAGGTGGCGATGCGCAGAGGCTCGGCCCGAAGCGGCGCCGCCGCAAGGCCCAGAGCCAGCCCCAGCGCGGCGATCAGACCGGCTGCAGCCCGTGGGCGCGCGCATGGGCGCGGCGACGCTTCTCCTCCACCAGGTCGGCCACCCTGTGCAGAGCGACCGCCCGCATGATCATGCTTGTCGGCAGAAAGGCCCATATGCTCGTCATCCAGATCAGGCTCAGCGGATCGGTCATCCGCAGCGGCCCGAAGAAATCCCCGGCAAGCTTGGCCAGCGCGGGAACCAGAAACGGCAGGAGAAATCCCAGCGCCAGCTGCATCCGCGCGTCCCGGCGCAGCCGTTGCAGCACGTCGCCCCCGCCCGTCGGGTCGAACAGCGGCATGTTCACCCAGACATTGAACGCTCCCGACCGCAGGGGCCAGTTGCCCAGTCGCACCGCCGAGAGGAAGGCGCCCAGCGTGATGATCACCGCCAGCACCGACAGCCCGGCCGCGGCGAGAACCGCGCGCTGCAGTTCGGGCGCGGCATCTCCGGCAAGACCGATCAGCAGCAGGCGCACCGGCGAGAAGGGGAAATTCAGCGCCCCGCCGATCACCGCCCCAAGCGATGTGACCGCGCGGGTCACCAGGGTGGGCTCGACCAGCCCGTGGCTGATCGTCGTGGTCACCAGCAAGGCCACGAACAGACAGGCAAAGCGCAGCCGATTGAACGGCGGCGCATCACGGAATTCCAGCAGACTGGGATAATCGGTGTAGTATTCGGCAAAGGTCAGCAGCCCGGCCACCAGCGCCACCAGCGCCAGCACATGGCCCGACTCGAGCGTCGGCCCGGGCAGCAGCAGCGCCGGCGTCACCACCAGCAAGGCCACCAGAACCGCGCGTATCGCGGCACCGACCAAGCGGATCATCCCTACCCGATCCTTCCCGTTGCGTGGAGCACACGACGCGGCGGCGCTCCTGTTCCTGCCTCTGCCCGCACGTGGCGGCGGGCTGCCATATTGTTGCCCAAGTTCTGCCCCGTTTCAGTTCGGTCCTCAATCGATTGGTTAAAATCACTAAAGAATTCGGGCGAATTGAAGGAGAAACTGGTGCGCCTTTGCATCAATTTGCGGCAAGCTTGCAAAAAAGCCTGCCGCAAATCCAATATCTTGTGGCCCGATCTTCATGCAACACAAGCGGGCCTTCCCTTGCGTCGCTCAGACCCAGGGGCGTTCCTGTGCCACGCGGGCCTCGTAGCTGTCGATCGCAGAGGCACGCTCGAGCGTCAGGCCGATATCGTCCAGCCCTTCCAGCAGGCAGTGCTTCTTGAAGCTGTCGATCTCGAAGCGGTATTCCTCGCCCTGGGCGCCGGTCACGGTCTGGGCCTCAAGGTCGATGGTGAGGCGCGCATTGCCACCCTGCTCGGCATCCTTCATCAGCGCGTCCACCTGTTCCTGCGGCAGGCTGATCGGCAGGATGCCGTTCTTGAAGCAGTTGTTATAGAAGATGTCGGCATAGCTGGGCGCGATGATCGCCCGGATTCCGAAATCCTTGATCGCCCAGGGCGCGTGCTCGCGACTCGAGCCGCAGCCGAAATTGTCGCCGGTCACCAGGATTTCGGCCTGGCGATAGGGCTCCCGATTCAGCACGAATTCCGGGTTCTCGTTGCCGTCATCGTCATAGCGCATCTCGTAGAACAGGTTCACGCCCAGGCCCGAACGCTTGATCGTCTTCAGGAACTGCTTCGGGATGATCATGTCGGTATCGACATTGATGAGCGGCAGCGGCGCCGCGATGCCGGAGAATGTCTCGAACTTTTCCATCTCGGTCTTTCCTTGTTCCGGTTTCTCTCTTGTCGTGCTGCGCCGGGCCTCAGGGCCCGTGCGGGGCCGGGATCGGCCCCTCGGGCCGCAGCGCCCAGCGATAGATGTCCAGGATGCGCTCTGCCTTGCGCGCCCAGGTATAGTTGACGGCCACCCGCCGCCGCCCGGCCTCGGCCATCGGCGCCAGTTGCGCCGGGGCCTCGACAATCCGGCCCAGCGTCTCGCGGAATCCCGCGATCACCCCGGCGCGATCGCCCATCGGCACCTTGAAGCCGACATCCGCATCCATCAGCTCGGCC
>JBKHDP010000040.1:0-16965 GCA_046541255.1 Paracoccaceae bacterium | reverse complement strand
CGAGCGCGGCCTCGGCGACCCGGGCCACGAATTGCTGGAACTCGGCATTCTTGGCGACGAAATCGGTCTCGGAATTGACCTCGACCGCGACGCCGCGCCCGCCCTCGACCTTGACGGCCACAAGGCCCTCGGCGGCGGTGCGGCCGGATTTCTTGGCGGCCTTGGCCAGACCCTTGGTGCGCAGCCAGTCGATGGCGGCTTCCATGTCGCCATTGGTTTCGGTCAGCGCCTTCTTGGCGTCCATCATGCCGGCGCCGGTGGTCTCGCGCAGCTCTTTCACCTGGGATGCGGTGATTGCCATCTTCGGCTCTCCTTCGATTGGGGAAACGGGCGCCGGATACCGGCGCCCCGTATCAGTAATGCGACAGCCCGGCTCAGCCCTGGGTGGTCTCGGTCTCCTGGGGGGCGGCCACGGCCTCCTCCTCGGGGGATTCGGCGAGCGCGCCCAGATCGACACCGGCAGCGCCAAGCTGCGCCGACATGCCGTCCAGCGCGGCGCGGCTGACCAGGTCGCAATAAAGCGAGATCGCGCGTGCCGCGTCGTCATTGCCCGGGATCACGTAATCCACGCCATCGGGCGAGCAGTTGGTATCCACCACGGCCACGACGGGAATGCCCAGCTTGTTCGCCTCGGAGACGGCCAGCGCCTCCTTCTTGACATCGATGACGAAGAGCAGGTCCGGAACGCCGCCCATCTCGCGGATGCCGCCGAGGCTGGCCTGCAGCTTCTCCTGCTCGCGCTCCATGCCGAGCCGTTCCTTCTTGGTCAGACCCTCGAAGCCGGCTTCCATCTGCTCATCGATCTGCTTGAGCCGGTTGATCGACTTGCTCACCGTCTGCCAGTTGGTCAGCGTGCCGCCCAGCCAGCGGTGATTCATGTAGTACTGGGCGCATTTCTCGGCCGCGTCGGCGATCGGCTGCTGGGCCTGGCGCTTGGTGCCGACAAAGAGCACGCGTCCGCCCCGGGCCACGGTGTCGCGGATCGCCTGAAGCGCCGAATCGAGCATCGGCACGGTCTGCGTCAGGTCGAGAATGTGGATTCCGTTGCGGGCACCATAGATGTAGTTGCCCATGCGGGGGTTCCAGCGCTGGGTCTGGTGGCCGAAGTGAACGCCGGCCTCGAGCAGCTGACGCATGGAGAACTCGGGAAGAGCCATGTCCGTTTTCCTTTCCGGTTTGCGCCTTGGCGGGGGATGTGAGAGCGGATGCTCCAACCGGTGGACGGGTGGGGATGTCTCCCCCACGCGCGCCCGACCCCGCCTGCGGGATTGAACGGGCGCCTCGTACTCCGGATCGGCCCGGGGCGCAAGGGGTGGCGGACAGGGGCGGGTGCTTGCGCCGCGAGGCGCTTCGGGCCATGACGGGCGCCATGGAACCTCGTGCCATCCTCTGCATCGGCTCCGTCCTGTGGGACGTGATCGGCCGCAGCGCCAGCCACATGGAACGCGGCGCGGACGTTCCCGGCCGCATCAGCCGTGTGCCCGGCGGCGTGGCGCTCAACATTGCCGTGGCGCTGGCCCGGCTTGGAGCGCGGCCGGTGCTGCTGTCTGCCGTGGGCCGCGACGCCGAGGGCCACGACCTGGTGGCGGCCTGCGCGGCGCGCGGGCTCGACACCGCGCATCTCTACCGCTCGGAGGATCTTCCGACCGACCGCTACATGGCTGTCGAAGGCGCCAACGGCCTGATCGCGGCCATCGCCGATGCCCATTCGCTGGAAACCGCCGGCGCGCGCATCCTTGCACCGCTGCTCGACGGCACGCTGGGCAGCCCGGCGGCGCCATGGCCCGGGCTGGCGGTGCTGGACGGCAACCTGACCGAGGATCTGCTGGCCCGTATCGCCACCGATCCGGCCTTCGCCGCCGCCGATCTGCGAGTGGCCCCGGCTTCGCCCGGCAAGGCCGAGCGGCTGCTGCCCTTCCTCGGGCATGGGCGGGCGGTGCTCTATCTCAACCTCGAGGAGGCCGGGCTGCTGGCGGGCCGGACCTTCGTCGCGGCCCCCGAGGCGGCGGCGCATCTGCTGACCCGCGGCGCAGGGCGCGTGGTGGTGACCGACGGCGCCCGCACCGCCTGCGACGCCGGACCTGACGGTCTGTTCGAGGCCCAACCGCCGCAAGTTCTCGTGACCCGCGTCACCGGCGCGGGCGATGCCTTCATGGCGGCCCATCTGGCTGCCGATGCAGCGGGAGAAGATCCGCAGGCAGCCCTGGCGCGCGCGTTGCGGGCCGCCGCTGCCCATGTGTCAGGAGAGACCCCCTAATGATCCGCCCCGACCTGCCGCTCGACCTGTCCGATGACGTCGCCGCCGCGCTGGCCGAGGGCCGGCCCGTGGTGGCATTGGAAAGCACCATCATCACCCACGGCCTGCCCCGGCCGCGCAACCTGGAACTGGCGCGCGCCGCCGAGGCCGAGATCCGCGCCGGCGGTGCCACGCCCGCCACCATCGCGGTGATCGACGGCCGGCTGAAGATCGGCCTGTCCTCTGCCCTGCTGGAGCGGCTGGCCGAGGCAGACGGGGTGGCCAAGCTCAGCCGCGCCGATCTGGCCGCCTGCCTGGCCTCGGGGGGCACCGGCGCCACCACGGTGGCGGCGACGATGATCGCGGCGCGGGCGGCGGGGATCGAGGTTTTCGCCACCGGCGGGATCGGCGGGGTCCATCGCGGCGCCGAGACGAGTTTCGACATCTCCGCCGATCTGCAGGAACTCGCCCGAACCGCGGTGACGGTGGTGGCGGCCGGGGCCAAGGCGATCCTGGACCTGCCCAAGACGCTGGAAGTGCTGGAAACGCTGGGCGTGCCGGTGATCGCGCATGGCCAGGACGGCTTTCCCGCCTTCTGGTCGCGGGCCTCGGGGCTGCGCGCGCCGCTGCGGATGGACAGCGCCGCCGAGATTGCCCGGGCGCACCGGATGCGGGCAGCGATGGGCCTGGTGGGCGGGCAGCTCGTGGCCAACCCGATCCCCGCCACGGCAGAGATCCCGCGGGACGAGATCGAACCCTGGATCGCCCATGCGCTGGCCGATGCGGCGGCCTCCGGAATTGCCGGCAAGGACGTCACGCCGTTCCTGCTGGAACGTATCCTCGCGCTGTCGGGCGGGCGGTCGCTGGAGGCCAATATCGCGTTGGTGCTCGAAAACGCGCGTCTTGGCGCAAGGATTGCGCGCCACCTGGCCGCGAAAGAGCCAATTGCGTGATCGCACGCCATTGCGCCATTGTAGACGACCTGCGCACCGCTTAAATTCCGCGGGCGCTTTCCTCGGACGCAGCCATGAGCACACCTTTCGACGAAGACCTGCCCCCGCCCCGCAAGCCCGGCCTCTTCGCCAGCCTGCGCACCAGCTTCTTCACCGGGATCGTCGTGATCGCGCCGGTCGGGCTGACCGTCTGGCTGATCTGGACGGTGATCGGCTGGGTCGATGGCTTCGTGCTGCCCTTCGTGCCGAATGCCTACCAGCCCGAACAGGTGTTCAAGCGCATCTTCGGACCCGATACCTCGATCAACATCCGCGGCGTGGGCGTCGTGGTGTTCCTGCTGTTCACGGTGTTCGTGGGCTGGGTCGCCAAGGGCGTGATCGGCCGGGCGCTGATCCGCTGGGCGGAAAGCCTGGTGGACAGGATGCCGGTGGTCCGCTCGATCTATAGCGGCGTCAAGCAGATCGCCGAGACCGTCTTCGCCCAGTCCGAGCGCAGCTTCGAGAAGGCCTGCCTGGTACAATACCCGCGCAAGGGGATCTGGGCGATCGGCTTCATCTCGACCACCGCAAAGGGAGAGGTCTCCGACCGGGCCGAGACAGGCGGCGAACTGCTCAGCGTCTTCGTGCCCACCACGCCCAACCCCACCTCGGGCTTCCTGCTGTTCTTCCCGGCCGAGGACGTCATAGAACTCGACATGTCGATCGAGGATGCCGCCAAGCTGGTGATCTCGGCCGGCCTGGTCTACCCCAATCCCAAGGATCCCTCGCGCCCGCTGCACGCCCGCGCCGCAGAATGATCGCGAGCCGGCCGCGGGGCCGCCATGCGGGCCGACCTGCATGGGCACATGATCCGGCGAGGCCCGCCCTGTCGCGATCCATGCCGCTTTGCGGACCTGCGGCCAGGGTTGTCTGGCGTATCTCTGCCCAATGATTTCCGGGCCTTGCCGGCCTCGAACGGATGCGGAGATGAGGCGCCCTCGCCACGCCCGGAAACTCCTTCGGCAAGGCTCTTGAAAGCGGCCTGGCGCTGCACGATCTGACCGCAGCCGGGCGCACACATCCCCCCGGGCGGAGACACTCCTTGGATATCGTTTTGGTCGTGGCCGGGCTTGGCCTGCTTCTGCTGGGCGGCGAATTGCTGGTGGGCGGCGCGGTCGGTCTGGCGCTGCGCTGGCGCGTGCCGCCGATGGTGATCGGCCTGACGCTGGTGGGGTTCGGCACCTCCCTGCCCGAACTGCTGACATCCGTGCAGGCCGCGCTGCGCGGCAGCCCCGGCATCGCGCTGGGCAATGTGGTGGGATCGAACACCGCGAACATCCTGCTGATCGGCGGTCTCGCGGCGGCGATGGCGGCGATCCCCGTGGCCCGCGACGGGCTGCGCCGCGATGGCGGATGGATGCTGGCCGCCGCGCTGGCGGCACTGGCCCTGGTGTTTCTGCCGGTGATCGGGCGCGGTGCCGGGCTGGCGCTGCTGGCGGGGCTGGCGGCGTTCCTGTGGGTGTCGCTGCGCGGCGGCCGAGCCGCCCCCCCGACGGAAGAGCTGCTCGAGACCATGCGCCCGGCCTGGTCGTCCGCGCTGCGCATGACGCTGGGGCTGGGTCTGACGGTGGGCGGCGCCGCGGCGCTGGTCGAAGGTGCGGTGGCACTGGCCACCCAGGCGGGCCTGCCCGAGGCGGTGATCGGCCTCACCCTGGTGGCGGTGGGCACCTCGTTGCCGGAACTCGCCACCTCCGTGATCGCGGCGCGCCGAGGCCAACCCGAGGTCGCGCTCGGCAATATCCTGGGCTCGAACGTGTTCAACGTGCTGGGCATTCTGGGCGTCACGGCGCTGATCGCGCCGCTGCCGGTCGACGCCATGATCCGCGGCTTCGACATCTGGGTGATGCTGGCCGCGACGCTGGCGCTGCTGGCGGTCGCCTGGACCGGCACACGGATCAGCCGCCGCGAGGGGCTGGCGCTTCTGCTGGCCTATCTCGTCTATGTCGGCTGGCTGGCCCGCGGTCTGTTCTGAGCACTCGAGACGGGCGGCCCCGCATCGACGGGGCCGCCTTGCAGGGGGGCTCAGAGCGCGGTCCAGCCGCCATCGACGCTGATCGTGGTGCCGGTGATCTGCGCCGCCGCCTCCGAGCACAGGAACACCGCGGTGCCGCCGATCTGCTCGACGGTGGCGAAGGCTTTCGAGGGCTGCCGCTCCAGCATCACCTTCTCGATCACCTCCTCGCGGTCCATCCCGTATTTCTCCATCGTGTCGGGAATCTGCGCCTCCACCAGCGGCGTCAGCACATAGCCCGGGCAGATCGCGTTGCAGGTGATCGACTCGCGCGCGGTTTCCAGCGCCACGGTCTTGGTCAGCCCGACCACCCCGTGCTTTGCCGCCACATAGGCCGCCTTGTAGGGCGAGGCGGTCAGCCCGTGCGCCGAGGCGATATTCACCACCCTGCCCCAGCCGGCCGCACGCATCATCGGCAGCGCGGCAGCGGTGCAGTGAAAGGCCGAAGACAGGTTGATCGCGAGAATCGCATCCCATTTCGAGGTCGGAAATTCCTCGACCGGGGCGACATGCTGGATGCCGGCATTGTTGACCAGGATATCGCAGGCGCCCGCGGTCTCGATCAGCGCGCGGCAGGCCTCCGGCCGGGACATGTCCGCGGCCACATAGCGCGCGCGCACGCCGTGGCTGCGGCCCAGTTCCTCGGCCAGCCCATGATCCTCGTCGCGATCGGTGAAGGAGTTCAGCACCACATTCGCCCCGGCACGCGCCAGTTCATGGGCCACGCCAAGCCCGATTCCCGAGGTCGAGCCGGTCACGATCGCGGTCTTGCCTGCCAGTGTCATCCGCTTCCCTTTCCATGGATTTCGCAGGCGCAGGATGGCACCCTGCGCCTGCAAGGCAAGGGGCTGACGGCGCAAACGGATGGAAAGGCGGGCAGAAAAAAAACGCCGGCGCGAGGCCGGCGTTTAGTTATTGAGGCAGGTTTCATACAGGCAAGAAACCTATCGAGCAGTGATCCCTTTATAAGCAATCCAGCGCCGCAGGCCAAGCTAAAAGTTTGAAAAGGCGTGAAACCGCAGCTAGGTTGAAGCCCAACAAAACAATGGGTCGAGCAGGACCGTTGCCGAAATGAGATCGCTGTTTTTCCTCTCCACGCTGCCGAGAGCGGCCCTGTGCGCGCTGGGCCTGGCGCTGGCTGCGCCCGTGGCGGCGGAGCCGGCGCATGGCATAGCTATGTATGGCGACCCCGCCCTGCCACCGGATTTTGTGGCCCTGCCCTATGCCCAGCCCGACGCCCCGAAGGGCGGGCGGATGGTCATGGGAGAGACCGGCGGGTTCGATTCGCTCAACCCCTTCGTTCTCAAGGGGACCGCGCCCTGGCCGCTGCGCTTCCTCGCCTACGAATCGCTTCTCGGCCGGAACTGGGACGAACCCTTCTCGCTATACGGGCTTCTGGCCGAATCGGTCGAGGTGGCGGAAGACCGATCCTGGGTCGAATTCACCCTGCGCCCCGAGGCCCGATTCTCCGATGGCAGCCCGGTGACGGTGGCGGATGTGCTGTGGTCCTACGAGGCGCTGGGCACCCGCGGCCACCCGCGTTACCGCACGCTCTGGACCCAGATCGATCGGGCCGAGCAGACCGGCCCGCGCTCCGTCCGGTTCAGCTTCAATACCGACAACCGCGAACTGGCGCTGCTGGCCGGGCTGCGCCCGATCCTGAAGAAGGCGCAATGGGAGGGCCGCGATTTCGCCGCAAGCGGACTCGACACCGTGCCGATCGGCAGCGCGCCCTATGTGGTCGGCGATTTCGAGCCGGGCCGGTTTCTGGAACTGCGCCGGAATCCCGAGTACTGGGGCGCCGATCTGCCGTTGCGGCGCGGCACGCACAATCTCGACGTGATCCGCTACGAGTATTTCGGCGATGACACGGCGCTGTTCGAGGCCTTCAAGTCGGGCGCGCTGACGCTGCACCGCGAAAGCAATGCCGAGACCTGGGAGCGGCGTTACGATTTTCCGGCGGTGCGCCGGGGCGACGTGGTGAAATCGCTGATCCCGCATGAGCGCCCCACCGGCATGATCGGCTTCGTGATGAACTCCCGCCGCGCGCCCTTCGACGACTGGCGCGTGCGCGAGGCCATGATCACCGCTTTCAACTTCGAGTTCATCAACGACACCATGACCGGCGGGCGCCAGCCGCGCATCACCTCGTATTTCTCCAATTCGGTCCTGGGGATGCGTCCGGGCCCGGCCGAGGGACGAGTGCGCGCCTTGCTGGAGCCCTTTGCCGACAGCCTGCTGCCGGGCACGCTGGAAGGCTACGCCCTGCCCGAAAGTGACGGCACCGAGCGCAACCGCGCGGGGCTGCGGCGCGCCGTGAGGCTGCTGCAGGAGGCCGGATACCGTGTCGAGGGCGGGCAACTGGTGGATTCGGCCGGCCGGCCCTTCGAATTCGAGATTCTGCTGCGCCAGAGCGGACAGGAGAACCAGGCGATCACCGATCTCTATGCCCGCGCGCTGGAGCGGCTGGGCATCAGGCTCAGGATCTCCACCGTGGACGATGCGCAATATACCCAGCGCACCAACGAGTTCGATTTCGACATGACGCCCTATCGCGTGGGCCTGTCGCTGTCTCCCGGCACCGAACAGCGGCTCTACTGGTCGGCCGAGGCAGCCGACACGCCCGGTTCGCGCAACTGGATGGGGATACGCTCGCCGGCCGCGGAGGCGATGATCGAAACCCTGCTCAATGCCGAGGATCAGGCGGATTTCCTGGCCGCGACCCGCGCGCTCGACCGCATCCTCACGGCGGGGCGCTACGTCATTCCGCTCTATCAGTGGAATGTCAGCCGGATCGCCCATGCCCGCGACTTGCACTACCCCGAAACGTTGCCGATCTATGGCGACTGGGTCGGGTTTCTTCCCGATGTCTGGTGGTATGAGGAGAAGGGACAATGAAACGCATCGCCCTCACGGTCTTTCTGGCCGCCGCCCTTGGCGGTTGCGCCACGGTGGATGGCGTGGGTCAGGACATTTCCGGCGCCGCGCGGTCGGTCCAGGGCTGGTTCTGGTAGGGAACGGCGCCTGCGCGCCCGGCGTTGAGCCGCGACGCGAACAAGGAGGGCGCCGATGGACTGGAACGACATTCGCAGGAACTGGCCGGCCTTCATCCCGGCCATCGCCGAACGCTGGCCCGAGGCGCGCGAGGCCGACCTGACCGCGCTCGACGGCACGCGCGAACAGGTGATCGATTACATCGCCCGCGTCACGGGCATGAGCCCGCGCGATGCCGCCGCCGAGGTGGTGGATTGGCAGATGGGCGAGATGCCGGCCGATATCGCCATGGACCCGCTGCGCGACAACACCAATATCGCCGCCAGCGCCCGGCACCTGCCCGAAGGCGAAGACCCGTCCGATGACGACGCGGCCTTCGGCGATGACGACACGCCCGACCCGCCCATGGGGCGCAGCTGATCTTCGCCCAAGCGGCGGTCTCAGGCCAGAGACGTCACCCACAGGATCATCGCGTCCTCGGGACTGACCGAAACCACGTTATGGCCCATCGCGGCATCGTAATAGGCGCTGTCGCCCCGCCGCATCTCCACGGCCTCGTAGAACTCGGTATAGAGTCGGATCACCCCGGTGAGCACGTAGAGGAATTCCTCGCCGTCATGGCGCACCCAGCCGTCGAACTCTTCCATCTTGCGGGCACGGATGCGGGCACGATAGGGCAGCATCCGCTTCCTGGTGAGCGTCTCGGCCAGCAATTCGTGCTCGTAGGTGGCGGTGGCCTGGGCCTGCCCCTCGCCCATGCGCGTCAGGCTCATGCGGCCGATCACCTGGTCGCGCACCGGCGGCGTGAAGAGCTGCGGCACCGAGATGCGCAGCCCGCCCGCCAGCTTCTTGAGCGCGTCATAGGTGGGCGACATCTGCCCGTTCTCGATCTTGGACAGGGTCGAGCGCGCCAGCCCCGCCTGCCGGGCCGCCTGTTCCAGGGTCCAGCCCTGGGCCTGGCGCAGCTCGCGCACCCGCGCGCCCAGATCCAGCGGCTCGGCACTGTCTTCCCTGCCGTTTTCACGGGCGATGCGGATGAGGCTGCGTGGCTCGGGGCGGTCCATGCGCCGGGTAATAGGCACAGCCGCCCGGCCTTGCAACTGCACCGGGGCCGCCGTAGGTCAGGCGCGATGCTGTCCATCCATGATACCGGGGCGCCCGCCCCCTGCCCCGCGCCGTTCAACCTGGCCGCCCATGTGCTGGCGCGCGCCGGCGACATGGCCGACAAGATCGCGCTGGCGGTGATCGCGCCCACCGGCTCCGAACGCTGGAGCTATGCCCGGCTGGAGGCCGCGGTGCTGGGCACCGGCAGCGGGCTGCTGGCCGCAGGTCTGGCACCGGGAGATCGGATCTTCCTGCGACTGGGCAACACCGTGGATTTCCCCCTGGCCTTCCTGGGCGCGGTGGCGGTGGGTCTGGTGCCGGTGCCGCTTTCGGCGCAGCTGACCGCGCCCGAGGTGGGCAAGCTGGCTGCGGCGCTGGCTCCGGTCGCGATCCTGCAGGACGAGCGCCTGCCCCTGCCCGATCCGGCGCCGGCCCGCGTGATCGGGCTTCGGGCGCTGCGCGCGATGCGTGATCTGGCCCCGGCGCAGATCCGCATGACCGACCCGGACGCCTTGGCCTATGTGGTCTTCACCTCGGGCACGTCCGGCACGCCCCGCGCCGTGGGTCACGCGCATCGCGCGATCTGGGCGCGACGGATGATGCATGACGGCTGGTACGGGCTGACCGGGGTGGACCGGGTGCTTCATGCCGGCGCCTTCAACTGGACCTTCACGCTCGGGACCGGGCTGCTCGATCCCTGGAGCCTGGGCGCCACCGCGCTGATCCCGGCGGAGGGCACGGCACCCGAGGCACTGCCGCTGCTGATGAAACGCTTCGATGCGAGCATTTTCGCGGCAGCCCCGGGGATTTACCGCAAGCTGCTCGCCCGGGGCGCGCCGCTCGACCTGCCTGCGCTGCGCCATGGCCTGGCCGCGGGGGAAAAGCTGCCGGACGCCACCCGCACCGCATGGGAGGCCGCCACCGGAACCCCGGTCTTCGAGGCCTTCGGCATGTCCGAATGTTCGACCTTCATCTCGGGCAGTCCCGCGCGTCCCGCCCCGCCGGGCACGCTGGGATACCCGCAGGAGGGTCGCCGCGTGGCGATCCTGGACGAACAGGGCCGGCCGGTGCCGCGCGGCGAGGCCGGGATCATCGCGATCTCCGCGCGCGATCCGGGCCTGATGCTGGGGTATCTGGGCGCCGAGGCCGAGACCCGGGCCCGCCATCGCGGCGCGTGGTTCCTCAGCGGCGACCTGGGGCGCATGGACGAGACCGGCGCCATCAGCTTTCTGGGCCGGGCCGATGACATGATGAACGCGGGCGGCGTGCGCGTTTCTCCCATCGAGGTGGAGAATGTGCTGTCCGCACATCCCGCGCTGGCCACCGTCGCGGTGACCGATGTGCAGGTGAAACCGGATGTCCGGGTCATCGCCTGTTTCTACACCGCCGCGCGGGAGATCGAGGAGAAGGACATCGCCGATTTCGCCGCTGCGCGCCTGGCGCGCTGGAAACAGCCCCGGCTCTACATTCGCACCGACACCCTGCCCACCGGCCCGAACGGCAAGCTCAGCCGCCGGGCACTGCGCCAGAACTGGGAGACCACCCATGGTCAAGCTTGATATCCTGTCCGATCCGATCTGCCCCTGGTGCTACATCGGCAAGGCGCAGCTTGACCGCGCGCTGGAGGCCGAACCGGACCACCCGTTCCGCATCGAATGGCACCCGTTCCAGCTGAACCCCGACATGCCGCCCGGCGGCATGGACCGGCGCGCCTACCTGGAAGCCAAGTTCGGCGGCAAGGAGGAGGCGGTGAAGGTCTATGCCCGGATCGCCGAACAGGCCGAGGCGGCCGGTCTGAAGATCGATCTTGGCGCCATCGAACGCACCCCCAACACGCTGGACGCGCATCGGCTGATCCACTGGGCCGGGATCGAGGGACGGCAGACCGCCATGGTCTCTGCACTGTTCCGCGCCTATTTCCGCGAGGGCCGCGACATCGGCGCGCCGGAGGTGCTGGCCGACCTGGCCGACGAGATCGACATGGATGCCTCGGTGGTGCTGCGGCTGCTGGCCTCCGACGCCGACCGCGAGGAGATCGCCGCCCGCGACAAGGCCGCGCGCGAGATGGGCGTGACCGGCGTGCCCACCTTCATCGTTGCGGGCAAGCACGCGGTACCGGGCGCGCAGCCCTCCGATCTCTGGCGCAAGGTGATCGCCGAGATCCGGGAGACCCCGCCGGAGGACGAATGAAGGGAATCAAGACGTTCACGCTTCTGGGCATGCTCGTCATGGTGGTGCTGGCCGGAACGGTCTTCTTCCGCTTCACGGAGGGCTGGAGCTGGCTCGATTCCTACTTCTTCACCGTGGTGACGCTGTCGACGGTGGGATATGGCTCGCTGGTGCCCGAAACCGTGGCGGGCAAGATCGGCACGACCATATTCATCTTCGTCGGGCTTGGCATCTTCGCCGTGGTGATCCAGCAATTCGGGGCCTATGCCGTACGCAAGCGCGCAGAGCATACCGAGCGGCTGGTCGATGCGCTGACGCGTACGGACAGGCAACATCCCCCCGCCGAGATGGATGACGACGCCCCGCCGGCCACGCCGGAGCATCGCCCCCCGCCCGGCTCGTGACGCACCCGCTCGGGCGGCTGGCCCCCGGGGCGGCGATGTGCTAGCGCGGGCCGTCCCGTCTTCCGGAGAGATCCCGCATGTCCACCCGCGCGCCCAGCCGGTTCGAATTCGTCGCGCTCATGGCCATGCTGGTCTCAACCGTGGCGTTCTCCATCGACGCGATGCTGCCGGCCCTGCCCCGGATCGCGGCCGAGCTTTCGCCGGACGCGCCCAACCGGGCGCAGCTGATTCTCACCGCCTTCTTCGTCGGGCTGGGCCTGGGCACCTTCCTGATGGGTCCGCTGTCGGACCGTTTCGGGCGCAAGCCGGTGATCCTGTGGGGGCTCGCGCTCTACATCGCCGGGGCCGGGCTGGCCTGGGCCGCGCCCACGCTGGAATTGCTGCTGCTGGCACGGCTGGTCCAGGGCTTCGGCGCGGCGGCGCCGCGGGTCGTGTCGCTGGCAATCATCCGCGATCTGCATTCGGGCCGCGCCATGGCGCGGCTGGTCTCTTTCGTGATGCTGATCTTCACGCTGGTTCCGGCCGTGGCGCCGCTGTTCGGCACCCTGATCATGCAGGCCGGGGGCGGCTGGCGGACGATCTTCGCGGGCTTCCTGGTCTTCGCCACGATTTCGGGCGTGTGGCTGATGCTGCGCCTGGCCGAGACGCTGCCGGCCTCCGCCCGCCGCCCGCTGCGGCCGCGCCCGATGCTGGATACGGTGGCCGAGATGTTCCGCCACCCGACGGTGCGCCTGTCGATCGCGGTGCAGACCCTGTGCTATGCGATGCTGTTCATGTCGATCGCGGCGATCCAGCCGGTCTTCGACCAGGCCTTCGGACGCGGCGAGAGCTTTCCCTACTGGTTCGCCGGCATCGCGCTGGTGGCAGGCAGCGCCAGCCTGCTGAACGCGACGCTGGTGATGCGGCTGGGAATGCGGCGGCTGGTGACCTTCGCGCTGTCGGTCCAGTGCGGCGTCACCCTGGCGGTGCTGCTCTATTATCTGGGCGCGGGCAGCTCGGCGGCCGGGTTCCTTGTCTTCGTCGGCTGGCAGGCCACCGTGTTCTTCATGGTGGGCATGACGCTGGGCAATCTGAACGCCATCGCGATGGAACCGATGGGCCATGTCGCCGGCATGGCGGCCAGCGTCATCGGCTCGGTCTCCAGCGTTCTGGCCGCGGCCATCGCGGTGCCGATCGGCCTGGCCTTCGACGGCACCCCGGTGCCGCTTGCCGCCGGCGTCCTGGCGGTGACGGCGGCGGGCTATGGGCTGATGCTGCATATGGGCCGGGTGGAGCGCGGCCTGCCGGCCTGAGCCCGGCCTTCCCGCGCGCGCCGGATGCGGCGGTTCGCGCGCGCCCGCATGCGGTATACGAGTGCATACCGTCTTTCCAGCGCGATCGCTTTGCGCTAAGAGGCGCGCGAGAGATCATGCTCACCCCAACGAGAGAGGAGCCGACACATGGCCAAGATCAAGGTGGACAACCCCGTCGTCGAGATGGACGGCGACGAGATGACCCGGATCATCTGGGATTTCATCAAGAAGAAGCTGATTCTGCCTTACCTCGACATCGACCTCCTCTATTACGACCTGGGGATCGAGGAACGCGACCGTACCGAGGATCAGATCACCGTCGATGCCGCCGAAAAGACCAGGGAAATCGGCGTTGCGGTGAAATGCGCCACGATCACCCCCGACGAGCAGCGGGTGGAGGAATTCGGCCTCAAGAAGATGTGGCGCAGCCCCAACGGCACGATCCGCAACATCCTGGGCGGCGTGGTGTTCCGCGCGCCGATCATCTGCCGCAACGTGCCGCGCCTGGTGCCGGGCTGGACCCAGCCCATCGTGATCGGCCGCCACGCTTTCGGCGACCAGTACCGCGCCACGGATTTCCTGTTCCCCGGCAAGGGCAAGCTCACGATGAAGTTCGTGGGCGAGGACGGCACCGTGATCGAGAAGGAGGTGTTCGACGCCCCCGCCGCCGGGGTGGCCATGGGCATGTACAATCTCGACCAGTCGATCATGGATTTCGCCCGCGCCTCGATGAATTACGGCCTCAGCCTGGGCTGGCCGGTCTACCTCTCCACCAAGAACACCATTCTCAAGGCCTATGACGGCCGCTTCAAGGATCTGTTCCAGAAAGTCTACGAGGAAGAATTCGAGGCCGAGTTCAAGAAGGCGGGCATCACCTACGAGCACCGCCTGATCGACGACATGGTGGCCTGCGCGATGAAATGGAACGGCGGTTTCGTCTGGGCCTGCAAGAACTACGACGGCGACGTGCAGTCCGACACCGTGGCGCAGGGCTTCGGCTCGCTGGGGCTGATGACCTCGCAGCTGATGACGCCCGATGGCAAGATCGTCGAGGCCGAGGCGGCGCATGGCACCGTGACCCGCCATTACCGCCAGCACCAGAAGGGCGAGGAGACCTCGACCAACTCGATCGCCTCGATCTACGCCTGGACCGGCGGGCTCAAGCACCGCGCCAAGCTGGATGACAATGCCGAGCTGAAGAACTTCGCCGAGACGCTGGAACGCGTCGTGGTGGAAACCGTCGAATCGGGCTTCATGACCAAGGACCTGGCGCTTCTGGTGGGGCCGGACCAGAAATGGCTGACCACCATGGGCTTCCTCGAAAAGGTCGACGAGAACCTGAACAAGGCGCTCGGGGCCTGATCCCGCGCCGCCGCCCTGCCCCGCCCGCGCGGGGCGGGGCCCGCCTGGCCTGAAACGGAAATTGGGGGCGCCCGCGGGCGCCCCCAGTTCTCATCGGACCGGCTCATTCGTGGACCGCTCGGAAATCCCTTGCCTGCGGCCGGTCCGATGTCAGGGGCGAGCGCACCCGCCCCGGAACTTGTTTCTTTGCGGTAGATTTAATCTATTTCCTGCGCTCTACCCCGTATTTTCGAATTGCAATTTCAACCATTGGTTTCGTTACGCCGAACACGTATGCTAATCTCTTTCTATCGCCATGATGCAAAGAATAGGCAGATTCGATAGCACCATCCCCGAATAGCAGAACATCGGCAAATGCGTTTGCTTCATGTTCTTGCGTGGCATCGATGTAGAACTCGTCTTCCCCTCGGTTGAGATGAGCGGGCGCGAGGAATATGTCAGTCGCGTCGACGTGTCCAAGAAGCATGTGGCCTAGCTCATGAAGGACGGTGAAGCGTCTGCTTTCGACAGAGTGTCGATCATTTACCTCAATGGCGAATCCGCTCCTGGTGAAGCAGTCTGCAACCAAACGCCCGGCAAAACTCATTGGCATACGTATTTGACGGATTTCTACACCAAAGCTCTCAGCTAAATTCTTAACCGAGGGAGCTTTCCTTCCACGTCCAGACGATAGGTTGAAATCCCTTAGCTGATTTCGAACGAAACCATCGTACGGAAGTTTCAGGAATAGCTCTCTCAGTGTTTTCATTACTCTACCCTCAGCTGCACCCGCTCGTCGCGCCGCAGGTGTTGCACTTCATGCAGGTGCCGTTGCGCACCAGCGTGTAGTTGCCGCAGTCGCCGCAGGCCTCGCCCTCGTAGCCCTGCATCCGCGCCCTGGCGGCGGCGCCCATGGGGGCGGTGGCCGTCATGGTGGCAGAGCTCGACACCGTCAGGCTGGCAGAGGCGCCCTCGGGCATGATCGCCTGCATCGGCGCGGTGGCGTCGGCCGGCATCCGCGCGGTGGCGGGCGCGCCGCCGCCGTTCAGCACCACCAGTTCCTGCGGCAGGCGCTTGCGCAGGTAGCCCGTCGAACTGATCTGCTTGAGCACCTCCAGCGACTTGGTGGCCGCACCCTCGGACAACTCGCGGATGTTCGATACGCCCTCTTCCTCGCCGCGGCCCAGGGTGTCAAAGGTCGCGCCCTCGGGCTTGACGTGGGCAAGGTCGGTCCGGTCGAGATAGCTGACCGCCAGTTCGCGGAAGATGTAGTCGAGGATCGAGGTCGCGTTCTTGATCGAGTCGTTGCCCTGCACCATCCCCGAGGGCTCGAACTTGGTGAAGGTGAAGGCGTCCACGAATTCCTCGAGCGGCACGCCGTACTGGAGCCCGACCGAGACCGCGATGGCGAAGTTGTTCATCATCGCCCGGAAGCCCGCGCCTTCCTTGTGCATGTCGATGAAGATCTCGCCGAGGCTGCCATCCTCGTATTCGCCGGTGCGCAGGTAGACCTTGTGGCCGCCCACGATGGCCTTCTGCGTATAGCCCTTGCGGCGCTCCGGCATCTTCTCGCGATGCGACCGGACCACCTCCTTGACCACGACCTTCTCGATCACCTTCTCGGCCAGCACGCGCGCCTTTTCCTGCGCCGAGCCGGATTCGAGGATCTCCGCGGCTTCCTCGTCATCCTCTACCAGGGCCGAAGCCAGGGGCTGGCTGAGCTTGGAGCCGTCGCGATAGAGCGCGTTGGCCTTCACCCCCAGGGAATGCGACAGTTCGTAGGCCTTCTGACAATCCTCGATGGTGGCATCGTTGGGCATGTTGATCGTCTTGGAAATCGCGCCCGAGATGAAGCTCTGCGCCGCCGCCATCATGTAGATATGGCTGTCCACGCTGAGGAACCGACGGCCCTTCTTGCCGCAGGGATTGGCGCAGTCGAACACCGGGTAGTGCTCTTCCTTGAGGTAAGGCGCGCCTTCCAGCGTCATCGTCCCGCAGACGTGATCGTTGGCCGCTTCGATCTCGGCCCGGGTGAAGCCCAGATGCCGCAGCAGGTCGAAGGTGGGATCGTTCAGCTTCTCGGGGGCGATGCCCAGCGTCTCGCGGCAGAACTCCTCGCCCAGGGTCCACTGGTTGAACACGAAGCGGATGTCGAAAGCCTGCCCCAGCGCGGCCGCGACACGGCCGAGCGCGGCCTCGTCGAAACCCTTGTCGCGCAGCGTCTGCGGGTTGATCGCCGGCGCCTGGCCGATCGAGCCGTGGCCCACGGCATAGGCGATGATCTCCTCGATCTGTGCCGAGGAATAGCCCAGCTTCTCCAGCGCGGCGGGAACCGAGCGGTTGATGATCTTGAAGTAGCCGCCGCCGGCGAGCTTCTTGAACTTCACCAGCGCGAAGTCGGGCTCGATCCCGGTGGTGTCGC
>JBKHDP010000039.1:0-17463 GCA_046541255.1 Paracoccaceae bacterium | reverse complement strand
GTGATCGTCACCGCCAACGATTTCGACTCGATCTACGCCATGAACCGCATCATCGCCGCGGTGCAGGCCAAGAGCGTCAATTACAAGGTGCGGCTGGCGGGCTGCGTCGCCAACCGCTCGCGCGACACCGACGAGGTGGACAGGTTCTGCCGGGAAGTGGGCTTCAGGCGCATCGCGCATCTGCCCGATTACGACGCGATCCGGCGCTCGCGGCTGAAGAAGAAGACGCTGTTCGAGATGCCCGACGAGGAGGACATCGTCATGGCCCGCAAGGAGTATATCCGGCTGGCCGAGACGCTGTGGAACGGCACCGAGCCGCTGGCGCCCGCGCCGCTGGAAGACCGCGAGATCTTCGAACTGCTGGGATTCGACTGAGGCATCCGATGAGCTACGAGGCCACCCGTTCCCGCGTCGAGACCTATTTCGACAAGACCGCGACCCGCACCTGGGAGCGGCTGACCTCGGACGCGCCGGTCAGCCGCATCCGCGAGACGGTTCGGCAGGGCCGCGACCGGATGCGCGCGGACATGCTGGCCCGGCTGCCCCTGGATCTGCGCGGCGCGCGGGTTCTGGACGCGGGCTGCGGCACCGGGATGATGACGGCCGAACTGGCCGCGCGCGGGGCCGAGGTGGTGGCGGTGGACATTTCTCCGCAGCTGGTGGGCATCGCCGAGCGGCGGCTCGAGCCCGGCTTGCGCGCGCAGGTGCGGTTTGCCGCGGGCGACATGCTGGACCCCGGGCTGGGCCAGTTCGACCACGTGATGGCGATGGACAGCCTGATCTACTATCGCGGCGCCGATATCGCGCGGGCGCTCGACGGGCTGGCGCGCCGGGCCGCGGGGCGGGTCGTCTTCACGGTGGCGCCGCGCACGCCCCTGCTGATGGCGATGTGGCAGGCGGGCCGGCTGTTCCCGCGGGCGGACCGCTCGCCGGTGATGGTGCCGCATGCGCCGGCCGCCCTTGCCCGGCGGTTGCACGACATGGAAACGCCCGGATCCCTGAAGGTGCTGGGCCGGGTCTCCGTCGGGTTCTATATCAGCCAGCTGCTGGAGGTCTCTGCATGAGCGCGCCGCGCCGCCTCTCGCCGCTGGCGCGGCTGACCACGCAGGTGCTGCCCTTCGCGGACGCCGCCAGCGAGGGGCTGCCCATGGGGCAGCTGCTGCGGCTGTCGCTGTTCCAGATCTCGGTGGGCATGGCCACGGTGATGCTGCTGGGGACGCTGAACCGGGTGATGATCGTGGAGCTTTCGGTTCCCGCGGTGATCGTGGCGGCGATGATCGCGCTGCCGGTGCTGATCGCGCCGTTCCGGGCGCTGCTGGGCTTCCGCTCCGACACCCATCGCAGCGCGCTGGGCTGGAAACGCGTGCCCTACATCTGGTTCGGCTCGCTGTGGCAGATGGGCGGGCTGGCCGTGATGCCCTTTGCCATCCTCGTGCTGGGCGGCCAGCAGGCGGTGGGCCCCGGCTGGGCGGGCGAAGTGCTGGCGGCGGTGGCTTTCCTGATGGCCGGTCTTGGCATGCACATGACGCAGACCGCAGGCCTTGCGCTGGCCGCCGACCGCGCCTCCGAGGAGACGCGGCCCCGCGTCGTCGCGCTGCTTTACGTCATGTTCCTGCTGGGCATGGGGATCTCGGCCATCGTCATCGGCTGGCTGCTGCGCGACTTCGCGCCGCTCACGCTTGTGCGGGTGGTCCAGGGCGCGGCGCTGGCGGGCATCCTGCTGAACCTGGTGGCGCTCTGGAAGCAGGAGAAGGTGCGCCCGATGAGCCGCGAGGAGCGCGCCGCACCGCGCCCGAGATTCATGGACGCCTGGGCCGACCTGGCCGCCGGCGGCAGCGCCGGGCGGCTTCTGGCCGTGGTCTTCCTGGGAACCATGGCCTTCAACATGCAGGACGTGCTGCTGGAGCCCTATGGCGGCGAGATCCTGGGCCTTTCGGTCTCGGCCACCACGATGCTGACGGCCACCTGGGCCGGTGGCGCGCTGCTGAGCTTCGCTCTGGCGGCGCGGCTGCTGGCGCGGAGCTTCAACGCCTACCGTCTGGCGGGGCTTGGCGCCCTTGTGGGAATCCTGGCCTTTTCCACGGTGATCTTCGCCGCCCCGATGGAGTCGGCCGCGCTGTTCTTCGCCGGCGCCGCGCTGATCGGTTTCGGCGGCGGGCTGTTTGCCGTCTCGACCCTGATCGCGGCCATGAGCATGCCGGTCGAGGGCACGGCCGGACGCGGCCTCGCGCTGGGCGCCTGGGGCGCGGCACAGGCCACGGCGGCGGGGCTGTCCATCGCTCTCGGCGGCGGGCTGCGCGACGTGATCAACGCCTCTGCCCTGTCGGGTGCGCTGGGCGAGGCGCTGAACGACCCGGCCACCGGCTATTCCTTCGTTTACCACATCGAGATCGGCCTGCTGTTCGTGACGCTCGCCGCGCTCGGCCCCCTTGTGAAAACCGCAACGCGACCCGTCGGCGACAATCGGGACACACCCGCCCGGTTCGGTCTGGCGGATCTGCCGACATGACCCGTGCCTTCTGAAAGGACCAAGACATGACCGAGACATTCTTTGGACAGTTCGACCTGGCGAGCCTCTCGCTCTGGTTGTTCTACGGCTTCTTCGCCGGGCTCATCATCTACCTGCAGCGCGAGAACATGCGCGAAGGCTATCCGCTGGAAGATGATGCGGGCAACCCGGCCGCCAACCAGGGCCCGTTCCCGGTACCGGAGGACAAGACCTTCATCCTGCCTCACGGCCAGGGCAAGCTTGTGGTGCCCTCGGGCCAGACGCCCGAACGCTCCGACATCGCGCTGGCGCGTACCGCCGGCGTCAACGGCTTCCCCTTCGTGCCCACCGGAGATCCGATGGCCGACGGTGTCGGCCCGGCCGCCTGGGCGCCGCGGCGCGACCTGCCCGAGCTGGACGGGAAGGGCCATCCCAAGATCATCCCGATGGCCGCGACCGAGCATTTCCACGTCGGCGCCGGGCGCGACCCGCGCGGCCTGCCGGTGATGGCCGGTGACGGCGAGGTGGTCGGCGCGATCACCGATCTGTGGATCGACGAGCCCGAACAGCTGGTCCGCTACCTCGAGGTTGAACTGGACGAGGCCCATGGCGGCGGCAAGCGTCTGATCCCGATGACGCTGGCGCGCGTCAAGTCCGATCGGGTCGCGGTGCGCACGATCTACGGCAAGCATTTCGCCGGGGTGCCGCGGCACGCCTCGCCGCGCCAGGTGACCAAGCTCGAGGAAGACAAGATCTCGGCCTACTACGCAGGCGGCATGCTCTACGCGAGCGAGGACCGACTGGAACCGCAGCTCTGAGCTGAGAAAGGAACCAAGCCATGCCGCATGACGATTTCGCCTTCGAGCCCGTGAAGGGCCTGCCAGAATTGCCCCCCGAGGGCGAACGGATTCTCTGGCAGGGCCGCCCTGACTGGTGGGCGCTGGCCCGCGAGTCGCTGAACCTGTACTGGGTCGCTGGCTATTTCGTGCTGCTCGCGGCATGGCGCTTCGTGGCGGTGGTGGACCGGATGACTCTGACAGAGGCGCTTTCGGTCTCCACCCCCTTCCTGGTGATGGGGCTGATTGTCTGCGCCCTGCTGGCGGTGCTGGCCTGGGTGCAGGCCCGCGCCACCGTCTACACCATCACGAATCGCCGCGTCGCCATGCGCGTCGGCGCGGCGCTGACCGTCACGCTCAACCTGCCCTACACCCAGATCGCCAACGCGACCCTGGACCTGCGCCGGCGCGGCACCGGCACGATCGCGCTGGAACTGCTGGGCGACACACGGCTGAGCTACCTGGTCTGCTGGCCACATGTGCGGCCCTGGCATTTCCGCACCCAGCCCGCGCTGCGGTGCATTCCCGACGCCAAGGCGGTGGCCGAGCTGCTGGCCGATGCGGCCGAGGCCCGCGTCTCCACCCCCGAAATCAAGCGCAGCACACCCAGCCACGACGGCACGGCCGTGGCCGCCGAGTAGGCCCTCCAAGCGGAGACAGAGACGATGTCCGAGATCATGCACCAACGCTCCCCCCGGATCCATGCCAACCGCGACGAACTGATCCCGCGGATCCTGCTGCGAGCGATGTTCGGGCTCGTGCTCACGGTTCTCGTGATCGTCACCCTTGCCGTGGTCACCGGACGCGAGCCCAGCTCGACCCCGCCGGAAAGCCCGGTCACCCATTCCCGCACCCTGCTTCTGGGCGGCGACATGTCCGGCGCGGCCACCGTGCGCACCGCCGATGGCACGCTGATCGCCGATCTGTCCGCGGAAGAGGGCGGTTTCGTCTCCGGTGTCTATCGCGTGCTCATGCGCGAACGCACCAAGCACCGCGTCGCACTCGACGGCCCGGTGGAACTGATGCGCCACGAGAACGGGCGCGTCACCATCGCCGACCCCTCGACCGGCTGGACGGCCGACCTGATGGGGTTCGGCGAAGACAATGCCAGGGCTTTCGCCAGGCTCCTGGTCGAGTAGGAGAAAGGGAACCGACATGGGACTTCTGACACGCGAGATCGAACGGGCCCCGTGCACCGTCGAGATCAGCCACAAATTCGAAAGCCTGCACGCGCATCTGCGCCTCAACAACGGCGCGGTGATCCATCCCGGCGACGAGGTGAAGGTGCAGGGCCCCGAGATCATGGCGCCGTTCGGCGAGATCGTCACCGAGGACCGCGAGGCCATCATCATCCGCGCCAGCAAGCTTGAACGGCTCTGGACCCGCCTGACCGGCGATTTCGAGGTGATGGAGCTGTGCGAATTCTCCTTTTCCGAGGAGGTCGAGCTATGAACATGCAGACCCCCGCCCATTCCGCCGACGCCGCCACCGCCGAAGAGGCGCTGGCCGTCCAGGAAAAGCTCGACAGCAAGTTCGCCACCGAGGTGGCGATGCAGGACACGCTGCTGACCCCGCGTTTCTACACCACCGATTTCGACGAGCTGGACGCGATCGACGTGTCCCCCGTCCGCGCGGATTGGGACGCGCTCATCGCCGAGATGGAGGCCGATCCCAACAAGGGCCATTTCAAGAAGAACGAGGACTGGGACGAGGTCGACTGGGACGGCATGGACCCGGCCCTGCGCAAGGAGTTCATCGACTTCCTGATCTCGTCCTGTACCGCCGAATTCTCGGGCTGCGTGCTCTACAAGGAGATGAAGCGCCGCGGCACCAACAAGGACGTCACCCAGCTGTTCCAGCTGATGGCGCGGGACGAGGCGCGGCACGCCGGCTTCATCAACGATGCGCTGCGCGAGGCCGGCGTTGCGGTGAACCTGGGCTTCCTGACACAGAAGAAGAAATACACCTACTTCCGGCCCAAGTTCATCTATTACGCCACCTACCTGTCGGAAAAGATCGGCTATGCGCGCTACATCACGATCTTCCGCCACCTGCAGGCGCATCCCGAGCACCGTTTCCATCCGATCTTCAAGTGGTTCGAGGAATGGTGCAACGACGAGTTCCGCCACGGCGAGGCCTTCGCCCTGCTGATGAAGACCGACCCGAAGCTGACCTCGGGCGTCAATGTCTGGTGGATCAAGTTCTTCCTGACCGCGGTCTATGCCACGATGTATGTCCGCGACCACCAGCGGCCGGCCTTCCACAAGGCGCTGGGCGTCGATCCGGACTGGTATGCGCACGAGGTCTATACCAAGACGTCGACGCTCACCGAGCAGATCTTCCCGATCACGCTCGATATCGAGCATCCGCGCTGGCAGCGCGGGCTGGAGCGGCTGCACCGCGCCAATGTCGATCTCGCCCGCGCCAGGAAGGGCCGCGGCCTCGGCGCGAAGCTGCGGGAATGGGGCGCCAGCGCGCGGGCCGCGATGGCCTTCGTCGCGCTCTACACGATCCCGGCGAAACGGCATCGCGTCCCTGAAAGCACCCGATTGGAGCCCGCCTACTGATGCTGGACAGCGGCTGGATCGCAGCGCTTGGCGCGCTCTTCGCCTGGTGGTTCTCCACCGGGGCGATCCTTGCCATCGTCCGGCTGGCCGACCGTCGCGGCCCGCGCGCCTGTTCGGCCGCGACGCTGCTGACATTGCCCTTGCTGGGGGCCGGGCTCTGGGGCTACGTGACCACCCTGCCCATGCAGGGGCACGTCGCGGTCTATGGCGGCTTCCTGTCGGCGCTGGCGATCTGGGGCTGGATCGAGCTGGCCTTCCTGACCGGCCAGATCACAGGCCCGATGGCGCGGCCCTGTCCCCCCGGCGTCCCCGAGGGCGAACGCTTCATCCGCGCCTGGGGGACCATCGCCTATCACGAGATGCTGCTGGCGGGCATGTTTCTGGCCATGGCGCTTTATGGCTGGGGCGCCGAGAACCTGTTCGGCCTCTGGACCTTCGCGGTGCTGTTCTTCGCCCGGATCTCGGCCAAGCTGAACCTGTTCTACGGCGTGCCCAAGATCAATGTCGAGTTCATCCCCCAGCCGCTGGCCCATCTGCCCAGCCATTTCCGTACCGGGCGAATCAATCGCATGTTCCCGCTCTCGGTCTCGGCGCTTACCGCCGCCACCGGATGCTGGCTGGAACGGATCATCGCCTCGGACAGCACGGCAGACCTCGTGGGCTTCTCGCTGCTGGCAGCGATCACTGCGCTCGCGCTTCTGGAACACTGGATGATGGTGATCCCCTGGCAGGACGCGAAACTCTGGCGCTGGATGCTTCCCGCGCGCCACAACCAGAATAACAAGGCTTACGGATCGGAGGACGTTCATGGACTTTGACACGCTATTCCAGGGGCAGCTGGACGCCCTTCGCCAGGAAGGAAACTATCGCACCTTCGCCGAGCTCGAGCGGCAGTGCGGGCAATTCCCCCGTGCCCGGTGCCACGACGAGGAAATGCCCGACGAGGTCACCGTCTGGTGCTCGAACGACTATCTCGGCATGGGCCAGCACCCGATCGTCACCGATCGGATGAAAGAGGTGATCGACAGTTGCGGCGCCGGCGCCGGCGGGACACGCAACATCTCGGGCACCAACCATCATCACGTGATGCTGGAACGCGAACTGGCCGATCTGCACGGCAAGGAATCCGCGCTGCTGTTCACCTCCGGCTACGTGTCGAACTGGGCGGCGCTATCCACGCTCGGGGCGCGGCTGCCCGACGCGGTGATCCTGTCGGATGCGCTCAATCACGCCTCGATGATCGAGGGGATGCGCCACGCACGCTGCCCGAAAGTGATCTGGAAACACAACGACCCCGAGGATCTGGACCGCAAGCTGGCCGCCCTGCCCGCCAACGCACCGAAGATCGTCGCCTTCGAAAGCGTCTATTCGATGGATGGCGACATCTCCCCGATGCAGGAGATCGTCGAGGTGGCCGAGAAACACGGCGCCATGACCTATCTGGACGAGGTGCATGCAGTGGGCCTCTACGGCCCGCGCGGCGGCGGCGTGTCCGAAGAGCTGGGCCTCGCCGACCGGATCACCCTGATCGAGGGGACGCTGGGCAAGGCCTATGGCGTGGTCGGCGGCTATATCACCGGCTCGGCCGCGCTGTGCGACTTCATCCGCAGCTTCGCCAGCGGCTTCATCTTCACCACCGCCCTGCCGCCCGCGGTGGCCGCGGCGGCGCAGGCTTCGATCGCGCATCTGAAGGTGTCCGAGACCGAGCGCCAGCGCCAGCGCCACAACGTGGCGCGGCTGCGGGCCGGGCTCGACCGCGAGGGCATCCCGCATCTGGACAATCCGAGCCACATCATCCCGGTGATGATCAAGGATCCGGTGAAGTGCCGGATGCTGGCCGACATCCTGATGCGAGACTGGGGGATCTACGTTCAGCCGATCAACTATCCCACCGTTCCCAAGGGCACCGAACGGCTGCGCTTCACCCCCTCGCCCTACCACACCGACGCCGATATCGACCATCTGGTGCGCGCGCTTTCGGTGCTGTGGAAGCAATGCGCCATCGCTCACGCGGTGGCCTGACCGGCGCGGCTGCCCCGGTCCGCCGGGCCCGCCGCCGTTGACATCCCCGCCCCGCCCGGCAAAGCCTGCACGGCGACACAGGAGGGGCGGGGCATGAGCGGACAGTGGGAATTCTGGATCGACCGGGGCGGCACCTTCACCGACATCGTCGCCCGCCGCCCCGACGGTGAGATCGTCGCCCACAAGCTGTTGTCGGAAAACCCCTCCCGCTACCGCGACGCCGCGGTGCAGGGCATCCGCGACCTGATGGGGCAGGACATCTTCCCCGACGGCGCGATCCGCGCGGTCAAGATGGGGACCACCGTCGCCACAAACGCGCTGCTGGAACGCCGGGGCGAACGTCTTCTGCTGCTCATCACCCGCGGGTTCCGCGACCTGCTGAAGATCGGCTACCAGTCGCGCCCGCGCCTCTTCGACCTGCATGTGCGCCGGCCCGAGCTGCTCTACGAGCGGGTCGCGGAAATGGACGAGCGGCTGGATGCCGAGGGCCAAGTCCTGCGCCCGCTGGACGAAGACGCCACCCGCGCCGCGCTGAAATCCGCCCGCGCCGAGGGGATCGCGGCCGTCGCCATCGCCGGGCTGCACGCCTATCTCAACCCGGTGCACGAGGCCCGCGCCGCCGCGATCGCCGCCGAGGAAGGGTTCACCCAGATCAGCACCAGCCACGAGGTCAGCCGCCTGATCAAGCTGGTGGGCCGGGGCGACACCACGGTCGTGGATGCCTATCTCTCGCCCATCCTGCGCCGCTATGTCGACCAGGTGTCCGACGCGCTGGAACTGGGCCGGGCCTGCCACTGGCTGGGCTTCATGCAATCGTCGGGCGGGCTCACGGATGCCAGGCTGTTCCACGGCCGAGACGCGATCCTGTCGGGCCCGGCGGGCGGAATCGTCGGCATGGTGAAGACCGGCGCGGCAGCGGGGTTCGACCGGCTGATCGGCTTCGACATGGGCGGCACCTCCACCGATGTGAGCCATTATGCCGGCGCCTACGAGCGCAGCTTCGAGACCGAGGTGGCCGGCGTGCGGATGCGCGCGCCGATGATGGATATCCATACCGTCGCCGCCGGGGGCGGGTCGATCTGCAAGTTCGAGGACGGTCGATTCCAGGTCGGCCCCGACAGCGCGGGCGCCGATCCCGGCCCGGCCTGCTACCGCCGGGGCGGCCCGCTCACCGTGACCGATTGCAACGTGATGCTGGGCAAGCTGACGCCCGCGCATTTCCCCGCCGTGTTCGGCCCCGGCGGCGACCAGCCGCTGGATGCAGAAACGGTGCGGGAGAAATTCGTGGCACTGGCCGAGGAGGTCGCGCAGGCGACCGGCGAGGCGCCCCGCAACCCCGAGGAGATGGCCGAGGGCTTCCTGCAGATCGCGGTGGACAACATGGCCAACGCGATCAAGAAGATCTCGGTCCAGCGCGGCCATGACGTCACCCGCTACACGCTGCAATGCTTCGGCGGCGCCGGTGGCCAGCATGCCTGCCTGGTGGCCGATGCGCTGGGGATGCGCCGGGTCCTGATCCATCCGCATGCCGGTGTGCTGTCGGCCTACGGGATGGGTCTGGCCGAGGTGCGCGCCATGCGCGAGGCGCAGATGGACGCCCCGCTCGCCGATCACGGCAGCGCAGCGGCACAGGTGAAACGGCTCTCGGACGAGGCCTGCGACGAGGTGTGGGCCCAGGGCCTGACCGAGATCCGCATCGAGGCCCGCGCGCATCTGCGCTATGACGGCGCGCATCAGCCTCTGGAGGTGGACTGGGGCAGCGCCGAGGAGATGCAGGAGCGCTTCGAGGCGGCGCATCGCGCGCGATTCGGGTTCCACTCGCCCGAGCGGGCGATCTGGTTCGAGATGCTCAGCACCGAGGCCATTGGCGAGACCGGAGAACGTCCCGGCCCGCAACCCACCGGCCCGGGCGGCGCGCCGGTGGCCCGGGTGCCTGTCCATCTGCAGGGCGCACGGCGCGACCTGCCGCTATATCACCGCGCCACGCTGGCCACCGGCCAGCGCATCGCGGGCCCGGCCATCGTCACCGAACCCACCGGCACCAACATGGTGGAACCGGGCTGGGCGGTCCGGGTGGACGATCTCGGCAACCTCGTGCTGGAGCGCGAGGGCGCGCCGCCCCGGACACATGCGGTGGGGACCGAGGCCGACCCGGTGCTGCTGGAAGTGTTCAACAATCTCTTCATGTCGGTGGCCGACCAGATGGGCGCCACGCTGGAAAAGACGTCCTGGAGCGTGAACATCAAGGAACGGCTCGATTTCTCCTGTGCCATTTTCGATGCGGCGGGCGACCTCGTGGCAAACGCCCCGCATGTTCCGGTGCATCTGGGCTCGATGTCCGATTCGATCCGCACCGTGATGCGCGAGAATGCAGGCCGGATCGCCGAGGGCGATGCCTTCATGCTGAACTCGCCCTACAATGGCGGCACGCATCTCCCGGATGTCACCGTGGTCACGCCGGTCTTCGTCGGGGACGAGATCGCCTTCTGGCTGGGCGCGCGCGGGCATCACGCCGATATCGGCGGGCGCACCCCCGGCTCCGCCCCGCCCGACAGCACCCGGATCGACGAAGAGGGCGTGCTGATCGACAATGTGCGCCTGGTCTCGGGGGGCCGGTTCCTGGAAGACGAGGCGCGCGCGGTGCTGGGCTCGGGCCGCTACCCCGCACGCAACATCGACCAGAACCTGGCCGACCTGAAGGCGCAGGTCGCCGCGAACGCGACCGGGCGGCGCGAGCTTCTCAAGGTGGTGGAAAGCTACGGTCGCGATGTGGTCGAGGCCTATATGGGCCACGTGCAGGACAATGCCGAGGAAAGCGTGCGCCGGGTGATCGACCGGCTTTCCGACGGGCGGTTCCGCTACGAGATGGACCACGGCGCGGTGATCGAGGTGGCCGTGCGGGTGAACCGCGCCGCGCGCGAGGCCGTGATCGACTTCACCGGGACCAGCCCGCAGCATTCGGGCAATTACAACGCCCCGCTGGCGATCTCGCACGCGGTGGTGCTCTATGTCTTCCGCACGCTCGTGGGGTCCGAGATCCCCTTGAACGAGGGCTGCCTGAAGCCGCTGAGAATCGTTGTGCCCGAAGGCTCGATGCTGAACCCCGTCGCGCCCGCGGCGGTGATCGCCGGCAATACCGAGGTCAGCCAGGCCATGTGCAACGCGCTTTACGGCGCCTTGGGCGCGATGGCGGGCAGCCAGGCGACGATGAACAATTTCGTCTGGGGCAATGATGCCTTCCAGAACTACGAGACGATCGCCGGCGGCACCGGGGCAGGCCCGGGCTTCGCCGGCTGCGACGCGGTGCAGAGCCACATGACCAACACCCGCATGACCGACCCGGAAGTGCTGGAAAGGCGCTTCCCCGTCAGGCTGGAGGAATTCGGCATCCGCGCCGGGTCGGGCGGGGCCGGGCAATGGCCGGGCGGCAACGGTGCGCGACGGCGGCTGCGCTTCCTGGCCCCGGTGACGGTGACCACGCTGTGCGGCCACCGCCGGGTGCCGCCCTTCGGAGCGGCGGGCGGCGCGCCGGGCGCGGTGGGATGCAACTGGGCCGAGCTGCCCGACGGAACACGGATCGAACTCGACGGCAATGCCGAGATCGATCTGCCCGCTGACGCTGTATTCGGAATGGAGACGCCGGGCGGCGGCGGCTGGGGCGCGGACTGAGCCCGGGCCGGCGCCCGGCCGGGGCTCAGTCCGCCGCGATCAGCACTGCCTCGACGCGGCGGTTGGCCTGGCGTCCGGACCCGGTCAGGTTCGAAGCCACCGGCGCCAGATAGCCCATCCCCTCGGCCTGAAGCTGCGTTTCGGGAACGTCATGCCGCGTCACCAGCCGAGCGCGAACCGATTGCGCCCGCTGCCGCGACAGCGCGATATTGTTCTCCAGCGCCCCGACGGCATCGGTATGGCCCACCAGCGCCACCTTCCGCGCCGGGTTCGACCGCAGCCAGGCGGCCAGTTCCCCGAGCGTGACGTAATCGCCCCCTTCCAGCTCGGAGGAGCCTGTTTCGAAGGACAGATCGTCCAGCACCGCATGTCCGCGCGCCACCAGTTCCTCCAGCAGCGGTGTATCGGCCTCGGGGGGCAGGCCCTCGGCGTCGTCCCGCACCGCCAGCCCGCCATCGCTTGCCGAGACATGCACGATCTGCACGAAACCGGCCGACATGGACCGGCTGACCAGCACCGAGACATGATCCGTCACCGCGCCATCCGTCGCCCGCAACGCCGACAGGTAGCGGTAGCGCGTCAGGTCCACATGCATGGCCGGAACCGGCAGGACCTCCGTGGCGAACCGGAAATCGAAGCCGCCACAGGTTTGCGCCTCGCATTCGAAGGCGATCTCGAAGCCCGCCGCGAGCAACTGGTCGCGCAGAGGCCCGAGGATCTGCAACGTGGTGAAGGCCCGGCCGGGCACCCGCCAGGCCTGCCGCGTCACCAGACCCTCGGCCCGAATCGCCGGAACCTCGCCCTCGGCCCAGGGTCCGACCGGCATCGCATGGCTGCCCGGGTCGGAAACCCGCTCTGCCGTCGGCCGCGCGCCGCCGGGCAACGACAGGTCCAGCCCCGTCGCCGCTGCGGCCAACGGCAGGCCCAGCGCCAGCAGCGCGCCCGCAACAGCCCTAGCGAGACTGCGCGTGATACTCGGCATTCGGGCGCATGTCGGTCGCGCTGGCCACGCGATTGGTCATGTTGAAGAAGGCGGCGACGCTGGTGATGTCCCAGATGTCGCGATCGGAAAAGCCCACCGAGCGCAGCGCCTCGCGGTCGAATTCCTCGATCTCGGCGCTGGCGCGGGTGATCTTCTCGGCGAAGGCCAGCATGGCGCGCTGACGCGGCTCCAGATCCGCGACGCGCCAGTTCATCACCATCATCTCGCCCAGAACCGGGTCGCCCGACAGCTCGCGCACCGCCGCGCCATGCGCGGTCAGGCAGTAGAAGCACTTGTTGATGGACGACACGACCACGGCGATCATCTCGCGGTCGAGCTTGCTCAGCCCGCTCTCGCCCAGCATCAGATCATTGTACATCGCCGTGAAGGCATCCAGCTTGGCGACGTCGAAGGCATAGGCGCGCAGGACATTCGGGATCATCCCCAGCTTGTCCTGGCACAGGTCGAAATATTTGCGCGTCTGTTCGGGCAGCTGGTCTGCCATCGGCAGGTCGAGCGCGGTGGGGCGGGTCTCGTCAGTCATCGCGGGCGGTCTCCGTCTCGGGCTTGATGCGGTAGTGATAGCCGCCAGCCTGACGCATCCCCAACCCGGCATAAAGGGCATTCGCCCCGGCATTGGCCTCGGTGCAAAGCGCCGCCACCTCGCCCGCACCGTGTTCGGCCGCCCAGAACGCCGCGGCGCGCATCATCCAGCCGCCCACGCCCTGCCGGCGCTGATGCGGCAGGATCTCCAGCGCGTGCACCATGGCAACCCCGCCATGAATGGCGACGAAGCCCGCGCCGGCGGGCTTGTCCCTGTGCCGCCCCAGAAGCCCGGTTTTCGGGCCGGCGGCCCGTTCCATCACCGCCTGCCGCGACGGGCCGATGCCGCCTTGGGCCCAGATTTCACGCATGATCTGCAAGGGTTCCCAGACCGTGAGCGCCGTGACCCGCGGCAAGGGCCGGTCGGTCAGCAGCGCCACCGGCGCCACCCAGATCGCCGTGGGATCGATGCGCGCATGGCCGCGCGCCTCCAGCAGCGCGTCCAGCGCCGCGTCGTCCGGCCAGATCCGGAACAGCGGCGCCTGTTTCATGTCGATCATGGCCGCCTCGGCCGAGGCAATATCCGCATCGGTCACCGGGTCCAGCGCGATGGCGGCGGAGACCCGCTTGCCGCCACCCCCACCGTCGCGGATCGCCCAGGGGCCTTCGCGCCGGAGGCTGGCCGGGGGCCATGTGGCGTCGCACACGGCAAGCAGCCGCTCCGCCTCGGCGCTCATTGGCAGAACATCCCTGAAAGGCGGGTCGCGGCGGCATCGAGCCGGGCCCGGTCCTCGCCCCGGATCACCACGTTGGAACCGTGCGCGCCATCCTGGATGAACGGGTAGGAGCCGAAGGAAAGATCGGGAAATTCCTCCGCCAGATCGCTCAGGGGGCCGGCGATGTCGCCCTCGCCCCGGTCGATCCGCAGCGTCTGCGACAGAAGCGGCGCGCCGCCGGTGATCGTGGGCAGCACGCTGGCCAGCATCGCCTCGAACACCGCGGGCACGCCCGCCATGACGTGCACGTTGCCGATGGTAAAGCCGGGCGCGGCCGAGACCGGGTTCTCGATCAGCGCGGCGCCATCCGGGATCCGCGCCATCCGCAGCCGCGCGGCGTTCAGTTCCTTGCGCTGCGCGTCGTAATGCGCCTGCAGGATCGCGCGGGCATCGTCGCGCACCCCGATCGGGACGCCCATCGCCTCGGCCACCGCCTCGGCGGTGATGTCGTCATGGGTGGGGCCGATCCCGCCGGAGGTGAACAGGTGATCCACCTGCCCGGCCAACTCGCGCACCGCGGCGACGATCGCCCCGGCCACGTCCGGCACCACCCGCACCTCGCGCAGGTCCACCCCGGCGCGGGTCAGTTCGCGGGCCAGGTGATGCATGTTCGAATCGCGCGTGCGGCCCGAGAGGATCTCGTCGCCGATCACGAGCATCGCGGCGGTTGGGTTCGGCATCGGGCGCTCCTTGCCTGAGGGTCACTGCCGGGTATAAGCGCGCCGCCATGCGCTTTCAAACCCCTCTCGTGCCGGCGGTCCTGCCACGCCGCACGCGCCGGTGATGGAGGCCCGAACTCCGTGATCGCGTCCGGTTTTCACGGGGTTTCGCGGCCCGGAAAGCCCGCCGCTCTGGCCCTTCGCCGCGATCTGGCATAAGTAACGGTGGAATTTCGACAAACGCCATGGGGCACGCGCCGTGAACGATACACACCAGGGACGCCTGACACGGGAAGGCATCCGGATCCACGAGCCCGCCGATTTCGCCGGGATGCGCAAGGCCGGCGCCCTGGCGGCACGCATTCTCGACGAGGTGGCCGAACTGGTGACGCCCGGCGCGACCACCGGCGCGCTGGATGCCTTCATCACCGCACAGGTGGAAGAGGCTGGCGCGCGGTCGGCCACGATCGGCTACAAGGGCTATCGCCACGCCAGCTGCATCAGCGTGAACAACGTGGTCTGCCATGGCATTCCCGGCAGCAAGATCCCGAAATGGAAGAACGACGCCTTCGCCCGCACGGATGACGTGCTGAAGGATGGCGATATCCTCAATATCGACGTCACGGTGATCGTCGACGGATGGTATGGCGACAGCTCGCGCATGTATGTGGCGGGCCAGCCCAAGCCCTATGCCGAACGGCTGATCCAGGTCACGCATGATGCATTGATGCTGGGGATCGACGCGGTCAGGCCGGGAAATACCTTCGGCGATATCGGGCATGCGATCCAGACCTTCGTGGAGGCGCAGCGCATGTCCGTGGTGCGCGATTTCTGCGGCCACGGGCTGGGCCGGGTGTTCCACGCCCCGCCCAACGTGCTGCATTATGGCCGCGCGGGCACCGGGCCGGTGCTGGAAGAAGGCATGTTCTTCACCATCGAGCCCATGGTCAATCTGGGCCGGCCCGAAACCAAGGTGCTGTCCGACGACTGGACGGCCGTGACCCGCGACAAGTCGCTTTCGGCCCAGTTCGAGCATTCCGTGGGCGTGACCGCCGATGGCTGCGAGATCTTCACCCTGTCCCCGGCCGGACGGTTCCATCCGACCTGGCAGGCCGGCTAGCGGTTCGGCCTGCCGGATTTTTCCGCTTCACGCGCCTTCCATTCCAGCAGCAGAACGGGCGTGCCTCCCCAGTTGGCATGCAGATCGCCCATCAGGACAGGCCCCGTGCGACGGGGTCGCGGGGCGGGCCCGGCGCGGTCGGACGCTTTGAGAGGAAACAGCGCAAGTCCGGGCCGGCGCGCGATGGCAAGAAGCGACATGGTGGAAGTCTAGCAGGTCCGGGGCCTTTGCGCATCCCCGCCACGCAACGGAGCGCGGCACCCCGGGCGGGCCGCCTGCCCACCGGAAACAGGGACCAGGAAAAAGGACGCGCGAGGCGCGGGCTTGCCATGGCCGAACCTTGCCCCACCTCCCCGCCGAGACGAGGAAAGGACGACCCGATGACCGAACCCACCCTGTTGGGGCTCTGTGGCTCGCTGCGCGCGGGCGCGCTCAACCGGCGGCTTCTGGCGGAGGCACGGCGCCATTTCGGCGCGGCCAGGCACCTGGAAGGCGACCTGCGCCTGCCACTCTACGATGGGGATCTCGAAGCGGCAGACGGCATCCCGGCCACTGTGCTGCATCTTGCCGACCAGATCCGGGAGGCCGACGCGATCGTGATCGCCTCGCCGGAATACAACAAGGGTGTGACCGGCGTGATGAAGAACGCGCTGGACTGGATCAGCCGGGTGGAGGGCGCCGTGCTGCGCGACAAGCCCGTCGCGGTGATCTCGGCCAATGCGGGCCGCACGGGCGGCGAGACCGGGCAATACATGCTGCGCGCCTGCCTGGTGCCGCTGGGTCCGCAGGTGCTGACCCATCCGATGGTGATGGTGGCGGGAGGCGAGACGGAATTCGACGCCGAGGGCCGGCTGGCCAGCCCGCGCTATGGCAAGGCGCTTGCCACGTTGATGGGGCATCTGCGCGCCGCGGCAGAGATGCGTTAGCCCCGCAAGGGTCGGCCGGCGCCGTCAGGGCGCCGGGCGGAACCCGGGCGGGATCGTGTCGGCCCGGCCCTCAAGCACCAGATCCGCCATCGCCTCGCCCGCCGCTGGCGCCATGCCGAAACCGATCTTGAAGCCGCCATTGGCGATGAACTGGCCCGGCCGGGCCGGGTGAGCGCCCAGTATCGGGGCCCGGCTGTCGGCCCGCGGGCGCAGCCCGGCCCAGCGCTCCAGCACCGGGGCGTCGCGCAGCGCGGGCACCGCCGCGCGGGCCTTCGCGATCACCTCTTCCAGCAGCTCATCGGTGGCCCGTGGCAAGGCGAAGTCGCGCTCGGAGGTGGACCCAACCGCCACCGTTCCGTCGCCATGCGGCACGACGAGCACCCCGTCGACGAAGAACTGCGGCTGGTCCCGCCGGTCGAGACCCAGCAGCGCCGCCTGGCCCTTCACCGCCGCGCCGAGCGGTCGGCCGGTGGTGGGCGACAGCTCGGCCAGTCCCGCCGCGCCGGTGGCCCATATCACCGCACCGCGATCGGGCGCCTCGGCCTCGATCCGCCCGCCCCGGGCGAGGACGGCCGCGGCCAGCGCGGCGCAGGCCCGGCGCGGATGAAGGCGCGCGCTGAGCGTGTCGTGGATCAGCCAGCCGGTGGGGCTTTCGGGCGCCCAGTCCCGGCCTTGCGCCGGGATCACTTCCCAGGTCGCCTGACCGCGCCACAGGGCACGGGCCTCCTCGGCGCGGGCGCGGGCGCCCTCCACGGTCTCGAGGATCCAGGCGAGTTTCGTGCCCGAGAAATACGGATCGAGCAGCAGGCCGGAGCGCGCGGTCACCGTTGGTTCATGGCCTTCGTCGCGCAGGCGGCGACACATATCGGCGGTGC
>JBKHDP010000038.1:0-17766 GCA_046541255.1 Paracoccaceae bacterium | reverse complement strand
AGGCGATGACCGAGCCGGTGAAGGTGACGGCGCCGATCCAGATGCCCAGCACCAGTTCGACCTGCAGGATGGTGATCTCGACGGCGGTCTTCTTGGCCACGATCGAGGCGAAGCCGGTGAACTCCCGCGCGAAGGCCGCGGTCTCGGCGGACGAGACCTCGGTCCGCGGGAAGGCATGACCCGCCTCGGCAAAGGCCGCGGCGACGCGGCCGATCTCGATATCGGCGTTGAAGCCCACGAAGACGGCGGCCAGGCCCACCAGCGAATGCATGATGGCCACCAGTTCGGGCATCTGGGTCATCTGGACCCGGGTGGCCAGTTGCCAGCCCACCACGCCGCCCGCGGCGATCAGCACGACCGAGAGCCACCAGAGGCCCTGGCCCGGCCCGATCATCGTGGCCAGCACGGCGATGGCCATGCCCGCAATGCCGTACCAGACCGCGCGCTTGGCGCTTTCCTGCCCGCTCAGGCCGCCAAGGCTGAGGATGAAGAGAACTGCCGCGACCGCGTAGGCCGCAATCGTGAATCCGTATTCCATCGTCCCCTCCGCCTCAAGATTTCTGGAACATGGCGAGCATGCGCCGTGTCACGAGGAAGCCGCCGAAAATGTTGATCCCGGCCATGAACACCGCCAGCGCCGCCAGCAGTGTGATCAGGACCGAACTCGACCCGATCTGGATCACGGCGCCCAGGATGATGATCGACGAGATCGCGTTGGTGACGGCCATCAGCGGCGTGTGCAGGCTGTGCGACACGTTCCAGATCACCTGGAAGCCGATGAAGACCGAAAGGACGAAGACGATGAAATGCTTCATGAAGCTGGCCGGCGCCACGAGGCCCACCGCCAGCACCAGCACCGCGCCCAGCGTGAGCAGCGCGACCTGATTGCGGGTCTGGGTCTTGAAGGCGGCGATTTCCTGCGCGCGCCTTTCCTCGGCGGTCAGCTCCTTCGGCTTTTCCTTGGGCTTCTGCGCCGCGATCGCCTGAACCTTGGGGGGCGGCGGCGGGAAGGTCACCTGGCCGGCATGGGCCACCGTCGCGCCGCGGATCACGTCGTCATCCATGTTGTGGTTGACGGCGCCGTCCTTGTCCGGCGTGAGATCCGTCATCAGGTGGCGGATATTGGTGGCGTAGAGCGTCGAACTCTGCGTCGCCATGCGCGAGGGAAAATCGGTGTAGCCGATGATCGTCACGCCATTGTCGGTGACGATCTTCTGATCCATCACCGTCAGCTTGCAGTTGCCGCCCTTTTCCGCCGCCAGGTCGACGATGACGCTGCCCGGCTTCATGGCTTTCACCATGTCCTCGGTCCACAGCTCGGGGGCCTCGCGGTTGGGGATCAGCGCGGTGGTGATGACGATGTCGATCTCCGGCGCCAATTCGCGGAACTTGGCCAGCTGGGCCTCGCGGAACTCGGGGCTGGAGGGCTTGGCGTAGCCACCCGAGGCGGAGCCGTCTTCCAGATCCTCCTCGAAATCCAGATAGACGAACTCGGCGCCCATGGATTCGACCTGCTCGGCCACTTCGGGGCGCACGTCGAAGGCGTAGGTGATCGCCCCCAGCGAGGTGGAAGTACCGATCGCGACGAGCCCGGCCACGCCCGCGCCCACCACGAGCACCTTGGCCGGAGGCACCTTGCCCGCCGCGGTGATCTGGCCGGTGAAGAAGCGGCCGAAATTGTTGCCGGCCTCGATCACGGCGCGATAGCCCGCGATATTGGCCATGGACGACAGCGCGTCCATCTTCTGCGCACGGCTGATCCGCGGCACCATGTCCATGGCGATGACCGAGGCGCCCTTCTCGGCCAGTTCCTTCATCTGGTCCTCGTTCTGGGCAGGCCAGAAGAACGAGATCAGCAACTGGCCCTCGCGGAACCGGGCCGCCTCTTCGGCGGTGGGCGGGCGCACCTTGGCCACGATGTCGGCTTGCGCCCAGAGCGCCTCGGCATCGGGCAGAACCGTCGCGCCCGCGGCCGCGTAATCCGCGTCCGCGAACCCGGCCCTGGCCCCGGCGCCGGCCTCGACCAGGCAGTCGTGGCCCAGCTTCTGAAGCTCGCGGGCGCTTTGCGGCGTCATCGCGACGCGGGCTTCTCCCTCGAGCACCTCCTTGGGTGTTCCGATCTTCACCTGTCTCGTCCCCCAGATTGCAGGGCCCGCGCGTCATGGCGCAGGCCGGAATGACATCCAGACACCCCCCCTACCGTGACGGAAGGGGCGCCACAAGCGACAGGTCGGCGCAGGGCCTGATCCGTCGCCTTTTTGCTATACCCAGCGCCGCACCCGGCGCTCGTATCGCGCGAATTCTGCCCGGAAGGTCCGGCGCATCCGGTCTTCCTCGGGCAGGATGAAACGGCGTTCGATCACCCAGACGAAAAGCGGCACCAGAACCAGCGACGGCACCGCGTCCCAGAACAGGACGAACCCGGCCAGGATCAGCGCGTCGCCAAGATAGATCGGATTGCGGGTCCGCGTATAGATTCCGCTCGTGATCATGGCGCTGGGGATGCGGTGCGGCACGATGGTGGTGCGCGCGCGGCGGAATTCGAACGCGGCGAGCGTCATCAGCAGCACCCCGCCCCCCACCATCAGCCCGCCCAGCAGGTCGGGAACCAGGCTCTGCCCGAAAGACAGGCCCAGCGGCAGCGCGACCGACTGCGCCCAGGCCAGCGCCAGGAAGCCGGCCAGCCAGACCGGCGGCATGTCGAGCCATTTCAGCATCGCGCGACGCCCCCTCGGGGCGCCGCGGCCGATCCTCCCCGGCCCCGTCGCGACATTCCCCGCCCCGCGCCGGCGGGCAAGACGGAAAGTTCCCCGCCCGTCCCCGCGCAGGAGATTCCTGCGCGCCGCGTCAGACTCATCATCCTATTCCCATTCCATTTCCTCGAACACCTGTCCGGCATTCTTGGTGGCAAGTTCCTCGAACGTGTCAAGATGGGCCCATTCCGACTGATCCACGTAATAGGCGCTGGCCAGATCGCCGCCCTCCTCGATATGCGCCGCGATCTTGCCGCGCAGATCCTTGAGATAGTCCGAGGTGTAGCGCGTGACCTGCGCCATGTTGGTGGGATGACCATGGCCCGGAATCACGTAGGTCGCGCCCAGTTCGGCAAACGGGCCGTCGAAGGTCTCGATCCAGCCGTCGGTGTCGGTGTCGGCAAAGATCGGCGGCATCCGCTCGTGAAAGGCCATGTCGCCCGCGATCACGATATCCCATTGCGGAATCCAGACCTGGGTGTCGCCGGCACTGTGCGCCGGGCCGAGATAGAGCACCTCCAGCGTCAACTCGCCCATCTCGACGACATGCCGATCCTCGAAGGACAGATTCGGCACCGCGACCCGGGTGCCCTCGGCGCGGTCCTGGTTGTAGCCCTGCATCCCCTGCAGGATGAAATCGCCATTCGTCTCGATCTCGTGGATCGCGTCGACATGGGCCAGGATGTCCACCCCCTGATCGGCCCAGTACGAATTGCCGAGGAAGGCATGGCCCTGGCCGTTCTCGTTGATCACCAGTTTCACCGGCTGATCGGTGACCGCCCTGATCTCGTCATGCAGCGCGGCGGCCAGCCGCGCCGAAGCGCCGCCATTGATCACCACCACCCCGTCGCCGGTGACGACGAAGGACAGGTTGTTGTTGTGACCGGCATTCTCGTAGGTCGGCGGCGCAGTCGCCCCGATCGCCGAGAAGACATGCGGGATCACTTCCACCGGCTTGTCGTAGAGTTCCGACTGCGGATACTTGTCGGCGATTTCCTCGCTGGCCTGTACGCTTCCCGCGGCCAGCAATGCCGCTGCGATGATGGTCCTCATGGTCTCCTCCCGAGGCTGACTCCAGGTCAAATTCACTGATGCGAATACGATTGTAAAGCGCCTCGCGCAGCGGCCGGGCGGAGCCCGCGCTTGCGCGGCACGCCGGGCGAGGCCATTCTTTCCCCGGACAGGGAGGAGCGGATGGATCTGCAAGGCAAGCATGCGCTGGTGACGGGCGGCGGCACGGGCATCGGGCTGGGGATCGCCCGGGCGCTGGCGGAACGCGGCGCACAGGTCACCATCACCGGCCGCCGCCCGGAGGTGCTGGACGCGGCGGCACAGGGCACGCCGGGCCTTTGGCCGCTGGCGATGGACGTGGCCGAGGAGGCGCAGGTGGTCGAGGGCGTGGCGGCCGCGGTCGAGGCGCGCGGCCCGGTGCAGATCTGCGTGGCCAATGCAGGCATCGCCGAGGGCAAGGCGCTGCACAAGACCGATCTGGCCTTCTGGCGGCGGATCATGGCGATCAACCTCGACGGCGCTTTCCTGACGATCCGCGAATCGCTGAAGTCGATGACGGGCACCGATTGGGGCCGGGTGATCGCCGTTTCCTCCATCGCGGGGGTCCGCGGGCTGAAGGGGGCGGCGGCCTATTCCGCCTCCAAGCATGGGGTGATCGGGCTGATACGCTCGCTTTCGGAGGATTTCTCGGGCAAGCCCTACACCTTCAACGCGATCTGCCCGGGCTATGTGGACACCGAGATCGTCACCCGCAACACCGAGTCGATCGCCGCGCGCGCCGGCATCAGCGCCGGAGAGGCGCTGCAGCTGATGGTCAGCGCCAACCGGCACGGCCGGCTCGTCACCATCGAGGAGGTGAGCGCGGCGGCGATGTGGCTGGCAGACCCCGCGTCGCAGAGCGTGAACGGCCAGACGATCGAGATTGCCGGCGGGCAGGTATAGACAGGCCGCGCGGGAAGGCGTAGCAACGAGCCGAGATGCTTCAAGCCTGAAATATCCCCCGAACGGAGCGCATGATGACCGATTTCGCCGCCACCAAGGCCCTGTTCCACCTGCCCGAAGGAATGATCTATCTTGACGGCAATTCGCTGGGCCCGCTGCCGGTCGCCGCGACCGAGCGCATGGCCGGCGTGATGCGCGACGAATGGGGCGAGATGCTGATCACCGGCTGGAACCGTGCCGGCTGGATGGAGCGTCCGCAAGCTGTCGGCGACCGGATCGCGCGGCTGATCGGGGCCGAGCCGGGCCATGTGGTGATGGGCGACACGCTGTCGATCAAGGTCTACCAGGCGCTGGCCGCCGCGCTTGACCTGCGACCGGGGCGCAAGGTGATCCTGTCGGACAGCGGCAACTTTCCCTCCGACCTCTATATTGCCGAGGGGCTGATCGGGATGCTGGACCGCGGGCTGGAACTGCGCGTGGTGGCGCCCGAGGAGATCGAGACCCACATCACCGAGGAGGTGGCGGTCACGCTGATCACCGAGGTGGACTACCGCACCGGCCGGATGCACGACATGAAGCGGCTGACCCGGCGCGCGCACGAGGCCGGCGCGCTGACAGTCTGGGATCTGGCCCATACCGCGGGCGCCACCCCGGTGGACCTTGCCGGCGCGGGCGCGGATTTCGCGGTGGGCTGCACCTACAAGTATCTCAATGGCGGTCCCGGCGCGCCGGCCTTCATCTATGTCGCGCCGCGCCATGCCGATCACGCGCGCCCGGCGCTGTCGGGCTGGCTGGGCCACGAGGCGCCCTTCGCCTTCGAGCCGCGGTACCGCCCCGGCCGCGGGATCGAACGGATGCGGGTGGGCACGCCGCCGATCCTGGCCCTCGCCGCGCTGGAGGCGGCGCTCGACATCTGGGAGATGACCACGATGGAGGAGGTGCGCGCGAAATCGCAGGAGCTGACCGGGCTCTTCATCGAGGAGGTGGAAGCGAAGGCCCCGATGCTGCAACTGGCCACTCCGCGCGATCCGCAAGCACGCGGCAGCCAGGTCTCGTTCCGCTTCCACGAAGGCTATGCCGCGATGCAGGCACTGATCGCGCGCGGCGTGATCGGCGACTTCCGCGCGCCCGACATCATGCGCTTCGGCTTCACCCCGCTTTTCATCGACGCGGATGACGTGCGCCGCGCGGCCGGGATCATCGGCGACGTGATGCAGAACGAGCTGTGGGACGACGACGCCTATCGCCAGCGCGGCCGCGTGACGTGACGGGCGCGCCCGTCCCTCCGCTTTGCCGGCCCGCCGGCTGGGTCTCCGCCTGGCGGCGGATGGCGATGATCTCCTGCCTGAACGGGTGACGCGGGCGGCCTTTCGCCCCTACACTCGTTCCAGGAGACCACAGACCATGACAGACCCCTACGATCCCGCCCGGGAAGGCGCGCAGATGTCCTTCGACGGGCGCATGTCCTACGGCGACTATCTCGCGCTCGACCAGGTGCTCTCGGCCCAGCACCCGCTGTCGGACGCGCATGACGAGCTGCTGTTCATCATCCAGCACCAGACCTCGGAGTTGTGGATGCGGCTGGCGCTGCACGAATTGGCGGCGGCGCGCGAAGAGCTGGCCGCCGGCCGCGCCCGCCCGGCCTTCAAGATGCTCGCCCGCGTCACGCGAATCTTCGAACAGCTGAATTCGGCCTGGGACGTGCTGCGCACCATGACGCCCAGCGACTACACCCGCTTCCGCGAGAGTCTCGGGCAGAGCTCCGGCTTCCAGTCGCACCAGTATCGCCAGATCGAGTTCATGCTGGGCAATCGCAACAAGGCGATGCTGCGCCCGCATGCGCACCGGCCCGAGGTGACCGCGCTGCTGGAGGCGGAACTGGCGCGCCCCTCGCTCTATGACGTGGCGCTGCGGCTGCTGGACGGTGCGGGTTTTCCGCTGCCGGCGGAGGTGCTGGAGCGCGACCCCGCGCGCCCGCACCAGGCAGATCCGGCCGTGGAGGCGGCCTGGACAGAGGTCTACCGCGCGCCCGAGGCCCATTGGGAGCTATACGAACTGGCCGAGAAACTGGTGGACCTGGAGGATTACTTCCGCCGCTGGCGCTTCAACCACGTCACCACAGTGGAACGGGTGATCGGCTTCAAGCGCGGCACCGGCGGCACCGGCGGGGTAAGCTACCTCAAGCGGATGCTGGAGGTGGAGCTGTTCCCCGAGCTGTGGCACCTGCGCACCGCGCTCTGAGCCGGCACCGTCCACGGCATGCGCGAGGGGGCTTTCTGCCCCCTCGCTCCTTGCCGGGCGATCGTCGCCACGGTCGGGGCCCTGCGTGGTTTCAATCCGTCCCGGACCGGCGATCGAGCGAGACCGGCCCCGCGCCGAAGGCCAGGATCAGCCCCATGCCGCCGGCGATGGCCAGGTTCTTGAGGAAGTGGTTGATCTCGTTCTGCGCGGCCATGCCTTCCATGCCGAGGCCCGGCAGAAGGTGGAACAGGATGCCCGAAACAAGGGTGAACCCGCCCAGCAGCAGCGCGGCCAGCCGGGCCTTGTAGCCCAGCAGAAGCGCCAGCCCGCCCAGCAGTTCCAGCGCGATCACCAGCGGCAGCAGCGCGCCGGGCACACCCATCGCTTCCATGTAGCCCTGCACGCCGGCATAGCCGCCGATCTTCTGGTATCCGGCCAGAATGAAGATCAAGGCCAGAAGAACACGGCCCAGAGGGGCCGCCACAGTCTGCAGCGCGCCGGCTGCGGCGGTGTCGGGAGATGCGGTCGTCTGTGTCATGCGGTCATCCTTCCTGATGGGGTTGCGAGGCCACTGCCTCTGCTGTCCCCGAGATGCCCCGATCGGACCGTCCCGGCCATTGCACGGCGCCGGACAAGACTTGTGCATTGGCGCACGATGCCGGCCCGGTTGCGGGAATGCGCTGAAAACCGGCGACCAGCGCCCGTGCCGTCTCGCGCTTTCGTGCTATGCTCTTCCGCGACAGTTTGCGGCAACCGGAGCGTTCCATGTCCATTTCCCTCACCGTCAACGGAACGACGCACAAGATCGACCTGCCGGCCGAGATCCCCCTGCTCTGGGTGCTGCGCGACGAGATCGGCCTGACCGGAACGAAATACGGCTGCGGGGTGGCCGCCTGCGGCGCCTGCACCGTGCATGTCGATGGCGAGGCGGTGCGCTCCTGCCAGGTGGCGCTGGGCGATGTCGGGGGCGAGGTCACCACGATCGAGGGGCTGGGCACGCCGGAGGCACTGCATGCGGTGCAGGCCGCGTGGATCGCCCATGACGTGGCGCAGTGCGGCTATTGCCAGTCCGGCCAGATCATGCAGGCTGCGGCGCTGCTGTCGCAGACCACCGCGCCGGACGACGCGGAGATCGACGCCGCCATGCAGGGCAACCTGTGTCGCTGCGGCACCTATCCGAAGATCCGTGCGGCGATTCACACCGCCGCCGGGACGCTGCGGGAGGGCTGAGCCATGTCCAGGCTGGGAAAGATCGCCCGCCGCGGTTTCCTCATCGGCTCGGTGGCCGTGCTGGGTGGGGTGGCCTTCGGCACCTGGTATGCCCGCAAGCCGGTGGCGAACCCGCTTGAACCCCATGGCCCGGCCCGGGCGCTGAACCCCTATGTCATCATCGACCGCGAGGGCGTTGCCATCGTCGTGCCGCGCGCCGAGATGGGCCAGGGCGTGCGCACCACGCTGGCCGCGCTGGTGGCCGAGGAACTGGATGTCGAGATGGACCGGATCCGCACCCTGCACGGGCCCGCCTCGCATGCCTATTACAACGGCGCGCTGGCGGGGCTGGGCCTGCCCTTCAAGGATTACGCCATGGGCAGCCTTCAGCACATGGTCAAGGACGGCATGAGCGTGGCCGGCAAGGCGCTGGGCATGCAGCTTACCGGCGGGTCCACCTCGACCATAGACGCCTTCGAGAAGATGCGCCTGGCCGGCGCCACCGCGCGCGAGGCGTTGAAACAGGCCGCGGCCGACCGGCTGGGCCTGGAGCGCGCGGCTCTGGGCACGGAGGCCGGCGCGGTGATCGCGCCCGATGGGACGCGCCTGCGTTATGAAGACCTGGCCGAGGACGCCGCGACCGTGCCGGTGCCGCGGGCCGAACTGCGCCCGCGCGCGCAATGGCGCCTGCTGGGCAGATCGCAGAAGCGGCTGGACGTGCTGGAGAAATCCACCGGCACCGCGGAATACGGCAGCGACGTCCGGCTGCCGGGGATGAAATTCGCCACCCTGCGGATGAATCCGCGCCTGACCGGGGCGATGCGCGGCTTCGACGCCACGGAAGCAATGGCCATGCCCGGGGTGGAGCGGGTGCTGGATATCGGCGGCGGGATCGCCGTGGTGGCGCGCAACACCTGGCTTGCCTTCCAGGCCGCGCAGGCGGTGCAGGTGGACTGGGCCGAAGCGCCCTATCCCGAAGATACCGAGGGGCTTTTCGCGGAGATCGCGCGCGCCTTCGATACGCCCGCCAATTCCACCCTGCGCGACGACGGCGACGCCGACACGGTGCCCGAGGGCGCCACCGAGATCACCGCGGAATACCGTGTGCCCTATCTGGCTCATGCGACGATGGAGCCGATGAACGCCACGGCGCTCTTCACCGGCGATCGGCTGGAGATCTGGTGCGGCAACCAGGGCCCCACCATCCTGCGCAACCATTGCGCCCGCGAGGCGGGGCTGGATCCCGAGCAGGTGGACGTGCATACCAGCTGGCTGGGCGGAGGGTTCGGCCGGCGCGGCGAGGTGGATTACGCCGTGCTCGCCACCCGGGTGGCGGTGCAGATGCCGGGCACGCCGGTGCAGGTCACCTGGTCGCGCGAAGAGGACATGACCCACGATTACTGGCGCCCCGGCGCCATGGCGCGGTTCCGCGGCGCGGTGCGCCGGGGCCGCGCGGTGCTGATGGACGGGGCCATCGCCGCGCAATCGGTCACCCGCATGTCGGCCCAGCGCCTGGCGGGCTTCGCGCCGCCCGGACCGGACCGGGGCCATGTGGAAGGGGCCTATGACCAGCCCTATGGCATTCCAAACTACCGCATTCGCGGCCACCTGGCCGAGATTGGGCTTCCGGTGGGATTCTGGCGCTCGGTGGGCGCGTCGTTCAACGGCTTCTTTCACGAGAGCTTCGTCGACGAGCTGGCCCATGCGGCCGGGCGCGATCCGCTGGAGTTCCGGCTGGAGCTGATCCGCGAGGCGCACGCACCCTCGGCGGCGCTGCTGGAAACGGTGCGCGAGATGTCGGGCTGGACCGGCTCGACCCCCGAAGGCACCGGGCGCGGCGTGGCTTTCACCTGGTCCTTCGGCACCCCGGTGGCGCAGGTGGTCGAGGTGGTGGACGAGGATGGCGCGATCCGCATCCGCCGGGCCTGGATCGCCTGCGACGTGGGCATCGCGCTCGACCCGGCGATCATCGAGGCGCAGATGGTCTCGGGGCTGGTCTACGGGCTGTCGGCGGCGGTGCATGGCGAGATCACCTTCGCCGGCGGCGAGGCGCAGCAGAGCAATTTTCCCGATTACGAGGTGCTGCGGCTGCATACCATGCCCGAGGTGGAGGTGCGCGTGCTGGAAGGTCTGGAGCGGATGGGCGGCGTGGGCGAACCCGCCACGCCCCCCTCGATGCCGGCCCTGGCCAACGCGGTGTTCGATCTCACCGGCGCGCGCGCGCGCGAATTGCCGCTGGGCAAGCGGTTCGATTTCGTCCTCTGACCGGGCCGCGGCCCTTCGCCGATGCGGCCCGTGTCCCCGGCGCGACATGGGCGTCGCCTCGGCCGCGTCACCCTGGATATTTGGACCAAGAAGAAGACGCGAGCACGGGAGACGGTTTCGGGCGCGGCGCGATGAGGCTAGTCTCGGACAGGTGAGGACGGCGGAGGGCCCCGTGACCAAACTGGTTCTGCTGCACCGGGCGGATTCGATCTACGACGACGAGCCCGACGTGAAATACGATTTCCCGCGGGCCTATCTGAAGCCGATGCGCGAGGCGGTGGGCGACTGGATCATCTATTACGAGCCGGTCAAGGCGGGGCCGAGGGGGTATTTCGCCGTGGCCCGGATTGCGCAGGTCATCCCCAAGCCGGGCGCCGAAGGGCGGTTTCTCGCGCTGATCGAGCCCGGCAGCTACCTGCCCTTCGACCGCGAGGTGCCCCGGCTGCTGGACGGCCGGCCGGTGGAAACCGCGCTGGCAGAGCCGGATGGCCGCCCGAAGAAGGGCGGGGCGCAGCAACTGGCGGTGCGGCGCCTGTCCGAGGCCGATTTCGCCGCGATCGTGGACCGGGGCCTGCCCGCGGAACTGGAAGCGCAGGAGGCCGCCCGCCACGGCGGGGCGGCGGGCCTCGATGAGGCGGCGGCGCCTTTCGCGCGGCCCGTCATCGAGCGCCTGACCCGGCGCGCCTTCCGCGACGTGGCGTTCCGGCGCAAGGTGCGCGCCGCCTATGGCTATCGCTGCGCAATGTCGGGATTGCAGCTGCGCAATGGCGGAGGACGGCCGGAAGTGCAGGCCGCGCATATCAGGCCCGTCGAGCACGCGGGCAGCGATTCGGTCCGCAACGGGCTGGCCCTGTCGGGCACGCTGCACTGGATGTTCGATCGCGGTTTGATCTCGGTGGCGGAGGATGCGCGCACGATCCTGGTGTCGCGCAACAAGGTGCCGGCGGAGGTGGTGGACCGGCTGATCGTTGCCGATGGCCGCTTGCGATTGCCCGAGATCGAGCGGGACTGGCCGCATCCCGAGAACCTGCGCTGGCACCGCGAGAACGTCTTCGGCCAGGTCATGGCCGAGGGGCCCGCGCCCTGGAGTTGAGCTCAGCCCGTGGCCCAGGCGTCCAGCGCCGCGCCCAGCGCCGTCCAGTCGGTATATTCCCGGTCCTCGTCGGCGCGGACCTGCTCGCCCTTCTGCGCCGCGATCCAGCGCATCGCCCAGCGACGGAAGAAATCATATTGCGTGAAGCGGAACGCGCCCGCGACCTGCAGCGTGACATCCGGGGTCCAGCCGGTCGCGATGCAGAACGCCTCGGCGATCCGGACGATCTCGGCCCGTTCCTCCGCATCCTCACCGGCAGCGGCCAGCGAGACCTGGATCAGCGCCGAGCGGCGCGCGTTCAGCGCGGGCGCATGAGCGGCGGCGAAATCATGCAGTTCCGGTTGCAGCTTGCCCATATGCAGCGAGCCGGCCAGGATCACGGCCTCGATCCGCGCCCAGTCCAGCCCCTGGGCATCGGCCACGGGCAGCAGTTCCACCGCATGGCCCGCATCGCTCAGCCGGTCGGCGGCGAAGCGGGCGATCCTGCGGGTCTGGCCTTCGGTGGTGGCATAGGCAATCAGGATCTTCATTGGCGGTCCTCCGGCGCGGCTTGCCTGCAGGATGACAGGCCCGGCCGGACGGCGCCTTGCGCCCCGTCAAGCCGTCAGGCGCTTTTCGCCACCGGCACCGCGCGGCCCGCGGCCCAGGCGCGCACCGCGTCGCCGAAAGCCTCGAAGAGCGGGCGCGAAACCGGGTCGTTCTCGGCGTTCCACTCGGGATGCCATTGCACCGAGAGGGTAAAGCCCGGCGCACCCGCGATATAGGCCGCCTCGGGCGTCCCGTCGGGTGCCCAGCCGTCGATCACGAAGCGGGCGCCGGCGCGTTTCACCCCCTGCCCGTGCAGCGTGTTGGTCATCACCTCGGGCGCGCCCAGAAGGCGGTGGAACACCCCGCCCTCGGCAAAGCGCACCGGGTGGCGCAGGGCGAACTTCTCTTCCAGCGTGCCCTCGGGGGGCATCCGGTGGTTCATCCGCCCCGGCAGGTCGCGGATCTCGGGATGCAGCGCGCTGCCCATCGCCACCGCCACCTCCTGAAAGCCGCGGCAGATGCCCAGGAAGGGCTGGCCGCGTTCCACGCAGGCGCGCACCAGCGGCAGGGTGATCGCGTCGCGCGCCCGGTCGAAGGCGCCATGCGCCTCCGTCTCGGGCTCGCCATATTCCTCGGGATGGACATTCGGCCGCCCGCCGGTGAGCAGGAAGCCGTCGCAGACCTCCATCAGCTCGGCCACCGACACGAAACGCGGATCGGCCGGGATCACCATCGGCAGGCAGTCGGCCACGCAGGCCACGGCCTCGGAATTCATCGTGCCGCCCGCATGGGTGGGATAGCTGTCGTTGATCAGGTGATGGTTGCCGATGATGCCGACGATCGGTCGTGCCATGAGATCCCCTCGTGCCGCGCGCGCGCCCCGACAACATAGGACAAGGCCGGTCCAAGAGAAAGGCCCGGACATGATCAGCGTCGCGCATGGCGGCAGCGATCCGAGCAATGGCGCACCTCGTCCCAGACCTTCGCCCATTTCCTGCGCCACGCGAAAGGGCGGCCGCAGGTGGCGCAGGTCTTCACCGGCAGATCGGCCTTGCGACGCATCCGGGCCATCAGAAACCGAAGCTCCCCTGCCGGTCGTCGCCCGGAGGCGGCTTGCGTCGGCGCGGCGCGCGATCGTTCACGAAGCGGCCCGCGCGGTCCTTGCGGCTGCCGTGTTTCTCGACGATCCCGGCGGCGGTGTCGGCAAACCCCGTGCCCTGGCGCACCGCCCAGGCCGCCTCGCGCGCGGCGCGGGCGGCGGCGGCCAGATCCACCACGGGCGCGGGATAGGCCCGGCCCAGCAGCCCGCCCGCGCGGTCCCACCGCCAGGGTTGCTGCAGGAAGGCATCCGGCACCTCGGCCAGCTCCGGCAGCCAGCGGCGGGTGAAAGCGCCGGTGGGATCCTGGTCATGCCCCTGCTTGACGGGATTGTAGATGCGGATCGTGTTCATCCCGGTGGTGCCGGATTGCATTTGCATCTGCGGCCAGTGGATGCCCGGCTCGTAATCGGTGAAACGCCGCGCCAGGATCGGCCCCGTGGCGCGCCAGTCGAGCCAGAGGTGATAGGATGCCACCGCCACCAGCATCGCGCGCATCCGGAAATTCAGCCAGCCCGTCGCGTCGAGCGCGCGCATGCAGGCATCGACGAAGGGCAGCCCGGTTTCGCCGGCCTCCCACGCGGCCAGACGCGCGGCATCCGGCGTGGCGGGGCGCAACCCCTCGCAGGCCGGGTGCAGGCAGCGATGTTCCAGCTCGGGTTCGTCCTCCAGCTTCTGGATGAAATGGTCGCGCCAAGCCAGCCGCGACTGGAAGCTTTTCAGGCTGCCGGCCCAGCCATCCCGGGTTCCCCGCACCGCGCGCTGGCGGGCAGCCCCGGCACGCGCGACTTCGCGCACCGAAAGCGTGCCCCAGGCCAGATGCGGCGATAGACGGGAGCAGGCCCGCGCGCCGTGCAGAGGCGAGGACATGGCCCGGCGATAGCCCAGCGCGCGCTCGTTGAGAAAGCTCTCCAGCGTCTCGCGACCCGCCGCGCGACCGCCCTTCTGGCGCTCTGGGCAAGGATCGGGCGCAAGACCCAGGGCCGCGGCGTCGGGCCAGGGATCGGACTCTGCGGCGATCCCCCGCAGTCGCCCCGGTCGTGGCAACGGATCGGCCAGGACGAAGCGGTCGCGCGCCACGGCCCAGCCGTCGCGCCGGGCCAGGCGCCGCACCACGCCCGATTGCGGCAATTCCAGCCAGCGCACGCCCTGCGCCCGCGCCCAGGCCGCAACCCGACGATCGCGGGCATAGGACCAGCCATTGCCGGTTTCCTCGTGGCTTGTCAGATCGGTGATACCGTGTCGCAGGCGCAGCGCCTCCAGCACCTCGACCGCATCACCCACCCGAAGCACCAAGGGCGCACCCAGCGCCGCGAGCCGCGGCGTGAGATCGTCAAGACACTCGCGCAGGAAAGCGTGATGCCGCGCGGCGGCGTCGGGCTGGCGCCAGGCTTCGGGCTCGACGATGAAAAGCGGCAGCACCGCCCTCCCCGCGTCGCTTGCGCGGGTCAGGGCGGCATGGTCCGAAACACGCAGATCGCGCTTGAACCAGACCAGCGTGGCACCGCTCATCCGGGCCGATCCATCTAGTCGCTTTCCTCCAGCACCGGGGCGGGCGTCTCGACCTGCTCTTCGGCGCCTTCGGGGCCGTCGGTGCGCAGCCAGAGCCAGCCCAGAAGGAGCACCAGCAGGACAAAGGCCAGCAGCACCGACGCCGCGATCCCGACAAGCGGGCCTCGGTGACGGCGTTTCTGCTTCGTGATATTCGTCTTCGGCGCGGACATCTTGCCTCCGTTGACCATCCGGCCGGTTGCGGCCGGTTCTTCTGGGGCATAACTGTTCTAGGGCCGATCCGGTTTCCGAAAAGCCCCGTCGGGGCAGGGAGTTCCCATGAAAGATGCCAGCCCCGTCACGATCTATCTGCGCGACTACGCGCCGCCGGGCTACCTGGTGGACGCGGTGCAGCTGACCTTCCGGCTGGCGCCACGCGCGACGCGGGTGCTTTCAAGAATCCGGTTCCGCCCCAACCCGGCGGCCCATTCGCGCGACTTCTTCCTGCATGGCGAAGACCTGACCCTGATCTCGGCCCGTATCGACGGGGTTCCGGTCACCCCGCTGCTGACCGAGGAGGGGCTGACCGTGGCTGCCCCCGAAAAGCCCTTCACATGGGAGGCGGAGGTGGAGATCGCGCCCGAGGCGAACACCGCGCTGGAGGGGCTGTACATGTCGCGCGGCATGTATTGCACGCAATGCGAGGCAGAGGGATTCCGCAAGATCACCTATTACCCCGACCGGCCCGACGTGATGGCGCCCTTCACCGTGCGGATCGAGGGCGATCTGCCGGTGCTGCTGTCCAACGGCAACCCGACGGGCTCGGGCGAGGGCTGGGCGGAATGGCACGATCCCTGGCCCAAGCCCGCCTATCTCTTCGCGCTGGTGGCGGGTGACCTGGTGGCGCATCGCGACAGTTTCACCACCCGGTCGGGCCGGGACGTGGACTTGGCGCTGTGGGTGCGGCCCGGCGACGAGCACAAATGCGCCTGGGGCATGGAGGCGCTGAGAAGATCCATGCGGTGGGACGAAGAGCGCTATGGCCGCGAATACGATCTGGACGTGTTCAACATCGTCGCGGTCGATGATTTCAACATGGGCGCGATGGAGAACAAGGGGCTGAACATCTTCAACTCGGCCGCCGTGCTGGCCAGCCCCGACACCGCCACGGACGCCAATTTCGAGCGCATCGAGTCGATCATCGCGCACGAGTATTTCCACAACTGGACGGGCAACCGGATCACCTGCCGCGACTGGTTCCAGCTCTGCCTCAAGGAGGGGCTGACGGTATTCCGCGACCAGCAGTTCACCGCCGAGATGCGTTCGGCCGCGGTCAAGCGGATCGACGATGTCGCGATGCTGCGTGCGCGCCAGTTCCCCGAGGACATGGGCCCGCTGGCACATCCGGTTCGACCGGAAAGTTTTCAGGAAATCAACAACTTCTACACCGCCACCGTCTACGAGAAAGGCGCCGAGCTGATCGGCATGCTGAAGCGGCTGGTCGGCGAGGCGGGGTATTCCCGTGCGCTGGAACTCTATTTCGATCGCCATGACGGGCAGGCCTGCACCATCGAGGACTGGCTCAGGGTGTTCGAGGATGCCACCGGCCGCGACCTGACGCAGTTCATGCGCTGGTACAGCCAGGCCGGCACGCCGCGCCTGAAGGTGGAGGAAACCTGGCAGGACGGCACCTATACGCTGACCTTCGAGCAGCACACGCCGCCCACGCCCGGTCAGCCGCACAAGGCGCCGCAGGTGATCCCGATCGCCGTGGGCCTGCTGGGCCCCAATGGCGACGAGGTCGCCCCCACCCGCATCCTGGAGATGACCGAGGCCCGCCAGAGCTTTGCCTTCGAAGGGCTTTCGGCGCGTCCCGTGCCGTCGATCCTGCGGGATTTCTCGGCCCCGGTGGTGCTGGAGCGCGCGTCCAGCCGCGCCGAGCGCGCCTTCCTGATGGCCCATGACACCGATCCGTTCAACCGTTGGGAGGCCGGTCGGAGCCTGGCGCGCGAAAACCTGATGGACATGGTGCGCGAAGGCGCGGCGCCCGGGGTCGACTGGCTCGACGGGCTGCGCGCGCTCCTGCGCGACGACAGCCTCGATCCGGCCTTCCGCGCGCAGGTTACCGGCCTGCCCGGCCAGGCCGAACTCGCGCAGGCGCTGCACGAGGCGGGCACCACGCCCGATCCGCAGGCGATCTGGGACGCGCATGAGCGGATGCGCGACGCGATGGCCGCGCATCTGTCTGAACTGGCGCCCGCGCTCTACGCGCAGATGCAGGTCCGCGCCCCCTATTCCCCCGATGCGGAACAGGCAGGCAGGCGCGCCCTTGCGGGCGCCATGCTGGCGCTGATCTCGCGGCGCGACGGCGGCACCCTGGCCGCGCAGCAATTTTCCGAGGCCGACAACATGACATTGTCGCTCGGCGCGCTGGGCTGCCTGCTGCGCGCGGGTCAGGGCCGGGCGGAGCTGGCGGCCTTCCACGATCGCTGGCAGCAGGACCGGCTGGTGATGGACAAGTGGTTCGCCCTGCAGGTCGCGCAGGCCGGGCCGGACGACGCGCCGGAGATCGCCGGCGAACTGACACGGCACCCCGCCTTCGACTGGAAGAACCCCAACCGGTTCCGCGCGGTGCTGGGCACGCTGGGTGCGCATCACGCGGGGTTTCACCGCGCCGACGGGGCGGGCTATGCGCTGGTCGCCGACTGGCTGCTGAAGCTCGATCCGGTGAACCCGCAGACCGCCGCCCGGATGATGAGCGCCTTCCAGACCTGGCCGCGCTACGACGAAACCCGCCGCGCGCAGGCCCGCGCCGCGCTGGAGCGTATCGCCGCCGCCCCGGGCCTGAGTCGCGACATGGCCGAGATGGTGGGCCGGATGCTGGGCTAGCGCCTTGGCGCCCTTCGCCTGGGAAAACTCGGGGCGCAGCCCGCGGGCGCTGGTCGTGCTGGGAGCGGTCTGGGCCGCGCTGGCGGGCTTGTGGCTGGCTTTCGATGCCTCGCCCTGGGTGCTGGCGCTGCCGGCGCTGGCCACCCTGCCCGCGCTGTGGGAGTACATGGCAGGCACCCGTGCCGGGCTGCTGCTCGGCCCCGACACGCTGCGCTGGCACAGCGGGCGTCACGCGGGCGAGGTGGCG
>JBKHDP010000037.1:0-17993 GCA_046541255.1 Paracoccaceae bacterium | reverse complement strand
ACCGAAGCGGCCGTAGCCACCGAAAGTGACGTCTGCTGCTGCCATGCCCGTGGTGGCAACCAGCGCAGTCGTCGCGAAGAGAATTTTTTTCATCGTTTTTCCCTCGGGTTTTCATTCATGCGCCCCAGACCGGAGCGCCCGATCTGGTATGGGGTTTCCTTCACCCTTTTCACCCCCTCATTGCAAGCGCATGACGGGCGGAGAGCGCAAAGCGGCGCGGGATGGTGCAGCATTGCCACACCCGTTGCAGCCGTACCCTCAGGCCCGGCCCGAAGGCCCGCCCACGACCAGGGCACGGCGACGGGAAGCGCCTGAAAACCCTTGCTCCGCTACCGGCCCTTGTTTAGGACGAAGGGGATCACACTGACCGGGCGAGCCCATGAAGACCAAACCTGCGCTGACGATGCTTGCGGCCGGAGTCGCACTCCTGGCGGTGACCGCCTGCGGACGGGGCGACATGGCCGAACGCGTCGGCGGCAACCCGGACTCGCCGGAGCGTCGAGGCACCTCGGGGCGCACGGTGGAATCGGAATCGAGCATCTGGGACATCTTCCGCCCGCAGCGGAACGAGAACATCGTCGCCGTGAACAAGTATATCTGGAACGGCGCACTGGACGTGCTGGATTTCCTGCCGGTGCAGGCCGTCGATCCGTTCACCGGGGTCATCACGACCGGCTATGGCACACCGCCGGGCGGCGGGCGGGCCTATCGCGCCACCGTCTACATCTCCGATCCCGCGCTCGATGCGCGTTCGCTCAAGCTCGCCCTGCAGACCCGGGACGGTCGGCCAGTGGATGTCGGCACGCAGCGGGCGGTCGAGGATGCGATCCTGGCCCGTGCGCGGCAGCTTCGCAGCGAAGACAGCCGGTTCTGACCGCCCGGCCGCGCCCCGCGCGCGGCCAGGGTCCGTTCCGGAATTCCGCCAGGAAGCTTCGGAATAGTCCAGCGCGATCATACCCTTGCCGGGCGCGGGCTCATCCGCGCGAGCCGATCCACCCAATCGAGCTGGCGCGGCAGGCAGCGGCTGCGCAGGTCATAGGTCTGCACCACATGCGCGCGGGCGGCCGCGCCCAGGCGGGCGCGCAGGCCGGGATCGTCCAGCAACCCGTTCAGCCGAGCCACCAGTGCATCGCGGTCGAAGAAATCCACCAGCAGGCCGGTTTCGCCTTCGGTGATCGCCTCGCGCACCGGGGCGGTGTCGCTGGCCAGGATCGGCGCCTCGGCACTCATCGCCTCGAGCAGCGACCAGCTCAGCACGAAGGGATAGGTCAGGTAGACATGGGCGCGACTCACCCGGATCAGCGACAGGAATCGCGCGTAGGGCACCCGGCCCAGGAAATGCACCCGGGCCCAGTCTTCATCCGGGATCTGCCCGCGCACCTCGTCGATGAAGATCCGTTTCCAGGTCTTGCCCGCGGGCGGGCGGGCGCCATAGCTCACCTCGTCGCCGCCCAGCAGCACCACATGGGCCTGCGGCCTGGTGCGCAGGATCTCGGGCAGCGCGCGCATGAAGACGTGGTAGCCGCGATAGGGTTCGAGATTGCGGTTGATGAAGGTGATGACCTCGTCTGCGCGGGTCAGCACCCGGCCGCCCGTCACCTCCAGCCGGGCCTCCGGGTCGGGCGTGACCAGATCGGTGTCGATGCCGTCATGGATCACCTCGATGCGGTCGCGGAAGGACTCGGGGAAGGTGTCGGCCTGGAAGCGCGTCGGACTGGTGCCGGCGTCGCCGATCTCGAAATGCAGCCGGTTGTTGAGATTCTTCATCCGCAGCCGCAGCACCTCGCGCGGGCCCTCGCGGGAGGGGAATTCCGGGTCGAAATCCGCGTGAGTCTCGGAATGGTCGTGGTAGAGTTCGCAATACAGCCCCAACCTCGCCCCGGGCCAGACATCCTTGAGGAACATGCTTTCGCCCCAGCCGGGATGGGCCAGGATGATATCGGGCGAAAAGCCCCGATCGCGCAGCTTGCACGCGGCGGCGTGACAGGAGTCGGCACGGATCAGCTTGGTCTCGAAATCCACCAGCCACGGATGCAGGTTCTGCCCGTTGCCGCGGCCCAGCCTGTAGGGCAGCAGCTGCACGCCTTTCCACAGCCCCGGCTTGTCCACCCGCAGGGTCAGTGCCACCACCCGGTCGCCCCGCGCCGCCAGCGCCGGGGCGAGATGCTTGTACTGGCCGGGAAAGTTCTGATGGATGATCAGGATGTTCATGCGCGCCCCCGCGTTCCCCTGCTGCACTTCTCGCGATCTGCCATGCGCGCGGGGATTTTTCGTGGCGACATCTGGACCCGCGCGCGGCGAGGGCCTATCACGCCTGCGCCGAGTATCCGCAGCAGCCCGAGGATCGCCACATGTCGCGCTACAGCCCTGCCGAGATAGAAGCGAAATGGCAACAGGCCTGGGACGGGGCGGGCTGCTTCACCGCCACGCGCGACGAGAGTCGGCCAAAATACTACGTGCTGGAAATGTTCCCCTACCCGTCGGGCCGCATCCATATCGGGCATGTGCGCAACTACACGATGGGCGACGTGGTGGCGCGCTACAAGCGGGCACAAGGGTTCAACGTGCTGCACCCGATGGGCTGGGACGCCTTCGGGATGCCGGCCGAGAACGCCGCCATGGCCAGCGGCGGGCACCCCAAGGACTGGACCTATTCCAACATCGCCGACATGCGCGCGCAGATGAAGCCGCTGGGCCTGTCGATCGACTGGAGCCGCGAATTCGCCACCTGCGACCCGGATTATTACGGACAGCAGCAGGCGCTGTTCCTCGATTTCCTGGAAAAGGGGCTCGTCTACCGCAAGAACGCCGTGGTCAACTGGGATCCGGTGGACATGACGGTGCTGGCCAACGAGCAGGTCGAGAACGGCCGCGGCTGGCGCTCGGGCGCAGTGGTGGAACGGCGCGAACTCACGCAGTGGTTCTTTCGCATCTCGGACTATTCCGAGGAATTGCTGGCGGCGCTCGACACGCTGGACAACTGGCCGCCCAAGGTGAAGACCATGCAGGCCAACTGGATCGGCAAGAGCCGCGGCCTGCAATTCGCCTTCTCGCTGATCGACGGGCCCGAGGGCCATGACCGGATCGAGGTCTATACCACCCGGCCCGACACGCTGATGGGCGCAAGCTTCGTGGGCATCTCGCCCGACCATCCGCTGGCCCGCCAGCTGGAGCGCGACGATCCCGCGATCGCCGCCTTCAACGCCGAATGCCGCCGGATGGGCACCTCGGAAGAGGAACTGGAGACCGCCGAGAAGAAGGGGATGGATACCGGGCTGCGGGTACGCCACCCGTTCGACACGTCCTGGGAGCTGCCGGTCTGGATCGCGAATTTCATCCTGATGGATTACGGCACCGGCGCGATCTTCGGCTGCCCGGCACATGACCAGCGCGACCTCGATTTCGCGCGCAAGTACGAGCTGCCGGTGATCGACACTTTCACCGCGCTTGAGGGCGGCGCACCGGTGGCCGACGAGGCATTCGTGCCGCCCAAGTCGGAAAAGGTACGCTGGATCAGGAACTTCGCCTGGGACGAGGTGGCAACGGGGGAAGAGGCCGTGAACGCGGCCATCGATTTCTGCGAGCAAAACGGCGTGGGCCAGGGCGTGACCAAGTATCGCCTGCGCGACTGGGGCCTGTCGCGCCAGCGCTACTGGGGATGCCCGATTCCCGTGGTCCACTGCGACGATTGCGGCGTGGTCCCCGAGAAGAAGGAAAACCTGCCGGTCCTGCTGCCCGACGACGTGAGCTTCGACCGCCCCGGCAATCCCCTCGACCGCCATCCCACCTGGCGCGACGTGCCCTGCCCCGCCTGCGGCCAGCCCGCGAAACGCGAAACCGACACGATGGACACCTTCGTGGACAGCTCGTGGTATTTCGCCCGCTTCACCGCTCCGCGCGCGGACACGCCCACCGACCTGGCCGAGGCCGGATACTGGATGAACGTCGACCAGTATATCGGCGGCATCGAGCACGCCATCCTGCACCTGCTCTACTCGCGCTTCTTCGCCCGCGCGATGCATGTCTGCGGCCACCTGCCCGAGACCTCGAAGGAGCCCTTCGACGCGCTGTTCACGCAGGGGATGGTGACGCATGCGATCTACCAGACCCGGGACGCACAGGGCCGGCCGGTCTATCACTTCCCCGAAGAGGTCGAGAATGGCCGCCTGAAGCAGACCGGCGAGGAGGTGGAGGTGATCGCCTCCGCCAAGATGTCCAAGTCGAAGAAGAACGTGGTCGATCCGGTCACCATCATCGCGCAATACGGCGCCGATACCGCGCGCTGGTTCGTGCTGTCCGACAGCCCGCCGGAACGCGACGTGGAATGGACGGCGGCCGGCGCCGAGGCCGCGCACAAGCACCTTGCCCGCGTTCACCGGATCGTATCCGAGATCGCCGCGATGCCGGCCGAGCCTGGCCCGGCAGAGGCCGACGAGGCGCTGCTGCGCGACATGCACAAGACCATCCACGAGGTCACTCAAGGGGTGGACAGCTTCGGCTTCAACGCCGCGATCGCCCGGCTCTACGCCTTCACCAACACGCTGGCGCGCAGCCAGGCGGGCGGTGCGGCGCGGCGGCAGGCCGCGACCGCGCTGGCACAGTTGATGTCGCCGATGACCCCGCACCTGGCCGAGGAACTATGGCAATTGCTGGGCCGCGAGGGCCTGCTGGTGGACGCGCCCTGGCCCGAGGCAGACCCGGCGATGCTGGTCTCGGACACGGTGACGCTGCCGATCCAGATCAACGGCAAGCGCCGCGGCGAGATCACGGTGCCTGCCGACGCGGCCAAGGACGAGGTTGAAAAGGCGGCGCTGGCCAGCGATGCTGTGGTGCGGGCGCTCGACGGGGGCCAGCCCCGCAAGGTGATCGTCGTCCCCGGCCGGATCGTGAATGTCGTCATCTGACCGCCGCAGCCTTCTTCTGCTCGCCGCCGCGGCGGCGGGCCTGGGAGCCTGCGGTTTCACCCCGGTCTACGGGCCGGACGGCGGGGCGGAGGCGCTTCAGGGCCAGGTGCGGCTGCCCGACCCGCAGGCGCGGGTGGCCTTCCTGCTCAACGGGCGGCTGGAAAACCGGCTCGGCCGGGCCGGAGAGGGCGCGCGCTACGCGCTCGACCTCGATCTCGACACCCGGCAGGAGGGCCTCGGCACCACCGCAGACGGGCGCACCATCCGCTTCAACCTGATGGCCGACCTGCGCTACGCGCTGAGCGATACCGCCACCGGGCAGGAAATCGCCAGCGGCATCCTGTCGGAGTTCACCGGCTTTTCCACGACCGGCTCCACCGTGGCGACCCGGGCGGCGGAACGCGATGCCGAGGCGCGACTCGCCACGCTGCTGGCCGACGCGGTGGTCGATCGGATCACCGCGGCCGCCGCCACCGATTCGCCATGAAGCTTTCACCCCGGGACGCCCCGCGCTATTTCGCGAAGCCCGAGCCGCACCGCACCGGCCTGCTGATCTACGGCCCCGACGCCATGCGCGTGGCGCTGAAGCGGCAGGAGGTGATCGCCGCGCTGATCGGCCCCGAGGGCGAGGCCGAGATGCGGCTTGCCCGCATCCCCGCCTCCGATCTGCGGCGCGACCCGGCGCTGCTGCTGGATGCGATCAAGGCGCAGGGCTTCTTTCCCGGCCCCCGGGTCGCCTTCGTCGAAGACGCCTCGGACACGCTGGCCGAGGTGATCGCCGCGGCGCTGGGCGAATGGCGCGAGGGCGACGCGCAGGTGATCGTCACGGCGGGGCAGCTGACGGCCAAGGCAAAGCTGCGCAAACTGTTCGAGGGTCATCCGAACGCGTATGCCGCGGCAATCTACGACGACCCGCCGGGCCGGGCCGAGATCGAGGCGGACCTGGCCCGCGCCGGGCTGCGCGAGATCGGCCGCGACGCGATGGAGGCGCTGACCGCGCTGGCCCGCCAGCTCGACCCCGGCGATTTCCGCCAGACGCTGGAAAAGGTGGCGCTCTACAAGCGCGGCGATGCCACGCCGCTCTCGCCCGCCGACGTGGCCGCCTGCGCGCCGGTCTCGACCGAGGCGGATGCCGATGACGTGATCGCCGTGGTGGCCGAGGGCCGCGCCGGCGAGATCGGCCCGCTGATCCGCCGCGTGACCGCGCAGGGGGTGCAGCCGGTCGGGCTCTGCATCGCCGCCAGCCGGCATTTCCGCCAGCTCTACCAGGCCGCCTCCGACCCGGGCGGCGTCAGCCAGGGTATCGCCCGGATGCGCCCGCCTGTCTTCGGGCCGCGGCGTGATCGGATGCAGCGCCAGGCCCAGGGCTGGGGGGCGGCGAAACTGGAACAGGCCATCGCGATCCTGACCGAAACGGACCTGCAATTGCGCTCGGCCGGGCAGCGCGCCCCGGCCATGGCGCTGGTGGAACGCGCGCTGATCCGGCTGGCGATGCTGGCCCGGCGCTGAGCCCTTGCCAATACCGGTCGCCGGTGCTTCCCTGCCTGCAAACCGGGAGGAAGCAACCATGTACACGGTCATCGGCAACCTCAAGAGCCGCGCATTCCGCGTGATGTGGATGCTGGAAGAGCTGGGCGCGCCCTACGAGCTGCGCGCCGAGCCGCCGCGCTCGGAGGCGGTGCGCGCGGTCAATCCCTCGGGCAAGATCCCGGTCCTGCTGGATGGCGATGCCGCAATCCGCGATTCCACCGCGATCCTGACCTATCTCGCCGACAAGCACGGCCAGCTCACCCATCCGGCGGGCACGGTGGCGCGCGCCCGGCAGGACGCGATGACCTTCCGGGTGCTGGACGAGGTCGATTCGGTGCTCTGGGCGGCGGCGAAGCACAGTTTCGTCCTGCCCGAGGAGCAGCGGGTGCCGCAGGTCAAGGACAGCTTGAAATGGGAATATGCCCGTCACGTTTCGGCCCTTATGGACGAGATGTCCGGGCCGTTCCTGGCCGGCGAGGACATCACGGTGCCCGACATCATCCTGGCCCATTGCGGCGGCTGGGCGAAGAATGCGGGCTTTCCCTCGGACGAGCCGCGATTCGCGGATTACGTCAAGCGGATGCGCAGCCGCCCGGCGTTCCGGCGGCTGGTGGAACAGGCGGCCTGACCGGGCGCCTGGCGCATCGTCGCGGGCACTGGCCCACGGCCTGGCTCAGCCCGCCCTTGCCGCCGCCGCCCGCCCGGCCCAGCGCCCGGTAGCAAGGCAGGCCGTGAGCAGGTAGCCGCCGGTTGGCGCCTCCCAGTCCAGCATCTCGCCCGCGCAGAACACGCCAGGCCGGGCGCGCAGCATCAGGCCCTCGTCCAGCGAGGTCCAGCGCACCCCGCCCGCGGTGGAGATCGCCTCGTCGATCGGCCGCAGCCCCTCGTGCCGCACCGGCAGCGCCTTGACATGCTGGGCCAGCACTTCCGGGAAGCGCGACAACGGCCCCGCGAATTCGCGCAGCAGCGCCAGCTTGGCCGGATCCAGCCGCAGTGCCTTGCGCAGGTGGTTCGACAGGCTGGCCTTGCCGCGCGGCCGCGCGATGCGGCGGGCGACATCCTCCGCGGACAGATCCGGCGCCAGGTCGATCTCCAGCCGGGCCCCCTCGCGCACCGCCCGACTGATCCGGTAGATGCCGCCCCCCTCGAGCCCGCGGGCCGAGATCACCGCTTCGCCCCGTACCGCCTGCCCGCCGGCGCGGAACGCGACCGCCTTGAGCGGCTGGCCGATCACCGGGGCCATATGCGCCGACCAGGCCACCGAAAGCCCCGCATTGGCCGGGGCGAAAGGCGCAAGCGCCACGCCCTCGGCCGCCAGCAGCGCCGCCCAGGCCCCGTCAGAGCCAAGCCGCGCCCAGCTGGCCCCGCCCAGCGCCAGCACGGTCACATGCGCGCGCTGCGCGATCCGCCCGCCGGGCGTCTCGAAGATCGCCGCGCCCTCCTCCCAGCCGGCCCAGCGCCAGCGCACACGGCGCGCCACGCCCAGACCGTCGAGCCGCACCAGCCATGCGCGCAGCAATGGAGAGGCCTTCATCGCCACGGGGAACACCCGGCCGGTGGAGCCGGTGAAAAGCGGCTGGCCCAGCCCCTCGGCCCAGCGCATGACCTCATCCGGGCCGAACGCCTCCAGCATCGGGCGCAGATGCGGCGCGGCCTCGGCATAGGCCGCCAGGAAATCCGCAAACGGCTCGGCCCTGGTCAGGTTCAGCCCGGACTTGCCCGCCATCAGGAACTTGCGCGCCACCGAGGGCCGCGCCTCGGCCACCGTCACCGACAGACCCGCGCGCGCCAGTTCTTCCGCCGCCATCAGCCCGGCGGGGCCTGCCCCGATCACCAGCGCCTCTTTGCCCAAGCTCTTGCCCTTTCGCGCCACCGCGCCATCCTGTCGCGCGATGAGCGACATGGCGCAAGACCCCATCTGCCCGCTTTGCGGCCGCCCGATTCCCTCCGGCGCTCCGCAGAGCCTGCATCACCTCGTTCCCAGGTTGAAGGGCGGCAAGGGCGGGCCGACGGTGCTGTTGCACCAGATCTGCCACAACGAGATCCACGCCACGCTGACCGAGGCGGAGCTGGCACGGAACTTCCACACCGTCGAGGCGTTGCGCCAACATCCCCGGTTGGGGAAATTCATCGGCTGGGTGGCGAAGCGGCCACCGGGGTTCCATTCCCGCTCGCCGGGGCCGCGCCGAAGAAAGCGAGGACGTCCATGAGCATCGACGTCACCGAACATCACGACACGGCATTGCTGGAGCTGCACATCACCGGGAGGATCACCGAAGAGCAGATGCAGCAGATGGGTCCGGCCATCGAACGCTTTGCCGCGCAGCATGCGCGCATCGACGTGCTCGAACGGATCGGCCCGGTGGACGGCGTCAGGCTTGGCGCCGCGGCACCGGGCATGCGCACCGATTCCAAGGTGCTGTCGCGGATTCGCAAGCTTGCAGTGCTGGGCGATCAGAGCTGGATCGCCAATTTCGCCAGGATGGGCAACCGGGAGTTGCCGGCCGAGATCCGCATCTTCGCCCCCGAGGAGGAGGCGCAGGCCCGGCAGTGGCTCGCGGCCTGACAGGTCATCTTTCTTCGAAAACCCGGCGGGCGGCCCCCATGCGGCTTCAGCGGCAGAGCGCCTTGATACCGCGCGCGATGGCCGGGTCGGCCGCCAGCGTGTCGGCGGCCAGCAGGCGGGCCTCCTCCAGCAGGGTTTCGCGCGGCACGATCCGCTCGATCAGCCCGTAGCGAAGCGCCTCCTCGGCGGTGATCTTCGCCCCGCCCATCAGCAAAAGCCGCGCCCGGGCCGGGCCCACCAGCGCCGCCAGACGCCCCGGATCGGAGGGTTGCGGCAGGAAGCCCAGCTTCATCACGGGATAGAAGAATTTCGCTTCGGCCACGGCCAGCCGCAGATCGCAGGCCAGCGCCATGCCCATCGCTCCGCCCGCCAGCGTGCCGTTCAGCGCGGCAATGGACAGGCCCGGAAACGCCGCCAGCGTGCCCGAAAGCCGCTCCCAGACCGGCGAGGTGGCCAAGCCCGCGCGCGCCTCTTCCAGGTCGGCGCCGGCCGAAAAGACCTTGCCCGCCCCGGTCAGGACCAGCACCCGTGCCTCCTCCTGCGCCGCCTCGGCGATCTCGGCCAGATCCTGCAGCATGGCAAGCGTCAGCGAATTGGCCTTGTCGGGCCGGTCGATCGTGACGGTCCAGAGCGCGCCGTCCCTCTCGCAGCGGATCATGCCAGGCCCACCTTCTGCCGGATTTCCGGGGCGCGCAGCGAGATCTCTCCGCCCAGCCAGTCATCGGCGTCGGGTCCGCACATCCAGACCAGCGCGCGCGCCGGCCATTCCGGCGGGATGTGGTCCGACCAGTCGAGGTCGCTCACCGGGTTCACCCCGCTGGCCTTTATCTCGCGCTGCATCCGGGTGGCAACCGTGCCGGGCGACAGGCCAATCGCGCGGATGCCATGCGCCCGGCCCTCCAGGTCGCAGCTCTGGGTCAGCATCGCCGCGCCGGCCTTGGCGGCACAGTAATGGCTCCAGCCCTCCAGCGCGCGATGGGCGGCGCCGGAGCTTACGGTCAGGATGGTGCCGCCCCCGGCCTCCATCATCACCGGCATCGCCGCGCGCATGCCGTGGAAGACGCCCTTCAGGTTGATGTCCACCGCCCGCGCCCAGCCCTCGGGCTCGGCCGCCGCCAGCGGCGCGATGGGTTCGATCACGCCCGCGTTGTTGATCAGCACATCCAGCCGTCCGAAGGCCTGCAGGCAGGCACGCACCGCCGCCTCCACCTCGTTGTAACGCGCCACGTTGCACGGAATGGCCACCGCCGCGTCCCCGATCTCACCCGCCAGTTCGGCGATCTCGCCCTCGCTGCGCGCCAGCAGCGCGACCTGCGCGCCCCGGGCGGCGAATTCCCGCGCGGCAGCAGCGCCGATGCCGCGGCTGGCCCCCGTGATCATCACGGCCTTGCCCGAAACGTCGCTCATCCCTGGCCTCCCTCGCTTCACTTGCACCTTCGAACTTGATACGCAGCCGGCAAGGCGCGGTCCAGCCCGGTGCGCCCCTTGACGCTTGGAACCCGAGGGGTGAAGCTCGCCCCGATGATTGCACAGGGAAGGTTCATTATGGCTCTTTTCACCCGACCAGGCGGTGCCGCAGCGGTTTGTGCGCTGGCCACCGCAAGCCCCGTCTTCGCCGACGTGACGTCGCAGCAGGTCTGGGACGACATGCGCGCCTATGTCGACGGGCTGGGCTACGAGATGTCGGCCGAGGAAACGACCTCGGGCGACACGCTCGACCTGTCGGAGATCGCGATCTCGCTGCCGATCCCGGATGTTGGTGGAACCGCCGAGGTGCGGATCGAGGCGCTGAGCCTGACCGACAATGACGATGGCACGGTCAGCATCGTCTACCCCGAGGAAAACCGTGTCGATGTCGAGATCCGCCCGGAGGAGGGTGATCAGCTCGACATGACATTCCTGCTGACGCAGAGCGGGCTGGGCATCACCGCCTCGGGGACGCCCGAACAGATGACCTACGATTACGAGGCCGACGAGGTCGGGCTGTCGCTGGAGCGTTTCGCCGAAAACGGCGAGGAGATGCCGCGAGAGGCCATGGCCATGGCCATGACCCTGGATGACATGACGGGCCAGTCGATCTTGTCGGGCGACACGGTGCGCGACATTGCCCAGACCATGAGCGCCGCCCGGCTGGCCTATGACCTGACGGTGGCGCCGCCCGACGAAGACGGCCGCATGGTGCTGACCGGCGCGATGGAAGGCCTGTCGCTGGACGGCTCGCTTGCCCTGCCCGAAGGCGTCGACCTGGCCGACATGGGCGCGGCGCTGAAATCCGGCTACGCCGTGGACAGCACGATCCGCTATACCGGCGGCAATGCCGATTTCACCTTCGAGGATGACGGCGATACCATGGCCGGCACCTCCAGTTCCGACGGCGGCAGCCTTGTCAGCGAGTTGAACGCCGACCGGATGCGCTATGCGGCGACCGGCGAGAACACCCGGATCGATTTCCGCGGCACCACGCTGCCGATGCCGGTCGCGTTCGAACTCGGGCAGACCGCCTTCAACATGCTGATGCCGGTGGCCCGCGGCGACACGGCGCAGGAATTCGACCTCGGTCTGACGCTGGGCGATTTCACCATGGACGAGGAGCTCTGGCAGATCTTCGATCCGCAAGGCCAATTGCCGCGCGATCCGGCCACCGTCTCTTTCGACATCTCCGGCGCGTTGCGGCTGCTGACGGACATCCTCGATCCCGCAGCGATGGAAGAGTTCGGAAGCGGCGGGCAGATGCCGGTCGAACCGGAGGAGGTCGCCCTCAACGACCTGACGGTGCGCGCCCTGGGGGCCGAACTCACCGGCGAAGGCGAAGCGACCTTCGACGCGTCCGACATGGCCACCTTCCCCGGCATGCCCCGCCCCAGCGGGCAGATCGACCTGCAGCTCACCGGCGCCGAGGCCTTGCTGGAAAAGCTGGTCTCGATGGGGCTGCTGCCCGAAGAGCAGGCGATGGGAGCGCGGATGATGATGGGAATGTTCGCGGTTCCGGCGGGCGATGACGTGCTGACCTCGACGATCGAGATCAACGATCAGGGCCATGTCCTGGCCAACGGCCAGCGCCTGCAGTAACCGACGGGCACTCGGATCGGGGCCGCGGCCGCCTGCGCCGCGGCCCCTTGCATGTCTGCGGGTCACTGCGGCCCGGCCCGGCGCGCAACTTGCAGACCGTCCCTTGGAAGGCTACCTCCACCGCAACCCGGAACAGGAGAGCCGCCAATGACCGCCCCCACGCCCGAGACCCTCGCCCACGCGCTGCTGGACGCCGCCCGCAAGGCCGGGGCCGAGGCAGCCGACGCGGTTGTGATCGCTGGCCGGTCGCTCAGCATCGACATGCGCGGCGGGACGCTGGAACAGGCCGAACGCGCGGAAGGCACCGATCTTGGCCTGCGGGTGCTGGTGGGCCGGCGACAGGCCTGTGTCTCGGCCTCGGACACGCGGGCCGAAACACTGGCCGAAATGGCCGAACGCGCGGTGGCCATGGCGCGCGAGGCCCCGGAAGACCCCACTGTCGGGCTGGCCGACCCGCAACAGCTGGCGCGGGGCGCGGATTTCGCGGCACTGGAAATGGCCGACCCCGCGCCCGAACCGCACCCGGACGCGCTGCAGGAAGAGGCGCGCCGCGCCGAGGCCGCGGCGCTCGCGGTGCAGGGCGTGACCCAGGTGCAATCCGCCTCGGCAGGCTATGCCGCGCGCGAGGTTGCCCTGGCGGCGACGAACGGCTTTTCCGGCGCCTATCGGCGCACCGACCGCTCGCTGTCCTGCGTGGCGATCGCCGGCGAAGGACTTGGAATGGAGCGTGACTACGATGGCGATTCGCGCATCTTCCAGGCCGATCTGCGCGACGCCGAAGAGATCGGCACCCGCGCCGGCACCCGCGCGGTGGAGCGGCTGGGCGCGCGACGCCCGCGCACCGGCGCCTGGCCCGTGCTGTTCGACGAGCGGATCTCGGCGTCGCTTGTCGGCCACCTGCTGGCGGCGGTGAACGGCACCGCGATCGCCCGGGGTTCGTCATGGCTGCGCGATGCCGCCGGCGCGCAGGTGTTGCCCGAAGGATTGTCGCTGATCGAGGACCCTCATCGCAGGCGCGCGGCGGGATCGCGCCCCTTCGATGCCGAGGGGCTGCCCACGCGCCGCCGCGCGATCGTGGAGAACGGGATGCTGACGGGCTGGACGCTGGACCTCGCCACCGGCCGCAAGCTGGGGCTGGACAGCACCGCCAACGCCGCACGCGGCGTGGCCTCGCCGCCCGCGCCCACGAACTGGAATGTCGCGCTGACCCAGGGCAGCGCCACGCGCGAGGACCTGCTGGCCGAGATGGGCACCGGGCTGCTGGTGACCTCGATGATCGGTGCCACCATCAACCCGAATACCGGCGACTATTCCCGGGGCGCCGCGGGTTTCTGGGTGGAGAACGGCCAGATCGCCTGGCCGGTGAACGAATGCACCGTGGCCGGCAACCTGCGCGAGATGCTGCGCACGATCCGCCCCGCCAATGACGCCCGGCCCTGGTTGAGCCGGGTCGTGCCCTCGCTGCTGGTGGAGGGGCTGACCCTTGCCGGAGAGTGACCTCGCGCTGCTGATCCGCGCCGCGCGGGTGGCCGGGGAGGTCGCGCTTCGGTTCGACGGGCCCAGCGCCAGGCGCTGGGACAAGCCCGGCGGCGCAGGCCCGGTGACCGAAGCGGACATGGCGGTAAACGAGGAGTTGCGCGCGCTGCTGCGGCCCGCACGGCCCGATTACGGCTGGTTGAGCGAGGAAGACCCCGACAGCCACGCCCGGTTGACGCGCGCGCGCTGTTTCGTGCTCGACCCGATCGACGGCACGATGGGTTTCATCGAGGGTTCGTCGAGCTGGTCGCATTCCCTGGCGGTGGTCGAGGACGGCCTGCCTGTGGCTGCGGTGGTCTACCTTCCCGCGATGGACAAGCTTTATGCCGCGGCCCGGAACGCGGGCGCAACGCTGAACGGGGCCGCGATCGCTCCGACCGAGGCGCCGCGGGCCGACGGTGCCGACGTTCTGGCCACCCGCTACGCGATGGAAAGCCGGAACTGGCGCGGCGCGGTGCCGGGCTTCAAGCGCCATCACAGGCCCTCGCTGGCCTACCGGCTGGCGCTGGTGGCGGAGGGACGGTTCGACGCGATGCTGACCCTGCGCGAAAGCTGGGACTGGGACATCGCCGCCGGCGCGCTGATCTGCACCGAGGCGGGCGCGCGCGTCACCGACCGGAGAGGCAGCGCGCTGCGCTTCAACACCGCACCGCCGCGCAGCAACGGCGTGGTGGCGGCGGGGCCAGCGCTGCATCACGACCTGCTGGCCGCGCTGGCGACCTGAGCACCGCTTCCGAGCGCGTCGCCCGTTCCCGGAGAGAATCTTGCCAAGATCCCCGGGGGCTCTGCCCCCGGCCGCCCGTTCCGGGCGTCCTCCCCCGGGATATTTCGGCCAAGAAGAAGGGCGTGACCTTGCCGGGAGGTGCCCGGAGCGGGGTTGACCCGCGCCGTCCCTTGCTTAGGGTCGCGCGCGACACGCAGCGGCCAACAAGGGGATCCGCATGGTTCAGCGACTGCACCTGGTTTTCGGCGGCGAACTCGTCGACCCGACCCGCAACCGCTTCAAGAATGTCGAGGACATTCACATCGTCGGGATCTTTCCCGACTATGAAACGGCCTATAACGCCTGGAAGGCGGAGGCCCAGCGCACCGTCGACAACGCCCATATGCGCTATTTCATTGCGCATCTGCACAGGCTGCGCGACGAGGAGGCCGAGGCCTCGCCCACCGAGGAACTCGACAGCTGATCCGCGATTTCGGTCTGGCCGCCTATCTCGCCCTGCCGGGCCGCGCCGCCCCCGGCCCCGCGCCCGCGCGGCCACCGCGCCCGGAGGGCGAGCTGGTCTGGATCCATGCGACCACCGCAGCGCGGTGCGGCGCGCTGGCCCAGCTTGGCCGCCGCCTGCGCCGGACGCGGCCCGGACTTTCGGTGCTGTTCACCGCCGAGCGCGGCATCGAACTGCCCGCCCGGCCCGGGCGCGACACCCTCTGGCAACGCGTGCCGGCCGAGACCCTGGCCGAGACCGAGGCCTTCGCGGCGCATTGGCGGCCCGATTGCGGCCTCTGGGCCGGGGGGACGCTGCGCCCCGCCCTGCTGGCCGCCGTCGATCAGGCCGATGTGCCGCTTTTCATGATCGATGCCGGGGCGGACGAGATCGGCACCGGGCCGGGAAGCTGGATGCCCGCCCTGGTGCGGACGAGCCAGGCCCGATTTGCCTGCGCCCTGGTGCGTTCCGAGGTGGCGGCGCGGCGGCTTCAGCGGCTGGGCGTGGCGCCGGACGACATCGCCATGACCGGGCCGCTGCGCGAAGGTGCCGCCGCGCTGCCCTGCGACATGACGGAATTCGACCGGATGGGCCAGGTGCTGGCCGGCCGGCCGATCTGGCTGGCGGCGATGGTGCAGCCGGGCGAGCTGGACACCGTGCTTCGGGCGCATCGCGCCACGGCGCGGCTGTCGCACCGCCTGCTGCTGATCCTGGTGCCGGACTCCACGGATATGGGCGACACCTTCGTCGCCGCGCTCGACCGCGCCGGGCTGCGGCATGTGCGCTGGTCCGAGGGCGGGCTGCCCGACGAGAACACCCAGGTGCTGCTGGCCGATACCCGGGGCGAGATGGGCCTGTGGTACCGTCTGGCGCCGGTCACGCTGATGGCCAGTTCGCTGGAGCCGGGCCATGGCGGGCGCGATCCCTACGAGCCGGCGGCGCTGGGGTCGGCCGTGCTCTACGGGCCCAATGTGGGCCGCCATCTCGGCCCCTACGGGCGCCTGTCGGGCGCGGCGGCCGCGCGGATCGTGAAGGATTCCGAAAGCCTGGCCACGGCGCTTGCCGAGCTGGTGGCGCCCGACCGGGCGGCGGTGATGGCGCAGGCGGCCTGGGACATCGTCTCGGAAGGCGCCGACGTGACCGACCGGATCACCGACCTGGTGCTCGATACGCTCGATCTCGGGGCGGCGCGCTGATGCGGGCGCCGGGCTTCTGGTTCACCCCGCCGGACCGGCCCGACTGGCGGGCGCGGCTGCTGGCGCCGCTGGGCGCGCTGACCGCGTGGGCCACCGCCCGAAGGGTCGCGCGTGGGCCGGGCTTTCGGCCGGGCGTGCCCGTGATCTGCGTCGGCAACCTGAACGCGGGCGGCACCGGCAAGACACCCACGGCGATCTGGCTGGTGCAGCAGCTGCAGGCTCGGGGGCGACGCCCGGCAGTGGTGTCGCGCGGGCATGGCGGGCGGTTGTCGGGCCCGGTGCAGGTATCGGAGCGTGAGCACTCGGCAGCCGATGTGGGCGACGAGCCGCTTCTGCTGGCGGCCTTCGCCCCCACCTTCGTGGCCCGCGACAGGGCGGCGGGGGCACGGGCGGCGGTGGCCGCCGGCGCCGATCTGCTGGTGCTGGATGACGGGTTCCAGAACCCGGCGCTGGCGCGCGACCTGTCGCTGGTGGTCGTGGACGCGGCGAAGGGTTTTGGCAACGGGCGGTGCCTGCCGGCGGGGCCTCTGCGCGAGCCGGTGGCCGCCGGGCTGGCGCGAGCCGACCTGCTGCTGTCGATCGGGCCGGAACCCGCGCAGCGCGCCTTCGCCGAGACCAGGGGCGGGGCGATCGCGCTGCCGCATCTGACCGGGCGGCTGAGCCCGCTGGCCACGGGGATGGACTGGGCCGGGCTGCGCGCGCTGGCCTTCGCGGGGATCGGCCATCCGGAGAAATTCTTCGCCACGCTGGCAGGGCTTGGCGCCGAGCTGGTGCGCGGCGAGGCGCTGGAGGATCACCAGCCGTTGACCCGGGCGCTGATGATCCGGCTGGAGCGGGAGGCCGCGCTGCGGGGCGCGCAGCTGGTGACCACCGAGAAGGACGCGGTGCGCCTGCCGCCGGATTTCCGCCGCAAGGTTCTGACCCTGCCGGTACGGCTGGAGATCGCCGCGCCGGCGCTTCTGGACGAGGCGCTGGCGCGGCTGCTGGACAGCTGAGCCGCGCCCTGCCTAGCTGTCCTGGCCAAGCTTCGGCGAGGGACGGTCCAGCACCAGCTCGCCACCCGACATGGTGAAGGGCGAGCGCACCCCGGGCACGCCGTCGAGCGTTACCTGCATCCCGCGCGCCTTGACCTGCGGGTCGGCAAACACCTCGGCCATGTCGTTGATCGGCCCGGCCGGTACGCCCTCGGCCTCGCAGGCGGCCAGCAGGTCGGCCTTGGCAAAACCGCGTGTCGCCTCGCTCAGCAGCTCCGAGAGCGCGTCGCGCCGGGTCACCCGGTCGGCATTGGTGAGGAAGTCCGGCGCCTGGGCCAGGTCGTCCCGTCCAAGAAGCTTGCACAGGCGCTGATACTGCGCATCGTTTCCGGTGGCGATGATGATATGGCCATCGGCGCATTCGAAGACCTGGTAGGGCGAGAGGTTGGGGTGGAAATTCCCGGTCCGCGCCGGCGGCGTGCCCGTGGCCAGATAGTTCATCGCCTGGTTCGCCGTCACCGCCACCGCCACGTCCAGCAGCGCCATGTCGATATGCTGGCCCTCGCCGGTGGCTTGGCGCTGGTGCAGCGCCGCGAGGATCGCCGTGGCGGCATAGACCCCGGTGAAGATGTCGGTGATCGCCACCCCCGCGCGCTGCGGCTGGCCGTCGGGATCGCCGGTGATCGACATGAGCCCGCTCATCCCCTGGATGATGTAATCGTATCCTGCCCGGTGGGCATAGGGACCGGTCTGGCCGAAGCCGGTGATCGAACAATAGATCAGCCGCGGATGAAGCGCGCGCAGGCTGGCATGGTCCAGCCCGTACTTGACCAGACCGCCGACCTTGAAATTCTCGATGACGATATCCGCGTCCGCCACCAGCTCGCGCACGCGCGCCTGGCCCTCGGGCGTGCGGAAATCCACCGTGACCGAGGCCTTGCCACGGTTGCAGCCGTGAAAGTAGGCGGCGGATATGTCGCCTTCGCGTTCGATGAAGGGCGGGCCCCAGCGGC
>JBKHDP010000036.1:0-18106 GCA_046541255.1 Paracoccaceae bacterium | reverse complement strand
GCCATGGTTCGCTGCCCGGCGCGTGGAGGAGTTCGCCGCCACCTTCGACGCGGCCGGGATCACCTGGTCGGTGTTCCGCGATTTCGCCACAGCCCTTGCCGAAGACCCGGACCTGTCCACCGAGAACCCGATCTTTTCGACATTGCACCAGCCGGGAATCGGCGACTACCTCACGCCCGGCAGCCCCTTCGCCTTCTCCGCCGCCGGGCGCGAACCGCCTGCCCCGGCACCGCTGCTGGGCGCCCATACCGAGGAGATCCTGGCGGATGTGGCGCGGCTGGACGGCACCGAGATCGCACGGCTTTTCGATAGCGGCGTGGTGCGCGGCCCCGGCCCGGCGACCTGAGTCGCGATGCGCCCCGCCCGCCGATCAGCCAGACAGAATTCTCCGTGGCGCGCCTTGATCCTGCTCAACTTTTTAACGCTTTCGACTGCATATCGGGGTTGATGTCAATCCGGGTGGACGTTTGAGCAGACTAGTCTACCTTGGGGCGGAAATGACGGGAAGGAGACGAGACGATGGACGGTGAGATGGTTCTCGAAAACCGCAGCGCAACCGAGGCGCTGCGCCAGAGCGAGGTCTTCGCCCGGGCAATGCGCTCGATCGAGGCCAAGAAGCGCGAGTCGGAAAAGATGGGCTACGCCCTGATGGCCGGCGCCAGTGCCTTCGAGCCCACCGCAAAGGGCGAGGGCATGCTGGGCAAGGCGGCGCACTATTCCAAGCTTTTCTGCATCGCCTTCGCGATGCTGGCACCGAACTACCTGATCTGGCGGCTTCTGCTGTAAGCCATCGGGCCCGCTCTCGCCCCAGCGCCTCCGATGCCGGGCGAGAGCACAGGAACGAGCCACCTTCGAAAACCGGCTGGCCGGTTCGAAGATTTCGCCCCCCGGCGGCAAATGCCGCCGATGGGGGTTTTTTGTTCCCGCCTCCAGCCTTCGCTCTCGCGGCCGAGCGCCGGGTCCGACAGGTATAAATAACTTCTAGACAAGCTGTCCTACAAATAGAACAATAAGCTGGCGCACAAGCAGACATTCAAACGATCTGCAAGGCGCCAGGTCGGACCGGATCCAGGTTCCGTGCCCTTGGGCCATGCTTGGGGTCGCGGCCATTTACACCGCCTGCCATGTGACCGGATGGGGCAACGGTCCGGCGGGTGACTCTTGCGGCGTCCGAGATGTTGGGGGCTTGGACGCCGCCCTTCTTTCCTCTGCGGATGCGGCGGTACCGCTCGCAGCGGAAACACACGCGGCACCGGGCGCGCGAAAGCACGCAGGAAAGGCCTATTCCAAGGACAGGACGGGCCGGCCCGGCGACAGGACCGGCCCTTTCTGCGTGGCGGCGGCCGGCTTCAGCCGGCGGCGGCCACCGCGCGCCTGGTCATCACGCCCACCAGATGCGCGCGATATTCGGGCGAGCCGTGCAGATCGCCGATCATGCCGTCGGCCGGCAGGCTCAGCCCCGCCACCGCCTCGGGCGAGAAATTCGCCACGAGCGCCTCTTCCGCCTCGGTCCAGCGGAAAACGCCTTCTTCGGAGGCGCCGGTCACCGCCACGCGCACCCCGTCGGCATATTTCGCCACGAACACCCCGACCAGCGCGAAACGCGAGGCGGGTTGCTCGAACTTCTGGTAATTGGCGGTCTCCGGCACCGGAAAACGGATCTCGGTGAGGATCTCGCCCTCGTCCAGCGCGGTGGCGAACATGCCCTGAAAATAGTCGTCCGCCGCGATCTCGCGCGCATTGGTCACGATGGTCGCGCCCGATCCCAGCGCGGCGGCCGGGTAGCAGGCCGAGGGATCGTTGTTGGCCAGGCTTCCGCCGATCGTGCCGCGGTTGCGCACAGCCGGATCGCCGATCTGGCCTGCCAGTGCCGCAAGTGCCGGATAGTCCCCCGCACCCGCAGCCACCTCGGCATGGGTGGTGCCCGCACCGATGCAGACCCGGCCCGCATCGTCCTTGCAGATCCCCCGAATCTCGTCGATGCCAGCAAGGCTCACCAGCTTCGAGGGACTTGCCAGTCGCTGCTTCAGCGCGGGGATCAGCGTCTGCCCGCCGCCCAGCGGCTGGGCCTCTTCCTCTTGCAGCGCGGCCACCGCATCGGCCACCGAGGAGGGTTTCACGAAGTCGAAATTATACATCTTCTTCTCTCCGGCGAAGGCGGGCGCGCGGCCCGGCCCTTCATGTTTTCCAAAATGCCCTTGTCGCGGCGGCACCGAGGGGCGCCGCCGCCCGGTTCCGGCCTCAGCCGCGTGCCGCCTGCATCGCAGCCCAGACCCGCGACGGGGTCACCGGCATGTCCACGTGATCCACCTTGTGGCCACCCGATTGCAGCGCGTCGATCACCGCGTTGATGACAGTCGGGGTTGAGCCGATCGCCCCGGCTTCGCCGCAGCCCTTCACCCCCAGCGGGTTGTGGGTGCAGGGCGTGCCGTTGGAATGATCCACGCTGAAGAACGGCACGTCATCGGCGCGCGGCATGGCGTAATCCATGTAGGACGCGCTCAGCAGCTGGCCGTTCTCGTCATAGGTGGCGTTTTCCAGCAGCGCCTGGCCGATCCCTTGCGCCAGCCCGCCATGCACCTGGCCGTCCACGATCATCGGGTTGACCACGTTGCCGAAATCATCGGCGGTGGTGAAGCGTTCGATGGTGACGCGGCCGGTTTCGGGATCGACCTCCACCTCGCAGGCATAGGCGCCCGCCGGGTAGGTGAAGTTGTTGGGATCGTAGAAGGCGGTTTCCTCCAGCCCCGGCTCGAGGTCCTCCAGCGGGTAGTTGTGCGGCACGTAGGCCGCGAGCGTCACGTCGCCCCAGGCCACCGACTTGTCGGTGCCCGCCACGGTGAACTTGCCCTCCTTGAGCTCGATATCGGCTTCGGAGGCTTCCAGCAGATGCGCGGCGATCTTCCTGGTCTTGGCGATGATCTTCTCCGCGGCGCGGTACATCGCGCTACCGCCCACCGCGATCGAGCGCGAGCCGTAGGTGCCCATGCCCATCGGGGTGTTGGCGGTGTCGCCATGCTGGATCTCGACCATGCTCTCGTCGATGCCGATCATGTCGGCGATGACCTGCGGGAACACGGTTTCATGCCCCTGGCCATGGCTGTGCGAGCCCGTCATCACGGTGATGCCGCCGGTGGCGTTGACCCGCACGGTCGCGGATTCGTACAGCCCCGCACGCGCGCCCAGCTGCCCCACGAGGTTCGACGGCGCGATGCCGCAGGCCTCGATGAAGCAGTTGATGCCCAGCCCGCGCAGCTTGCCCCTGGCCTCGCTGTCCTTTCGACGGGCGGCGAAGCCCCCGAAATCGGCATTGGCCTCCAGCTTGTCCATCAGGCGATGGAAATCGCCCGAATCGTATTCCACCGCCACCGGAGTCTGGTAGGGGAACTCGGTGATGAAATTCTGCCGGCGCAGCGCGATGGGATCGACCCCGAGCTCGCGCGCCGCCTTGTCGATCACGCGCTCCAGCTGGTAGGTGGCCTCGGGCCGGCCCGCGCCGCGATAGGCATCCACCGGCACGGTGTTGGTGAACACCGCCTTCACGTTCACATAGACCAGCGGCGTCTTGTAATTGCCCGCCATCAGCGTGCCGTGCAGCCATGTGGGAATCGACGGCGCGAAGGTCGAGAGATAGGCGCCCATATTGGCATGGGTCGAGGTGCGCACCGCGGTGAAGTTGTTGTCCGCGTCCAGCGCCAGCTCGATCCGGGTGACATGGTCCCGCGCATGCGCGTCGGACATGAAGGCCTCGCTGCGCGAGGCGGTCCATTTCACCGGCCGCCCCACCTCTTTCGAGGCATAGGTGACGAAGGCTTCCTCGGCATAGTGGTAGATCTTCGAGCCGAAGCCCCCGCCCACATCCGGCGCCACCACCCGCAGCTTGTGCTCGGGGATGGACAGCACGAAGGCCCCCATCAGCAGCCGGATCACATGCGGATTCTGCGAGGTGGTGTAGAGCGTGTACTCGTCGTTGTGCCGGGTCCACTGGCCCACGGCCACGCGCGGCTCCATCGCGTTGGGCACGAGGCGGTTGTTGACCAGCTCGACGGTGGTGACATGGGCGGCGTTGCGGATCGCCTCGTCCACCGCGTCCTTGTTCTCCTCGACGAAGCCCCAGTCGTAGCACAAGTTGTCGCCCAGATCGTCATGGACCAGCGCGCTGCCATCCTCCAGGGCCTTCTTCATGTCGACGACGGCGGGCAACTCCTCGATATCCACCACGATCGCCTCGGCGGCGTCACGCGCCTGTTCCAGCGTTTCGGCCACCACCGCGGCGATCGGATCGCCCACATGGCGCACCTTGCCCTCGGCCAGCACCGGGTGGCGCGGTTCCTTCATCGGGTTGCCGAACCGGTCGGTCACCTGCCAGCCGCAAGGCAGGCTGCCGGCCGCCTCGAAATCCTTGCCGGTGAAGATGCGCAGCACGCCCGGCATCTTCTCGGCCTCGGAGGTGTCGATATTCACGATCTTTCCATGCGCCACGTCGGAGCGCAGGAAATGGGCGTAGGCCTGCCCGTGGATGTTGATGTCGTCGGTATACCGGCCCTGGCCCGTCAGAAAGCGCAGGTCCTCGCGCCGCTTCGGGCTTGCGCCGATGCCATGATCCTTCGGCATGTCACTCATTCCTCCCTGGTGTCGATGGGTGTCGCCCCATCTGGCGCGGGGCGGGGATGTTCCCTCCCCTTGTCCCGTCATTCCGCCGCGATCGCGCCCACATCCTGCCCCGAGGCCGCGAGAATCGATTTGACGATGTTGTGATACCCGGTGCAGCGGCAGATGTTGCCTTCGAGGTAATCGCGGATCTCGTGCTCGGAAGGTTTGGGGTTCTCGGCCAGCAGGGACGCCGCCGACATCACCATCCCCGGCGTGCAGAAGCCGCACTGAAGCCCGTGATGGTCCTGGAAGGCCTGCTGGATCACCGAAAGCGAGCCATCGGCATTGGCCATGCCCTCGATGGTCTTGACCTCGGCGCCCTCGGCCTCGGCGGCGAACATGGTGCAGGACTTCACCGCCTTGCCATCCACATGCACCAGGCAAGCCCCGCATTGCGACGTGTCGCAGCCCACATGCGTTCCGGTGAGCCCCAGCGTGTCGCGCAGGAAATGCACCAGCAGCGTGCGGCCCTCGACCTCGCCCGCGGCGGGCTTGCCGTTCACCGTCATGGAAATCTTGGTCATCAATTCCTCCCTCTTTTTAACGGAAGACTAGCCCGGCCCTCAGCCCTTGACGAGTCTCTTGAACCAACCCTTCTTGCCACCCGTTTCCTCGGCCTCGGGGGCGTCCTCTTCCTCTGCCGGTCCCTCCACCGCGTCCTGGAAGCGGGTGAAGAACTGATCGGCCATCTTCTTCGAGAAACCGTCGATCACGCGCGATCCCAGCTGCGCGAGCTTGCCGCCCACCTTGGCCTCGACATCATAGCTGAGCCGCGTGCCGCCCTCGATCTCCTCGAGCGTCACATCGGCGCCGCCCTTGGCGAAGCCCGCCGCCCCGCCCTTGCCCTCGCCGGCCAGGTGCAGGCGGTTCGGCTCGTCCATCCCGGACAGGGTGACCGTGCCCTTGAAGGTTGCCTTCACCGGGCCGACCTTCTGCACGACGATCGCCTTGAACCCGTCTTCGGGCGAGCCGGTCAGCTCCTGGCAGCCGGGCACGCATTCCTTCAGAACCTCCGGCGACAGAAGCGCCGCCCAGACGGTGGCGCGGTCGGCCTTGATGTCGCGGCTGTCCGACATGTGCATGATGCTGGTCCTCCCGGATATGTGCCGGGGCGGGCCCGACCCGGCATCGTTATGCCAATTGGTAGCGCAGGCTTTTCCCTGCGTCAGCCTTTTTCCACGCCCCGCACGGAATGCTCGGCGCAAAAGCGTTTGAGCGCGGCGACTTGCGGCGCCTCCGGCGCGATGCTGCGCAGATCTGTGCCGATCAGCGTCACCGCCGCCTGGGCCTGGCCCTGCCAATCCAGGATCGGCGCCGCGGCGGCGACGAGACCGGGGATGAACCGGCCGTCGACGGTGGCCACGCCGCGGGCGCGGATCTCCTCGGCCAGCCGCGCCACCCCGTCGGCGCCAGGATCGAGATCGGGTGCGATGCCCGGCGTGGCCTCAAGCCGGGCACGCTCGGCCGTCAGCTGTGCGGCCACCACCGCCTGCGGGGCCCAGGCCAGGAAGACCCGGCCCGAGGCGGAATTGAGCAGCGGCAACGCGGTGCCCAGCCCCATCGAGGTGACCAGGGGCGCTGCCGCGCGTTCCCAGCGCACCACCGTCGCGCCCTGGCTGCCCCAGACCGACAGCAGCACCGTCATGCCGGTCGCGGCGCAGAGATCGGGCATCGCGTCGGCGGCACGGTTGACGAAATCGTGCCGCGCCAGCGCCGCCAGCCCCAGTTCGATCGCGCCGGGGCCCAGATCATACTTGCCCGACCGGCCCGCCTGCACCACCAGCCCCGCATTCAGGAAGGAGGCGAGGTAGCGATGCGCCTTGGACAGCGGCATGTCGCAATCGCGCGCGATCTCGGACAGCGCGACCGGGCCGGGCCGGGCGCGCAACGCCCGCAGCAGGCGCAGCGCGGCATCCAGCGACTGGACGCCCCCGCCCCGCTCAGCCGTCATCGCCCAGCCCCAGCGCGGCGCGCAGCGGCGCCACCTCGCCCGCGCCCATGCGCCCCTCGCGCATCACGAAAACGCCCCGCCGCTCATGCCCGGTCACGCAGAGCCGTTGCCCCACCCGGCCCTCGTAGACCAGCAGCAGGCTGCGCGAGCGCCATTCCGCCACGGTCATCTCCAGCTCCAGCACCTCGTTCTCGCGCACCGGCGCATGAAACCGCGCGTCACTCTCCATCAGGCCGATCCCGGCACTCTCCAGCACGGTGCAGAGCCGCGCATGCCCGCCTCCTCGGACATGCAGGAAATCGTGAAAACAGCGGTCGAACCAGCGGTAGAAATTCGGATAGAAGACGATCCCCGCCGGGTCGCAATGCCCGAAACTGACCGGCACCGTCAGCCGATGATCCGCCATTCTTTCCACCCTCCGAAACTTATTGCATTATGCGGAATGCAGCCTATCCTGCGCGTCGAGGCTTGTCGACTGCATCTGGGGAGGGATCATGTCGGTTTCGCGCATCGAGATTCTGGGCGGAGGGCCGGCCGGGCTCTACACCGCGATCCTGGCCCGCCGCCGGCTGGGCGATGTGGCCGTGCGGGTGACCGAGCGCAACCCGCGCGGCGCCACCTTCGGCTTCGGCGTGGTGTTCTCGGACCAGGCGCTGGAGTTCCTGCGCGCCGACGACCCCGAGACCTGCGACCTGATCGCGCCCCGGATGGAGCGCTGGCGCAACATGACGCTGAACCACCCCGACGGGCAGGTGGTACTGGACGGCGTGGGCTTCTCCGCCATCGGGCGGCTTGAGCTGATCGAGCTGCTGACCGAACGCGCCGAGGCCGAGGGCGTCGAGATCCGCTTCGGCACCGAGATCACGGCCCTGGACGAGCTCGAGGCGGATCTGGTGGTCGGCGCCGACGGGCTCAACTCGCTGGTCCGGCAGGCCGATCCCGATGCCTTCGCTCCCACGCTCGAACATTTCGACAATCGCTTCGCCTGGTTCGGCACGCCGCGCCCCTTCGACACGCTGACCCAGAGCTTCGTGCGCACGGAAAAAGGCGCGCTGAACGCCCATCACTACCGCTATGCGCCGGGCATGAGCACCTTCATCGTGGAGTGCACCGCCGAGGTGTTCGAGGCCCATGGCTTCGGGCAGATGACCGAGGAGCAAAGCGCCGCTGCCTGCCAGGACATCTTTGCCGAGGTGCTGGAGGGCGCGCCGCTGCTGATCAACCGCTCCATGTGGCGGCAGTTCCCGCGCCTGTGGTGCGGCCGCTGGGCCTCGGGCAACCGGGTGATCCTGGGCGACGCGGCGCATACGGCGCATTTCTCGATCGGCTCGGGCACAAGGCTGGCGCTGGAGGATGCCATCGCGCTGGTGGGCGCGATCGAGCGCAGCCCCGCCGACCTGCCCGCCGCGCTGCAGACCTGGCAGGCCGAGCGGATGCCCATCGCCAGGAAGATCGTGGACGCGGCCAATACCTCGGCGCAGTGGTATGAAAGCTTCGACCGGCAGATGGAGCGCCCGCCGCTCGATTTCGCCTTCAGCTACATCACCCGCTCGGGCCGGGTGAACATGGACAAGCTGCGCGCCATGGCACCCGGTTTCATGGCCCGCTACGAGACGTGGAAAGCCGCCCATCCCGACCCGGTCATCGACCCGGTGCCCGACGACACGCCCGGCGCGGCGGAAATCGGCTTCGACCGCGCGGCGCATCCCAACTGCGCGTCGATCCTGTGGGACAACCTTGCCCGCAACCCCGAAAAGCTGGCGCTCACCGGACCGGGCGGCGACATGACCTATGCGGCGCTGGTGGAAGAAGCCGCGCGCTGGGGCAATGCCTTCGCCGGGCTGGGCCTGGAGCGCGGCGCCCGCATCCCCTTCCTGCTGGACGACACGCCGGCCTATCCGGCCGCCTTCTTCGGGGCGGTGCGGGCGGGCTTCGTGCCGGTGCTGCTCAACACCCAGACCACGCCCGACCTGCTGAACTACTTCCTCCAGGATACCGGCGCCCGGGTGGCGCTGTGCGAGGCGTCCCTGCAAGGGCTCGTGAACGAGGAGGCGCGCGCCGGCACCGCGCTGGAGCGGCTGGTGATCGTGGGCGGCGATGGCCCCGACAGCGCCGCGTCCTTCCTAGACGGCCAGCCCAAGACCCTGCCCTGCGCCGATACCGGCCCCGACGACATGGCCTTCTGGATGTATTCCTCGGGCAGCACCGGCCGGCCCAAGGGGATCGTGCACCTGCATCACGACATGGCCTATACCCAGGCCAGCTTCGGCGCGCATGTGCTGCGGCTGCGCGCCGACGACCTGTGCTTCTCGGTGCCCAAGATGTTCTTCGCCTACGGGTTCGGCAACTCGGTCACCTTCCCCTTCTCGGTGGGTGCCACCACGGTGCTAATGCCGGGCCGACCCGCGCCGCAGGCGGTGCTGGACATGGTGGAACGCTACCGGCCCACGGTGCTGTTCGGTCTGCCCACGCTCTACACGGCGCTCGCCCGCGCCGAGGGGGTGGCCGCGCGCGACCTGTCCAGCCTGCGCCAGTCGATGTCGGCCGCGGAAGTCCTGTCGGCCGATATCTACACCGCCTGGAAGGATCTCACCGGCCATGGCCCGACCGAGGGGCTGGGCTCGACCGAGATGCTGCATGTCTACCTGTCGAACGCGCTCGAGGATCACCGGCCGGGGGCTGCCGGCGCGCGGGTGCCGGGCTACGAGGTGCGGCTGGTCACGCCGGAGGGCCGCCCGGCCCGCCCCGGAGAGGAGGGCGTGATGGAGGTGCGCGGCCATTCCTCGGCGCCGTGCTACTGGAACCGGCCCGACAAGACCGCCGAGACCATGCGCGGCGACTGGATCCATACCGGCGACCGTTTCGTGGAACGCGACGGCTTCTTCTACTTCCAGGGCCGCGCCGACGACCTGGTCAAGGTCTCCGGCCAATGGGTCTGGCCGCTGGAGGTGGAGCGCTGCCTCAACGAGCACCCCGAGGTGCATGAATGCGCCGTGCTCGCCCACGAGCTGGAAGACCGCCGGATGACCCTGCGCGCGGTGGTGCGCCCGGCGGACGGGGCGCGACCTTCCGCGCAGGACCTGCAGGACTACGTGAAGGCGCGCCTGCAGCCCTTCAAGTATCCGCGCATCGTGGAATTCACCGCCGAACTGCCCAAGACCGGCACCGGCAAGATCGACCGGCAGGCGCTGCGCGCGCCCGCCCCGAAACAAGGAGCCGCCTGATGGAACAGCCCCCCGCCGAAACCCCCGAGCGCCGCGCGTTCTACGACAGGATCGACAAGCAGAACATGACCGCGCTCTGGACGGTGATGAGCGGCCTGATCACCCCGGAGCCGAAATCCTCTTGCCGGCCGGTGGGCTGGCGCTTCGCCGATATCCGCGCGGCCATGCTGGAGGCCGGTGACCTGATCACCGCCAAGGAGGCCGAGCGCCGCGTGCTGATCCTCGAGAACCCGGGGATGCGCGGCCAGTCGAAAACCACCACCTCGCTCTATGCCGGCGTCCAGCTGGTGCTGCCCGGCGAGGTGGCGCCGGCCCACCGCCACACCCAGTCCGCGCTGCGCTTCGTGCTTGAGGGCTCGGGCGCCCATACCGCGGTGAGCGGCGAGAAGACGGTGATGCGGCCGGGCGATTTCGTCATCACACCGCAGATGGCCTGGCACGATCACGGCAACGAGACCGAAGAGCCGATGTTCTGGCTCGACGGGCTCGACATCCCGCTGGTGCAGTTCCTCGACGCCTCCTTCGCCGAGGGCCTGGGCGAGGATTGCCAGGAGATCACCCGCGAGACCGGCCAGAGCCATGCCGAATACGGCCACAACCTGATGCCGGTGGATGCGCCCCGCGCCGGGATCGTCTCGCCGATCTTCAACTACCCCTACGAGGAGGCGCGCGGCACGCTGGAGACGATGAAGCGCACCGCGCCCTGCGATCCCTGCCACGGCTGGAAGCTGCGCTACACCAACCCGCTCGATGGCGGCTGGGCGATGCCCACCATCGGCACCTTCATCCAGCTCCTGCCCGGCGGCGCCACCACGCCCTACCGCGCCACCGACGCCACCGTGTTCACCTGCGTCGAGGGCAAGGGGCGCTCCACGGTGGGCGACATGGTGATCGAATGGGGGCCGAAGGATATCTTCGTGGTGCCCTCCTGGGTGCCCGTGGTGCACGCGCCCGAGGGCGAGGCGGTCCTGTTCTCCTTCTCGGACCGCCCGGTGCAGGAAAAGCTGGGCCTCTGGCGCGAGCGCCGCGGCAACGATTGACGGCGCCGCATATCCGCCAGATGGCACCTTCTTCTTGGCGGAAATATCCCGGGGGAGCCGCCCGGCACGGGCGGCGGGGGCAGCGCCCCCGAAACCCCCGGGGTCAGGCGCGGCCCGAGGTGGTGAAGCTGCGCACCGTTTCCAGCGCATCCGCCAGCTGCTTGCCTTCCGGGTCGGCCAGCGCCGCCTGGATCAGCCGCGCCCCCCACTCGGCCGCGTCCTCGCGGCCCTCCACCAGGGCCAGACCGCTCATCACCTTGTCGAATTTCGACAGGCCTCTCGCATGGGTGTCGGAATAGCCCTTGATCAGCCGGCGCGCCTTCAGCGTCTCCACCGCCAGCGCGTAGTCGCGGGGCAGCCGCGCTTGCGCCGCGTCCAGCCAGGCCTGCAGATGCTCCGTCTCGGTCTCGTGCCGGCGCAGCGCACGCCGCCAGCGCCGCAACCCGCCCATCGCGTAGAACAGCGCAAAGCCCAGAACCCGGTCGGACCGGATGCGCCGGCCCCGGTTCACCAGCCGGTCGACCAGCGTCCACAGCCGCGGACGCGCCTCGACATGGCGGCCCAGCCGGGCGGGCATCAGGCTGACGAATTCCGCCGCTCCGGGATGCACATATTCGGTGACCCGCACGAGATGCGCGTCGCCCGCGCGCATTTCCTCGTCGATCCGGGCGAAGCGCGCACCCCGGGTCTTGAGATCGGCCACGCGGATGATGTCGTCATAGCACATGGCATTGGCGAGATATTTCGCGGCATTCGCGGTGAAGGCATGGCCCTGTTCGGCGCCGCCGGCGCGCGCGTCCTGCACGGCCAGGTCTTCCAGCCGGCTCATGTAGGTGCGCCCGTAGTCGGTGTCCTGGTAATCCACCACCTTGCGCAGCCCTGCCCGCGCCAGATCCTGCGCGGGGTCCGGCAGCGCCGCCACCCGTTCCTCCAGCGCGCGCCATTCCTTCACAAGCGCCGACGGCCCCCGCAGGCGCGGTGCCGCTGTCGCAGGGGGCGCGGCGGGCGCGCTTTCCTGCCGGCGGGCCTCGGCGCCCTCGCGGCCCAGGTCGAAGGCGCGCAGGCTGGCCTCGACGCCCCGGCCAGAGGCGCGGATCGTCTCGCGATAGCTTTCCGGCGGGAAGGGCAGCGCGCCCGACCCCGCCAGCGCCCCGAACAGCGTGGCCGAGATCACCGAGCCCGCCTCCAGCGCCATTGCGTCCATGTCGAAGGCGATGAAATCGCGCGCGGCCTTTTCCGCCGCCTTGCGCACCTCGGTCGCGTCGGCGATGCCGCTGCCCGGCACGATCTTTTCGGACACCGCGAGCGCGCGATGGGTCGATGCGATCAGCAGCGTCCGGTCCGGGGTGACGAAGCCGCGCTGGATGGCGCGCCCGGCCTCCATCATTTCGGCGGCGATCAGGATGTCCACGTCTCCCTCGGCGGGCGCCAGCGCGAAGACCGGCTGGCGGCCGTCATCGGGCATCATCTCGACATAGTAGATCGTGGCGCCGGTGCGCTGCGCCACCCCCGCGACCGACGTCGCCTGTACGGCATAGCCGTTGCGCTCGGCCAGATCGACGATCCAGCCATTGAGCACCCCGCCGCCCTGCCCGCCCACGGCGAGCACGGCCAGTTTCACGATCCGGTCCAGCCGCGCGTCGGGTTGGCGCGCCTCGGGCAGCACGAATTCCTTGTTCATGCCGTCTCCTCCTCCCAGACCAGGCGTTTCGCGGCGCGGCGGGCCTGCAGCCAGCCGATCACCTTCTTGCGCTGCCGCGTCAGCCAGCGCTCCAGCGGCTGCGGATTGTGTACGATCCGGGCCTCGTAGAAGGACGGGCAGAGCACCGCCGCATCCGCCACCTCGCCGCAATTGCCGCACCCCACGCAGGACTGGTCGATATGGGCGACGGGATCGTCGCGCAGCGGATCATCGGGCATCCTGAGCGTCAGCGACGGGCAGCCCGACAGCCGCATGCAGGCGTGATCGCCGGTGCAGACGTCCTCGTCCACGCCGAACTTCGGCCGCTCGACGCGCCGGCCCTCCTTGATCGCCTTGGCGCGCAGGGGCTTTTCGCGGCGCTGGCGGTTCAGCATGCATTCCGACGAGGCCACGATCACCTTGGGCCCTTCGGTGTCGGTTTCCAGCGCCTCCTTGAGCGTGTCGCGCATCTTGTTCACGTCATAGGTGCGGTCGACCTGCCGGACCCATTTCACCCCCATGCCCTCGACCGCCTTGGTGATCGGGTGCTGGGTGTTCTTGGTGGGATTGTCGGCGCGCGACGACAGGATGTCCTGCCCGCCGGTGGCGGCGGAATAGAAATTGTCCACCACGATGGTCACGCCATCGGACTTGTTGAACATCATGTTGCCGATGCCCGAGGTCAGGCCGTTGTGCCAGAACCCGCCATCGCCCACGATGCTGATCGGCCGCTTGTCGCCGCCGCCGTCGAAGGCGCCATTGGAAGCGGGGCCGAGCCCGTATCCCATCGTCGTGCCGCCGATCTCGAAGGGCGCGTTGATCGAGAACAGGTGACAGCCGATATCGGCCGAGATGTGGTGCTTGCCCTTCTCCTGCTCCACCAGCTTCATCGCGGCGAAGATCGGACGTTCGGGGCAGCCGGTGCAGAAGCCGGGCGGGCGGATCGGCACGACCTTCGACAGATCCGGCATCTCGTCGCCCTCTTCGGGGCGGTTGGGCGCGCGACTTTGAGCGGGCAGCAGTTCGGGCGCGGTCTCGCGCAGGAAGGATTCGACCCCGTCCAGCATCACCCGCCCGGTATATTCGCCCGCCATCGGGAACGGCCCCTTGCCCATCAGCCGGGTGGAGCGGCCGGCCTTGTGCAGCGCGGCGCGCAGAGATTGCTCGATGAAATCGGGCTGGCCCTCCTCGATGACCAGGACGGAGTCCTTGCCGTCGCAGAACTCCAGGAACTCGTCCTCGACGATCGGGTAGCCCACATTCATCACGTAAAGCGGCACCTCGCTCTCGCCATGCACATCGGCCAGGCCCAGCCGTTGCAGCGCGCGGATCACGCCGTTGTACATGCCGCCCTGCATCGCGATGCCGACCCGGCCGTCACGCGGGCCGAAGATCTCGTTCAGCCCGTTGGCGCGGATATAATCCAGCGCGGCCGGCAGGCGCTTTTCCACCTTCTCCTTCTCGTGGACAAAGGAATAGGGCGGCAGCACGATCCGGTCGGTCACGCGGCGCGGATTGCCCACCGCCTCGCGCACCGTCAGCGGCGGGGGCACGTTGTCGCGCGCCTCGAAGGCACCATGCACGTGGCAGGCGCGGATCCGCACCTGCAGCATCACCGGGGTGTTCGACGCCTCGGACAGCTCGAATCCATGCCGAACCGCCTGCGTGATCGAGGGAAGGTTGGGGCGCGGATCAAGCAGCCAGATCTGCGATTTCATCGCGAAGGGATGGCTGCGCTCCTGCATGATCGAAGAGCCTTCGCCATAATCCTCGCCCACGATGACGAGCGCGCCGCCGGTCACCCCCCCGGAGGCCAGGTTGGCCAGCGCGTCGGACGCCACATTGGTGCCCACCGGCGCCTTGAAGGTCACCGCCCCCCGAATCGGGTAATGTACCGAGGCCGCCAGCATCGCGGCGGCGGCCGCTTCGTTGGCATTGGCCTCGAACCGGATGCCAAGCTCGCCCATCAGATCCTCGGCATCGGCCAGCACGTCCATCAGGTGACTGATCGGGGCGCCCTGGTAGCCGCCCACATAGCCCACGCCGTTTTCCAGCAGCGCCTTGGTGATCGCGAGGATGCCCTCGCCGCGGAAGGTCTGGCCCGCGCCGATGCGCAGCTGCTCGACCTCCTTCTTGAAGGATCGTTCCGCCATTCACGCCTCCCTGTCTGGCTTTCGCGTCGTTATATCCATTTGCATATAGTTTGAGAAGGGAGAACCGGGATTTCCGCGAGTTCGGGGCTTTCCTCGTCAGGAAACCGCCTGAATTCGCAGCTTTCCGGCCCTCACACCCTCAGATCTCGTGGCGCCGGATGTTGTGCAGCAGTTTCTTCAGGGTCCCCGTGAAGGCCTGCCGCTCGGCATCGTCGATCCCGCGAAACATCCGGCGATAGCTGTCATAGAGGATCGGCCAGGCGCGGTCGAACTCGGCCCGCCCGGCCTCGGTCAGGTAGATCTCGCGCACCCGGCCGTCGCTGGCCCGGCCCTCGCGCCGCACGAGGCCCGACTGCTCCAGCGCCTCGAGCGTGCGGCTCATGGTGGATTGCTCGGTGACCGCATAGACCGACAGCTCGTTGATCGTCAGCCCCGGAACCACGGCCAGCACCGCCAGCGTGCGCATCTTGGCGGTGGTCAGGTCATGGTCACGCAGCGCCGCCTGCAGCTCGGCATTGTAGCGCCCCATGATGCGGTTCATCAGGTAGGGCGCGAAGTGGAACAGCCCGATCTCGCCCAGCGTCTGCTCGGGCCGCGCGGCGGGCACGGCGGTTGGCATGTCCCTCGTATCGCCCTCGGCCATCAGCGAATCCCCTGCGCGACAAGGTAGCCCGATCCGCCGCCCAGGCCCGGCCCGGGATGGGTCGAGGCCCCGATATGCCAGAGATTGCGGAGCTCGGTGGCATGGTTGACGCTGTGCTTGAAAGGCCGCCAGAGAAAGAACTGGTCCACCCCGCAGAACCCGCCATAGGGGTCGCCGCCCACCAGGTTGACGTTCATGGACTCCAGATCGGCGGGGCTGTAGGCGCGCCGGGCGATGACGGTTTCGCGGAACCCCTCGACGTGATCGGCAAGCAGCCCCTCGATCCGGTCCGCATAGGCCTCGCGCAGCGCCTCGGTCCAGCGCCCGTCGCCCGGCACGTCGATCCGTCCCGCCGCATCGCCCTTCACATGGCGCGGCGCCTCGGGCATCTGCAGCCAAAGCGTCGCCTTTCCCTCGGGCGCCCGCGACGGATCGAGCGCGGCGGGCTGGCCAAGGCAGATCGTGGGCGTCTCGGGCAACATGCCCCGCTCGGCCTCGTTGGTGGCCTTCGAAACCGCGTCCAGCCCGTCGGTGAGATGGATCAGCGCCACCTCGTCCAGCCCCGGAACCTTCCATTTCAGCGGCGCATCGAGCGCGTAATGGAGCTGGAAATTCCCCTTTCCGTACCTGTAGCTGGCAGTCGCCTTTCGGGCCTGCTCCGAAGGATGGTCCAGCAGCCTGCCGTAAAGCTGGTCGGGCGTGACCGAGGCCACCACATGCTTTGCGGCGATCCGCTCGCCCCCGGACAGCTCGACCCCGGTGGCCTTGCCGCCCGCGCCGAGGATTCGCGCCACATCCGCGCCGGTGCGGATCTCTCCGCCGCATTCCTCGATGATCGCGCGCATCGCCTGAAGGAACCTGCCCGCGCCACCCTTGACGATCGGTGCGCCGGCCGCTTCGAGGCTGAACGCGATCACCTTGGCCATCATGCCGGAATAGGCGGAGTCGAGGCTCAGACCCGTATGCAGCACCCAAGGCGCGAAGAGCGCCCTTGAGGTATCTGATTCAAAAGCGTTTTCCAGCCAGGCGCGGGCGGGCGAAAGCCCCTCGCCGAAGAAGGCCGCCAGGTTGCGCGGGCCGCGCCGCCAGGCCTCCCTGGCGATCATCAGCGCGGTCTTGCGCGTCCACAGACCCTGGCCCAGCAACGCGAAGATCAGCCCGGCATTCGCCTCGATCTCGTCCAGGCCCGCGGCGAAGCCCGCGCCATCGCCCGCGGCCAGCGCCTCCAGCATGGCGCGGTTGGCGGCGCGGTCGCGGGTCAGCACGGCGGCCGACCCATCGGGCCGCAGCACCGCGGTCGGGTGCTGCGGATCGGTGAACTCCACCCCGTGCCGGGCCAGGTCGGCACCCAGCGCGGCATGGGCCGGCCCGACCGTGAACAGCACGAAGGTGGTGGCCATCAGGTCATGCAGGAAGCCCGGCGCCGTCACCTCGCCCGAACGGATGCAGCCGCCGATTTCGGCCTCGCGCTCGAGCACCAGCACCCGCTTGCCGCGCTTGCCCAGAAGGGCGGCGCAGACAAGCGCGTTGATGCCGCTGCCGACGATGACGACGTCAGGCTGTGCCATGGCTCAGGCGGGCTTCAGCGCCAGCGCCCGGATCGGGCTGCCGGTGCCGTTCTTGATCTTGAGCGGTGCCGCGATCATCACCGCGCCCTTGGGCGGCAGCTTGTCGAGATTGGCGAGGCTCGCCAGGCCGAAGCAGTTGTCCCGGTGAAGGAAGTTGTGCGCCGGGAATGGCGGCTCCATCCCGGCGGCCTGGCCCGCATCGGTGCCGATGCACTGGGTGCCCCAGCCGACGATCTTCTTCGACAGCAGGTATTCCACGCATTCCGGGGTCGGTCCGGGGCTGTGGGGCCCGGTCTCGTCCGCATTCAGGAACAGCGCCTCGTCATGGGCGCGCTTGTCCCAGTCTGTGCGCATCACCACCCATTCGCCCGCGCCGATCTCGCCATGCTCCTTCTCCCAGGCCTGCACATGCTCGGGGGTCAGCAGGAAATCGGGATTCTCGGCCGAGTCCTTCGAGCAATCGATCACGTTGACCGGCGCCACCACGCGCTGGAGGTTCAGCGTGTCGGTATACCCGTCGGAATAATCCTTGCCGGTGATCCAGTGATGCGGGGCATCGAAATGGGTGCCGGAATGCTCGCCCAGCACCATCCAGTTCCATGCGAAGAACGGGCCGTCCTGATCGTATTCGCTGATCTTGTGGATCTCGACCTTGGGCGTGTTCTTGGCGAAATCGGGCGGCAGTTGCAGGATGGGCGTGTCCGGCCCGAGGCTGCCCGAGAGGTCCACAACCTCCACCTCGCCCGAAAGAAGCTTCGCCCCGAGATCCTTCACCGTATCGGCTGCCGACATGTCTCACTCTCCCTGTTTGGTGAATTCCGGGCGGAGCGTAGACAAGAAAATATGCGTATGCAAATATTCTCGCACGACAGGGAACGGGGAAAACAATGACGGACGCGATCATCATCGGGGCCGGGCATAACGGCCTCGCCGCCGCCGCCGCGCTGGCGGCAAAGGGCTGGAAGGTCAAGGTCTTCGAGCAGGCAGACAAACCCGGCGGCGCGGTCAAGACGCGCGAGGCCACGCTTCCGGGCTTTCGCCACGACATGGGCGCGCTGAACCTGTCGCTCTTCGCCGGCAGCGGTTTCCATGCGAAACACGGCGCAGAGCTGGCCCGGTACGGGCTGGAATTCGTGCCGGTCAGGGACTGTTTCGCCACCGCCTTTCCCGATGGCCGCTGGCTGGGCGTGTCG
>JBKHDP010000035.1:0-18140 GCA_046541255.1 Paracoccaceae bacterium | reverse complement strand
CCTGCCCAGGGTGCTGCAAAGCAGTTCGGGTTTCGTCTACTACGTGTCGATCACCGGCATCACCGGGGCCGCCGAGGCGCAGGCCGGAGAGGTGGGTCCCGAGGTCGCGCGGATCAAGGCCCGCACCGACCTGCCGGTTGTGGTGGGCTTCGGCATCCGCGCGCCGGAAGGGGCCCGGGCCATCGCCTCGGTGGCCGATGGCGTCGTGGTGGGCAGCGCCATCGTGGGCCGGATCGCCGAGGGCCGCCCGGTCTCCGAGGTGCTGGACTTCGTGCGCGGCCTGGCCGAAGGCGCGCACAGCGCCTGACCCCGCTCAGGCCGGGCGACGTCTGAACAGGTGCTCGGCCTCGTAATCCAGCACCGCCATGCCGTCCTGGTTGAACACGCTGTAGCGGAACACGGTGCGCCCGCGGTCCGGGCGGCTGGCCGAGGGCCGCGACGCGATCACTTCCGCCTCCACCCGCAGCCGGTCGCCGGGCCGGACCGGCCTGAGGAAACGCAACCGCTCGATCCCCGAGGCGCCCATCGAGGCCTCGGCCCAGAGCCCGGTCTCGTAGCACAGGTTGAAGGCCGTGAGCAGCGTGTGAAACCCGCTGGCGATGATCCCGCCATAGGCCGAGGCGGCGGCGGCCTGCCGATCGATGTGGAAGGGTTGCGGATCCCATTGCCGGGCGAAGCCGGTGATCGCGTCCTCGTCCAGCCCGCGCCAGCCGGTCTCGTAGCGAAATCCCACCGGCATGTCCTCGAACCAAAGCGTCATGGCCTGCCCTTTCCGTCTCCCGATCCAGCCACAGACGCAGGGCATTGTCCACTTGCGGCAAAGCGGCCCGATTGGTAAGCGAAACTGACCACTGCCGGAGGCGACGCCCATGCCCGTCATCACCCATATCGGCGATCTCAAGCGGCTCCATGAACGCCGCGTGCCGCGCATGTTCTACGATTACGCCGAGTCGGGCAGCTGGACGGAACAGACCTTCCGCGAGAACACCACCGATTTCGACAGGCTGCGCCTGCGCCAGCGCGTGGCTGTGGACATGTCGGGCCGATCCACCGCCTCCACCATGGTGGGCCAGCCGGTGGCGATGCCGGTGGCGCTCGCCCCCGTGGGCCTCACGGGGATGCAGGCCGCCGATGGCGAGATCAAGGCCGCCCGTGCCGCAGAACGCTTCGGGGTGCCCTTCACGCTCTCCACCATGTCGATCTGTTCGATCGAGGACGTGGCCGCGCATACCGAAAAGCCCTTCTGGTTCCAGCTCTACACCATGAAGGACGAGGATTACGTACGCCGCCTGATCCAGCGCGCGAGGGACGCGAAATGCTCGGCGCTGGTGATCACGCTGGACCTGCAGATCCTGGGCCAGCGGCACAAGGATCTGAAGAACGGTCTCTCGGCGCCGCCGAAACTGACGCTCAGAACCATGGCCGACCTGGCCACCAAGTGGAGCTGGGGGCTGGAAATGCTGTCGACGAAACGGCGGCAGTTCGGCAACATCGTGGGCCATGTGAAGGGCATTTCCGACCCGTCCTCGCTGATGGCCTGGACCGGCGAGCAGTTCGATCCCTCGCTCGACTGGGACAAGGTGAAGAAGATCCGCGACCAGTGGGATGGGCCGGTGATCCTCAAGGGGATCCTCGACGCCGAGGATGCGAAGGCCGCGCTGAACGTGGGCGCCGACGCGATCGTGGTGTCCAACCATGGCGGGCGCCAGCTCGACGGGGCGCTCAGCTCGATCCGTGCCCTGCCCCCGATCCTGGATGCGGTGGGCGACCGGATCGAGGTGCATCTCGACAGCGGCATCCGCTCGGGCCAGGACGTGCTCAAGGCGCTGGCGATGGGGGCGAAGGGCACCTATGTGGGCCGCGCCTATGTCTACGGGCTGGGCGCGATGGGCCAGCAGGGGGTGAAGGCCGCGCTGGAGATCATCCACAAGGAACTCGACACCTCCATGGCGCTTTGCGGCCGCCGCCGCATCGAGGAACTCGGCCGCGACATTCTGCTGATCCCGGAGGATTTCGAGGGCCGCTGGCAGGCCGCCTGACCGGATGCTCGTCTTTCTCGCTCCCAACCTGGCCTTCCTCGCCGTGCCCAAGACCGGCACCACGGCGGTGGAAATGGCGCTGCGCGGACGCGCCGACATCGCGTTCCGCGGCCGGCTCAAGCACATGACCGCACCGCGTTTCCACAACCGTTTCCGCCCCTTTCTCGAGGAAAACTACGGCGCGCGCCCCGAGGCGATGGCGGTGATGCGCGACCCGATCGAGCAGATCCGCAGCTGGTACCGCTACCGCAGCCGGCTGAAGGCGGGGCGACATGCCATCCGCGGGATCGGGTTCGAGGCCTTCGTCGAGGCGATGCTCTCGGACAGCCCGCCGCCCTTCGCCGAGATCGGCAGTCAGCACCGATTTCTCTGCGGGGGCGAGGCGGCGCCGATGGTGGAGCATCTTTTCGCCTACGAGGCCCAGCCCCGCCTGCTGGATTTCCTGTCCGAGCGGTTCGGAGAGCGGATCACGCTGCGCCCGCGCAACGTGTCGGCCCCGGTGGATACACCGCTCTCGGCAGAGCTCGAAACGCGTCTGCGCGCGGCCCGGGCCCGGGAGTTCGCCCTGCATGACCGGCTCGTTCAGGCAGGTGGCTACCTCCGTCCTGACCGGCCGGACAAGCCCCGCGCCTGACGCGATGCTCCGGCCCCGGCCGGAGCGCGCCCCCGAGGGGACAGACAGGGCACCCCTGCACCCTCGGCCCACCGCGGCGGCTACTCTGCAACGTCGTTCAGGACGCGCGATTTCCTCGGTGGCGGCCATGTCCATGCGGGCTGGCAGGGCGAAGCGGCGCGGGGCGAGGCCGGGCGCGGTGGGCGGGCGGGAGATATGGGCGTTCGTCTCCAAATCTGCAGTCCTTTCGTTTTCGTGCTGCGCGGCGGCCGGGACCGTCCGGGGAGGGGCGCGCGGGGATCGAGACAGGGGTTTGCGGGGGAGCGGGCCGCGGCCCGGGCGGGCCCGGCCGGCATGCGCCAGGGCGCGCGGCGTCAGAAATCCTCCCAGCCCGTGGCCCGTTCGGCAGCGCCGCCGCCAGCCATTGCGACCAGCCGGGGCGCCGGGGCGGATGCCACCGCCGCCGGGACGGGCGGCGCCGTGGCGTCGGACGGCACGGGCGGCGCGCCCCGCGCCGCCGTGGAAAAGCGCGACAGCGCCACGGCCAGCTTCTCGGCCTCGCCGCTCAACTGCTCGCTCGCCGCCGTCGCCTCCTCGATCACCGCGACATTCTGCTGCGTCACCTGGTCGAGCTCGTTCACCCCGGTGTTGATCTGCTGAAGGCCGACCGACTGCTCGCGCGCCGAGGTGGCGATGTCGGCCACCAGCGCGGTGACATCCGCCACCTGCCGCACGATCTCTTCCAGCGCGGTGCCGGTCCGGCCCACGAGCTGGGCGCCCTCCTCCACCCGCGCGCCGCTCTTCGAGATCAGGTCCTTGATCTCCTGCGCCGAGGATGAGGCACGTTGCGCAAGCGCCCGCACCTCGGAGGCGACAACCGCGAAACCGCGCCCCGCCTCGCCCGCGCGCGCCGCCTCCACCCCCGCGTTGAGCGCCAGAAGATTGGTCTGGAAGGCAATGTCGTCGATGACCCCGATGATCTGCGTGATCTGGTTCGAGGATTCCTCGATCTGCCGCATCGCCTCGACCGCGCTGCGCACCACCGCCCCGCCGGCCTCCGCCTCCCGGCGCATCTCGGCAACCGAACGATCGGCCTCCGCCGCCTTCTCCGCCGCCGATCTCACGCTCGAGGTCAGCTCGTCCAGCGCCGCCGCCGATTCCTCCAGCGTCGCCGCCTGGCTCTCCGACCGGCGCGACAGATCGCTCGCCCCCTGCGCCAGCTCCGTCGCCCCGCTCCGAACCGTGTCCGCACTCGCCTGAACCGACGCGATCAGACCCGAAAAGCTCTCGCCCAGCGCGTTGAAATCCTCGCAAAGCTTGCGGTACATGTCCCCTAGATCCGCATGATCTGCGGGGTTGATCCTGGTTTCCAGGTCGCCCTCCGCCATCCTGGAGACCTGCTCGCGCAACTCGTCGAAAAGCGCCATCCGGGCCTGTTCCGCCGCGTGCTGCGCGGTGCGATCCGCTTCGGCCTGTTGCAGATTGTCGCGGAAATCCAAGAGGTTGCGCGCGATCGCCCCGATTTCGTCGCCACGCGCGGTGGCCGGAACCTCCGAACGGTAGTCGCCGCTGCCAACCCGTGCGACGGCCGTCGCCATCTGCTCGATACCCCGGCTGAGGTTCCGACCCATCAGGAAGGCCAGCGCCCCGCCTGCCAGCAATGCAAGAGCGGCGCCGCCCAGCATGAAGATCTTCACCTTCGCCGCCAGTCGCGCGCCCTCCGCCTCGAGCCGCAGGGTCTCTTCCCGCAGCGGGCGCTGCACCGCCTCGAGCTCGGCATCGATGCGCTCGCTGGCCGAAATCAGATCGCGGCGCAGGCGCTCGCCGCTGCCTTCGGCCGCGACACGCGCCCGCGCGAAGATCTTGCCGTAGTCTTCCACTGCATCGACCATCTGGTCGAGAATGGCGGCCTGCGATGGCTTGCTCCATTCAGGCCGCTCCGTCTTGACGAATGCCTCGGCGACGCGCTGCCGCGACCCGCTCACCCTCTCGAGGGTTTCGGTGACCTGCTGCAGGCGCGAGACGTCTCCCTGGAGAACCTTCACCGCGGACAGGTGGGCCCGGGCGAAATCCTGCCTGATCTGCCTGGCGGTCTCGGTCTGGTCGAAAAGGGTGTGGGTATGGCGCAGATTGTTCGAAAGCTGAACGATCTCGACCAGCGCGATGGCCGTCACGACACAGGTCACGCCAAGCAATGTCCCCGCAAGGCCGAATATCTTGCCGCGGATTCCGAGCCTCTTCATCCTCTGTTCCTTTCCGGGCCTGCAGCCCCTTCGTCGATCCCGCTGCGGATCGACGGTTGATGTTTTCCGCGTTCGGGTCCTCCCGCCGGCGAGCGGCTCGGGCGGATCCTTCGAGACGTGAGGTTGCGCTATTTGTCTGAAGACCGGGTAAACCGGCCTCCGAAAGGCCGGGACGCGACGGGAGCCCGCGTCTAGACGATTGATTTACGGAATCATGCCAGGGTTGCCTTCGCTGCCATCAAGGACGAGGAGGCACCACCGTGAACCAGCCCGCGAAGGCGGAGGCGGAGCGTCTGTGCTCCGGCGAGATCCGCTTCCAGCCCGAGGAGTTGCCGATCTCCCGCACCGACGGGCACGGCGTGATACAGGCTGCGAATGGCGCATTCCTACGGCTCTCCGGGCACGACTGGGACAGCCTGCTCGGAGCGCCGCACAAGATCATTCGGCATCCCGAGATGCCAAGCTCTGTCTTTCACCTGTTCTGGCAGAGGTTGACGGCGGGCCGATCGGTTGCCGCCTATATCAGGAACCGGGAGGCATCGGGCCGGAACTACTGGGCGCTTGTCCTGGCCGTGCCGCTGGCCGACGGCTTCGTTTCGGTCCAGATCAAGCCTGCCAGCGCCCTTTTTTCCAAAATTCCAAGCCTTTACGCTGATCTTCGCCGGGCCGAGCTGGAGGACGGGATCAGCCCGGAAAGCAGCCGTGACGCCCTGGACGCCGGCATCCGGGCACTCGGCTTCGACGGGCATGAGGACTTCATGGCCGAGGCGCTCTGTGGCGAAGCCATCGCGCGCGCCGAGCTGCTCGGCCATCCGCCGGAGCGAAGCGTCGTGCATGGCCGCGAGATGGCAAATGCGATCCGTGCGGCGCGCAGCCACGCGATGCGCATCGCGGAACTCTTCGACGAGATCCGCAACGTGCCGACCAACATCCGTATTCTCGCCGCACAGCTCGAGGAAGGCAGCGGCCCGATCGGTGTCATCTCGACCAATCACACCGCGCTCAGCGAAGAGATGCTGAACGGTGTGGACGCTTTTCGCCACGCAGCGGCCGGAACCTACGGCGCCATCGGGTCGGGACTGTTTCTTTTTTGTGCGGCGGCGATGCTGCAGGAGTCGGCGGCGGCCTATGCAAGGGATAGCGGGCTTCCCGGATCTCTCGATCCGGCGGCGGAGGCGCGCATACTGGCCGAGACGGGGCGTCGATGCTTGACGGAAGCGGAGGAGGCGCTTCTGGCAATCACCATCGAAGCGCGGCGCTTCGCACAGGTGACCGAGGCGCTGAAACGCCATGTGGCAGGTCTCGATGTGACGCGAATCATGTGCAAGATCGAGAACGCGCGGTTTCGCACCGGAACCAGCAGCCTGACGGAGATCATCGACAATCTCGAGGAGGTGCAGGCACAGATCAGCACCCAATTGGGCGAGATCGAAAAGGCCAGTCAGAGCATCCTGAACAATGCCCGCCGTGCGAGTGTGCAGCGTGTCGCGTGACTCCCGCGGCGAACCGCCCGGTCAGATCGCGGCCTGCCGGTGCGCAGAGATTCCACTGGCCGAACTCCTGCTGCGCCTGGGCCGGGAACTCGAGCTTTTGCATCGTCTCGCGGAACATGTCGACACCGCGATCGGCAACCGGTCCTGCGGGCATCTGCGCTTGTCACGAGACGGGGACCTGCGCGAAGCGCTTCAGAACGCGGACCTGCTGCGGCAGAGCGCCGAAGATTTGGCAGTTTTCATGGCGCATCTCGCCAGCCAGATTGCCCATGACTCGATCGTCTCGCTCGATCCGGAAGCTGCGCCGCTCAAACTGGCCGCGATCGCGGATCGGCTGCATGGTCGGCCCGTCGAAGGCGCCGAGGCCGGTGACGTGCAGCTTTTCTAGATACGGGGGCCCAACCGGCCCCTCGGCCAACAGTCTGCCGCAGGGTGCTTGTCTGGGCCATGCCGACTGTCTGCTCCCGGCCGCGGTCCCCCAGCATTTCGCGCGCGACAGGCGCACGGGCCGCAGCACGCTGCCTGCAAAGTTTCCCCGTCGGGCCGCCTGGCCGTCAAAGAAGATCCAATTCGCCGGAGTCCGGCGGGATCACGCCTCCGAGCGAAACCTGCTCCGCAGGAGCGGACGGTGGCGCGGCATCGAGCCGTTTCTGCTGCGCGCGCCCGCTGACCGGCCAGAACCGCAGCTTGCGCGCATGCGCGCCGCCGACATCCTTTCCGATGCAGGCGATCCCCTCGTTCTCGAGGAACCAGAAAGCGAATTCCGCGTTCGCATGTCCGATCCGCAGACTCGATCCCGACGTGTTCGCGCCCCCGAAGACCTTCGCTTCGAGGCGTCCGATCTGGCCACCCGCTTTCAGGATGCCGTTTATCAGCAATTCCATCGCGTTGATGCCATAGCGGGTATGTGTGCCGCGCTGGGTGGCGTCGCCGGGCAGCAGAAAGTGGTTCATTCCACCAATTCCCGCGACCGGATCCCGCAGGCAGGTCGCGATGCAGGAGCCCAGCACGGTGACCAGCATGACATCTGGCCTGTCCGAGACCTTGTAATCGCCCTGTGTGACATAGACCGGCTGATCGGGACAGATGGCGGCGTTCATCGCGGCCTCTCGGATGGCGCGGATTGCGCCAGTCGCAGCAACATCGGGCCGATCGCCTCGAGCGGCAGGACATGCGCGGCGGCGCCGATCTCTATGGCGACGCGCGGCATTCCGAAGACTGTCGAGCTGGCTTCGTCCTGCGCGATGGTCTCGCCGCCGGCCTCCCTGATCGCCTTCAACCCGGCAGCGCCGTCACGCCCCATGCCCGTCAGCAACGCCGCGATGACATGCAGCCGGGATGCCCGCGCGGCAGAAAGGAACAGCGCATCCACCGATGGCAGGTGGCCTGATACCCTCTCGCCGGCGCGCAACCGGCAACGGGGCGGTCCGCTTTCGGAGATCTCGAGATGCGTGGAGCAACCCGGCGCCACCAGGATCGTTCCCGGACGGAGCGGCGCGTCGTCCTCCGCCTCGAGCACCGTCGCTTGGCATAGGCCGTGAAGCCGGCGCACCAGCCCGCCCGTGAAACTTCCCACGATATGCTGGACGACCAGAACGGCAGGCGAGTTCGGCGGCAACACCGGCAGGATGCGCTCGAGCGCCGCCACACCCCCCGTCGAGGCCCCGATGCAAATCACCGTCTGGGGCCGGTTGCGTTCGACCCTCTGTCCCGTGGTTCCCGGGCTCTGTCGTGTGATCGCGCCTGCCCGCATCTCGGATCCGGCGCCGGCAACGCCATCCGTTCCCGCTGGCCGCAAGGGGCGCTGCGATCCGAAGATGCCGTCGCGGCCGGTCTGCCGAAGCCAGGCATCCGCGATGCCCGCCGCGCCGCGCCGGCCGGAGGATCCGTCGTTCGTCACAGCGGCCCCACCACGCGCTCGATACAGGCCCTCATCTGTGCTGTCGTGAAAGGCTTGGGGAGGTAGTTGTTCATTCCCAATTGCATTCCTCTGGCCAGAATGTCCTTTTCCGGTCGACCCGTGATCAGGATGAATCCGATCCGCTGTGTCGATCGGTTCGCACGAAGGGCATGCAGCAGTTCGAGCCCGTCCATGCCGGGCATGTTGTAATCCGACAGCACGAGATGGACCGGGCGCGCGGCAAGCTTGCGCAAGGCGGCTGCGCCATCCGCTTCAGCCTGGTAGTTCCAGACGCCGAGCTCCTCCAGGGCTTGTGTGACAAGGCCACGGCTGGTGGTCATGTCGTCCACGATCATCACGTGCAGGCTCTCTCGCAGGCTCATGCTCAGCTACTCCTGTCTGCGCCTACCCGAGCGGGTGGCCTGTATTGCGGGGGGCCGGCAGATCGGTGCGCAGGTAGCTCGCCCCGCGATCCAGCCGGTAAAAGGCCCGGGCTTCGTTCGATACCCGCTCCGAATGGCCGATGAAGAGGCGCGCGCCGGGCCGGTCCTGCACTCCGGCGAATCTCTCCCAGAGGCGCTTCTGGGTCGATTCATCGAAGTAGATCACCACGTTGCGGCAGAAGACCACGTCGAAATCGCCCCGGAAGGGCCAGTCGTGGAGGAGGTTGAGCACCCGGAAGGCGACAAGACGGCGGGCCTCTTCACGGACTTCGGCGACCCCTTCGCCGGCAGGCTGGAAGTACTTCTGCCGGGCCTCCGGAGAAAAGGAGACGAGGCTGGCGACAGGATAGCAGCCGGCCTTCGCGATGCCGATCACGCGCGGATCCAGATCGGTCGCCAGGATCCGGATATCGTGGCTGGCGGCCTCCGGCAGGAGGTCGAGCACGGTGAAGGCCAGCGAGTAGGGCTCCTCGCCGGTGGCGCATCCCGCGGACCAGATCCGCACCCTGCCGCCGCCGCGCGCGCGTTCCAGCAGCGCCGGCAGCACCTCCTGTCGAAGCTCCTGGAAGTGATGCGGCTCGCGCATGAAACGGGTCACGTTGGTCGTGATGGCGGAAATCAGTTCGCGGCGTTCAATCTCCCCGTCGCGGCCTTCCAGGAGCGCACAGTACTTCCCGAAACTTTCCAGTCCGAGGGCGCGCAGCCTCTTGTAAAGCCGCGACTGGAGCAACGCGCGCTTCGACGGCGCCATGAAAATCCCGGTCTCGCGGTGAATCAACTGCGCGAGCGACGCGAATTCATCATCGCTGAGCTCCAGGCCGGGGGGGCTGGCCGTGGGCGCGGATCTGGCCACGGAGGTCATTCCTCGTACGCCCGGTCCGCGGGAATCGCCCTGGTCAGGTCCAGGACACGGATCAGCTTGTCATCAATGATGAAAACCCCCTCCAGGAAGGCCGGAGCGGAACTGGCCGCAACATCGGGGGGTTGCTTCAGCTCATCACAGGGCACCGACATGATGTCCGAGACAGCTTCGACCAGCAACCCCACCGTCCCGCTGCCATCGTTGGTGATCACGATCACGTGGCGCTGGCTCGGCTCGGTTCGACCCAGACCGAGACGGTGCGACAAGTCGATCACCGGAATGACATTGCCGCGCAGGTTCATGAGCCCCATCACGTAGTCGGGCGCATGGGGCAGGACGGTGGTCGGGCTCCAGCCGCGAATCTCTCGCACAAAGCCGATATCGATACAGAAATCCTGACCGGTGACCCGGAACGAGACGATTTCGCGCCGGTCGTCGCCCGAGTCCTGGGCCACTGTCTGTTCCATTCAGTTCACTCCTGTCAAAACATGGGGATGTCTGTCGGGCGCCGCGCCATCGGCACCGGCAATCTGGTCGATGTCGATGATGAGCGCGATCCGCCCGTCGCCGAGGATGGTTGCGGCGGCGATGCCGGGAATATGACCGCAATTCTCGCCAAGCCCCTTGATGACAACCTCGCGCTGGCCGAGAATCCGGTCGACGGCCAACGCGATGCGCCGCCCCGAGAGCGTTTCCACCAGCAGCAGGGAGCGCGACGACAGATCCTCGGGCCGCGGACGGTAGGCCAGCGCCTCGCCAAGATCGACCACCGGGATCATCGCACCGCGCATGGACAGCACCGGCGCGCCGGCCCCGAGCGGATGGGTGAGCACATCTCCGGCGCGCATCGTTTCCCGCAATGCGGTGGAGGGGATGACAAGGGTCTCGCCGGCAACTTCCGCCAGCATCCCTTCCACCACCGCCAGAGTCAGCGGCAGGCTGATGGTTACCGTCGTCCCCTGGCCGTGAACGGAGGCCAGCGTCACGCGGCCGCCCAGCGCCTGGATCTCCGTTCGCACGACATCCATGCCCACGCCGCGGCCCGACAGGTCAGAGACCTTCTGCGCCGTCGAGAAGCCGGGCTCGAACAGGAGATTGTAGACCTCCTGTTCGCTCAGATCCGCGTCGGCCGGCACGATGCCCCGTTCGATGGCCTTCGCCAGGACTTTTTCACGGTCAATCCCGGCGCCGTCATCGGTGATCTCGATGACGATCTGGCCGGAGCGATGCGCCGCGGAAAGCAGGACGGTGCCCTGCCGCGGCTTGCCGGCCGCCAGCCGCAGGTCGGGCGGCTCGATACCATGGTCGACGGCATTGCGCAGCATGTGCGTGAGCGGGTCGGCAAGCCGCTCGATCACGGTCTTGTCGACCTCGGTGCCCTCGCCGTCAGAGATCAGCCGAACATCGCGCCCCGTCGCTGCCGCGGCCTCGCGCACGATGCGCGACATGCGCTGAAAGAGCGTCTTCACCGACTGCGCGCGGATCGCCATGATCCGTTCCTGAAGCTCGGTGGAAAGCTGCTTGAGCTGTCCGAGCGCGGCAATCACGCCCGGATCCGGGCCGGCACCGCTCTGGCTGAGGGACTGGCTGAGCATCGCCTCGCTGATCACCAGTTCGCCGACAAGGTTGATGAGGCGATCGACCCGATCGAGCTCCACCCGGATCGCGCGACGGGGCCCCTGTGCGCCGGACGGGCTTTTGCGGTCCAGGCCGTTGCCCGCCGTCGCTGTCTCCGCGTCATCCGGGCCAGCCGCTGCGCGTGCCGGCTCCGGCGGCCGTGGTGTCGGGGCCTGGCCGGAGGGCGCGTCGACCAGGGTATCGAGCCGGGCGTCCTCGCGGACGAACTCGAAGATATCAAGCACATCCTCGGTTGGCAGCGGCGACGCGCATTCGAGCCGCCAGGAAAGATAGGATCCGTCCCACTGCATGTCCGACAGAGGCGGCAGCAGGGCAAGGTCACAGTCGACGTGAAGCTCGCCGAGATCGCCGAGCGCGCGGAGCAACGGGATCGGGTCATTTCCCCGAAGATAGAGTTCACGTGCCGGCGCGAAGCGGAACCTGTGGGTCGGTGACGCGGGCGCCTTCGTATCCAGCGGGTCCAGTGTCACGGGGATGGCGGTCGGAACGAAATCGAATGCGTCCGGCCCGCCCCCGGTCTCTTCACATGGAGCCGTCACGGTGGAAGCTCCCGTGGCCGGGGTGACGGCAGCGGCAAGCTCGGCCACCAGCATGTCCAGATCAGGCGCGTCACTTTCGGAAAGCCCGGAGCGCTCGGCTTCGACGAGATCGTGGAGCCGGTCGCTCGCGCGGAAGAGCAGCGGCAACACGGGTGAGGCGGAGGCACGGCCTGCGCGGATGTCGTCCAGAAGGTTTTCCAGCGCGTGGGCGAGGCGGACGAGTCTCTCGAACCCGAAGGCGCCGGCGCCGCCCTTGATCGAATGCACGGCGCGGAACACGGCATTGATGGTCTCGCCGCCCGGCGCCTCCGTCTCTTCCAGGGCCGCTATCCCTTCGGACAGCACCTCGAGGAGATCGTCGCACTCCTGGAAAAAGGTTTCGCGCAATGCGTCGCTGCCGGCCATGTCACACCTGCCTTGCCGCAACGCGGCGGATTGCCGACACGAGCTTCACCTCGTGGAACGGTTTGACGATCCAGCCCGTCGCACCTGCCGCGCGGGCGCGGTTCTTCAACGAGTCCGCACTCTCGGTCGTCAGCACGAGGATCGGCAGGCCCTTGTAGCGCCTGTCGGCGCGCACGGCATCGATGAAGCCGAAACCGTCCAGCTTCGGCATGTTGATGTCCGTGATCACGACGTCGGGCACGATCTCCTCCAGGCGGCGCAGCCCGTCCTCGCCATCCTCGGCGAGGAAGGGCTCGAACCCCGCCTCGGTCAGCACTTCGGCAAGCATTCCGCGCATCGTGCGGGAATCGTCGACCGCGAGAACCTTCAGGGGCATTCGAGAACCTCCGTCGCGTTGAACACCTTCATCAGGTCGAGAAGTTGAAGCGCCTCCCGCAGGGCCGGCGAAAGATCGCCCAGCTCGAAGGGCACCCTGTCGTCGCGCCACTGCAGGCACGCGGAGGCGAGAAGCTGCAGGCAGAGCGTGCTGACCTGCTCGACCGCCATTCCATCGATGGTGACCGGCGTTCCCCGGAGATGTTCCAACGCCTCCGCGATTTCCTCGGTGGCGGCCATGTCCATGCGGGCTGGCAGGGCGAAGCGGCGCGGGGCGAGGCCGGGCGCGGTGGGCGGGCGGGAGATATGGGCGTTCGTCTCCAAATCTGCAGTCCTTTCGTTTTCGTGCTGCGCGGCGGCCGGGACCGTCCGGGGAGGGGCGCGCGGGGATCGAGACAGGGGTTTGCGGGGGAGCGGGCCGCGGCCCGGGCGGGCCCGGCCGGCATGCGCCAGGGCGCGCGGCGTCAGAAATCCTCCCAGCCCGTGGCCCGTTCGGCAGCGCCGCCGCCAGCCATTGCGACCAGCCGGGGCGCCGGGGCGGATGCCACCGCCGCCGGGACGGGCGGCGCCGTGGCGTCGGACGGCACGGGCGGCGCGCCCCGCGCCGCCGTGGAAAAGCGCGACAGCGCCACGGCCAGCTTCTCGGCCTCGCCGCTCAACTGCTCGCTCGCCGCCGTCGCCTCCTCGATCACCGCGACATTCTGCTGCGTCACCTGGTCGAGCTCGTTCACCCCGGTGTTGATCTGCTGAAGGCCGACCGACTGCTCGCGCGCCGAGGTGGCGATGTCGGCCACCAGCGCGGTGACATCCGCCACCTGCCGCACGATCTCTTCCAGCGCGGTGCCGGTCCGGCCCACGAGCTGGGCGCCCTCCTCCACCCGCGCGCCGCTCTTCGAGATCAGGTCCTTGATCTCCTGCGCCGAGGATGAGGCACGTTGCGCAAGCGCCCGCACCTCGGAGGCGACAACCGCGAAACCGCGCCCCGCCTCGCCCGCGCGCGCCGCCTCCACCCCCGCGTTGAGCGCCAGAAGATTGGTCTGGAAGGCAATGTCGTCGATGACCCCGATGATCTGCGTGATCTGGTTCGAGGATTCCTCGATCTGCCGCATCGCCTCGACCGCGCTGCGCACCACCGCCCCGCCGGCCTCCGCCTCCCGGCGCATCTCGGCAACCGAACGATCGGCCTCCGCCGCCTTCTCCGCCGCCGATCTCACGCTCGAGGTCAGCTCGTCCAGCGCCGCCGCCGATTCCTCCAGCGTCGCCGCCTGGCTCTCCGACCGGCGCGACAGATCGCTCGCCCCCTGCGCCAGCTCCGTCGCCCCGCTCCGAACCGTGTCCGCACTCGCCTGAACCGACGCGATCAGACCCGAAAAGCTCTCGCCCAGCGCGTTGAGGTTGAGGCGGAGCGGATCGTACTTTTCGGGATAGCCGCTGTCGCCCGGCGGAGGAATCCTGTAGGCGAGATCGCCATCGGACAAGACCTTCACAGCCTTGTTGATATGGTCGAAAGCGGCTTTCTGTTCCTCCCCCTGTACCTGGAAATAGGCGTCGATCACCAGTTCGGTATCCATGGTGAAGGCGCGGTTCAGCGCGCAGAGGACCGCGGAGACCCGTTGCGGCCGCAGGGCCGTCCGCGCCCGGCCGATCTTGCGCAGCAGCCGCGCCTGAAGGTCGGACGCCGCGCGCGCGTATGAGGAAAGATAGATGAGGAATGGCAGCTCCAGCTCGAAATGCACGCGGCCGATTCGTCGGGTCGACTCGAGATAGTCGCCGTCGAACCTGCCATCGAGCAGCCGCTGCCAATGCTCCTTCTGCTTGCCACGCGCATGGGCGACCTGTCGCTCATGCGCGAAGAAGCCCGACATCCTGTCATCGGAAAGTGCGTGTTCGTAGAATTGCTCCAGTACGGCGTCGAGGTCACCGACAAGAAGCTCGCCGGCTTCCTTCAGCCAGTTCTGGTCGGGGCCGGTCAGCCCGAACAGCTCCAGGCGTTCGCTCAGAATGTCGTGCATGGCCACCTCCATCATGGGATGGCCACAGGTCTAGACCGCGTTCTGCTTCGAAAGGTTTAACGCGAGCCGGCAAAACGCCTTTGGCAGCGACGGAACCAGGACGATTTTGAATCTATTGTCCTGAAGGATTTTTTCCTTGTTCCGACAACCCGGTCTCAGCGCAGCGCCGGCACGATGAAGGCCGCGCGAGACGTGCAGTCCCAGGCCACCACATTCCGGGTCGGAGAACATGGTGCCCCCACACGGACTCGAACCGCGGACCTACTGATTACAAATCAGTTGCTCTACCAGCTGAGCTATAGGGGCACTCGTGCTCGTTTAGTCGCAGAATTGCGCCGTCGCAAGCCCCTGCCCGGCGCTTCGGCAGGAAAGCGGTTTGCGCAGGCGCGAAAGGGCGTATAGTGCCCGGGCAAACACCTAACGGGCAATCCATGCAGGTCATTCTCCACACCGGGGCGCATTGCACCGACGAGGACAGGCTGGTGAAATGCCTTGTCCGAAACATCGAGACGTTCCGAAAGCTGGGCGTGGCGGTGCCCGGGCCGGGACGCTACCGCAAGCTGCTGCGCGACACGCTCACCTCGATGCGCCGCGCGGCCCCCTCCGAAGGCGCGCGCGAGGTGTTGCTGGACGCGATTCTCGACGAGGATCCCGACCAGGTCGACCGTATCCTTCTGTCGAACGAGAATTTCTTCGCGGCACCGCGCCTCGCGCTGCAGGGCGGCGTGCTCTACCCGCTGGCCGAGGAACGGCTGACCTACATGCAGGAGCTGTTCGCGCCCGACCGGCTGGAACTGTTCATGGCGCTGCGCAATCCGGCCACCTTCCTGCCCGCCCTGTTCTCCACATCCAGTCTCGAAAGCCTCGACGAGTTGCTGCAGGGCGCCGATCCCCTGGCGCTTCGCTGGTCGGACCTGATCGAGCGGATCCGCGCCGCCCTGCCGGAGTTGCCGATCACGCTGTGGTGCAACGAGGACACCCCGCTGATCTGGGGCCAGATCCTGCGCGAGATGGCCGGGCTGGAACCGAACCGGAAGATCTCCGGCGCTTTCGACATCCTGGCCGAGATCATGTCGGCCGAAGGGATGCAGCGCTTCCGTGCCTATCTCCGGGACCATCCCGACCTCACCGAGATGCAGAAGCGGCGCGTGATGGCGGCTTTCCTGGAGAAATTCGCGCTCGAGGAAAAGGTCGAGGAAGAGCTGGACGTGCCCGGCTGGACCGAAGAGACGATCGACGCGCTGACCGACCTCTACGAGGAAGACGTGGAACGGATCGGCAGGATACCCGGGGTGACCCTCATCGCACCGTGAGCCGTGGGGACAACGTGTTTTCGTTTTTCTTCACAACGTCTTGCGGGGCTGTTCAAATGCGATGCATCAAGTCCGGGAAAGCCGCTCTCCAGCACGCCAGACCGCGCGGAGCGACCAGTCCCCGGCCAGCAGCACCATGTCCGCGGGCGCGCCTGGCACCAGCCGCCCCGCGCTCAGCCCGACCAGGTCGGCCGGTATCGAGCCGGCCATGGCCAACGCGGTCTCCGGCGCGGCACCGGCCTGTCCGATCAGCACCGCGATCGCGCGCGGCAGGTCGAGATCCGCGCCGGCCAGCGTGCCATCGGCAAGCGTCAGCCGGCCCGCCTCGCGCCGGATCTCCCGGCCGTTCAGCACGAACCCGTCGAGCGCCGTTCCGGCCACCGCCATCGCGTCGCTGACCAGGAACAGCCGCCCCGGCCCGGCCTTGGCCCGCAGCGCGAGCGCCAGCGTCGCGGGATGCACATGCAGGCCGTCGGCGATCAGCCCGGCATGGAGCGCACCGCTGTCGAGCGCCGCGCCCGTCAGCCCCGGCGCGCGGGCGGACAGCGGGTTCATGGCGTTGAACAGATGGGTGACGCACCGCGCCCCGGCCCGTACCAGGGCCATGCATTCCTCGAAACCCGCAGCACTGTGCCCCAGCGAGACCACCGCACCGGCCGCCGCCAGCGCGGCCACCTGCTCGGCCGTCACCGCCTCGGGCGCGACGGTGACCATCAGGGCGGGCAGATCGGCCGCCGCCGCGCAAAGCGCCTCCAGATCCTCGGCCGTCATCGGCCGAAGCCGCGCCGGGTCATGTGCCCCGGCCCTTGAAGGCGCGAGGTGCGGCCCCTCCAGGTGCAGCCCGCCGATCCCCGGCAGCCCCAGCCGCACCGCCTGCCGGGCAGCGGCCAGCGCGGCGCGCGTCACCTCGGGCCTGTCGCTGATGAGCGTGGGCAGGATCGTGGTGGCGCCCAGCCGGGCATGGGCCTCGGCGATGCGCCGCAGCCCTTCGATCGTGGGCGCGTCGTTGAGCATCACCCCGCCGCCGCCGTTGACCTGCAGATCGACCAGCCCCGGCGCCAGTACCCCGCCCGGCAGCCGCTCGCACCTTGCTCCCTCGGGCAACGCCGTCTCGGGCAGCAGCGCCGTCATCTGTCCCGCCTCGACACAGAGCGCATGGCCGCGTCGCATCCCGGCCCCGTCGAAAATGGCCGCCCCGGTATAGGCCAGCATGTCCGCCCGCGGGTGCGCCTCAGCGCATGCCCAGCGCCTCCTTGTACATCTCCAGCACCGCCTCTTCCTCGGCGATGTCGTCGGGCTCGCGCTTGCGCAGCGCGATCACCTTGCGCATCACCTTGGTGTCGTAGCCGCGCGCCTTGGCCTCGGCCATCACCTCCTTCTGCTGGTCGGCGATGTCCTTCTTCTCGGCCTCGAGCCGCTCGAAGCGTTCGATGAACTGGCGCAGCTCGTCCGCGGTGACGCGGTAATTGGCCTCGGCCTGCGCGGCCTTCTCGGTCATGTCGTCCATTGCGCGCTCTCCCTCGCAGTCGGGCTCTTGCTAGCGCCCGTCCCGCGCCCCGGCAAGGGGTTGCCGCGGGGCAGGCGATGGATTACCGCTGCCGCCGATCGGCGCAAGCGCGGAGGGCGGCATGGCGATGATGATCTGGGCGGTCTGGGGCGGCGCGGCGCTGTCGGTGCTGGGCCTTGCGGGCCTTGTCTGGAGCATCGTGATCGTGTCGCGCGCGCGCCGCCGCGGCCTGTCCGAGGACGAGATGCGCGGCGAGATCCGCCGCGCCATGCCGCTGAACCTGGGCGCGCTGTTCCTGTCGGTGCTGGGGCTGATGATCGTGATCCTGGGCGTGTTCCTGAGCTGAGCCGCGTCACAGCCCGGCAAGGCCGCGACCGGAAGTGATCGCCTCGTCCCATAGCGGCGAAGGCGCCCAGAGAACCGGATCGTCCTCGGCATAGCGGACCATGCGCTGCCGAAGCCCGGCCAGCCCCGCCACGTCTGCGCCGATCATCGGGCCGCCCGCCGTGCGCGGCCAACCGCGGCCGGCCACCATCGCCGCGTCGATCCAGCCCGGACGCGCGACCTCGCCGCGCGCCACCAGCCCGGCGCCCGCATTGGCCGCCGCGGCCAGCAGCCGGTCAGCGATCTCGGGCGCGGGAATGTCGCGGGGCCGCAGCCCCTGTTCCTCGCGCAGGCCGTCGAGCAGCGCCACTAGCGCCGCATCCGGCGCGCCATCCCGGCCATAGAAGGCCACGCCGCCCTCTGCCAGCCGCGCC
>JBKHDP010000034.1:0-18267 GCA_046541255.1 Paracoccaceae bacterium | reverse complement strand
CAGCGCGGCCAGCACCTCTGCCAGGGCGCGGCGCACCGCGGTGTCGCGCGCGGCGCAGCGCACCTCCAGCAGCGGTGCCGGTCGCGTGGCGCCCTGCGGTCTGCGGCTGGCGTCAGCGGCGCTCGTCATGGATCGCCGCCGCCGCGCTGTCGTGGATCGGAAAGACCGAATCCATCCGGGTCAGGCGGAACACCCGTTCCACCCCCGGGGTCAGGCCCGCGAGTTCCAGTTTCCGTTGGTCGCCAAGCTGCTTCATCGCCGCGACGATCGCGCCGAGCCCGCTCGAGTCGATGAAGTCCACCGCCGAAAGATCGAGGATCACCCGGCCTGTGGTCTCGGCGGTCTCTTCCCGCATGCGGTCCTTGAACCGGATCGCCACTGCGGCGTCGATCCTGGCGTCGCACACGGTCAGAACCCGCGCCTCGGCGGCGTCGCGGCTTGTGATCTGCATGATATGCCCCGCTTCGGTTCCATGTCACACGAAGACTAGACCTCATTCCTTACCATTCGGTATGCAGGTGCCAAGGTCAGGGGAGGCCACGACATGAGACAGGTTGTGATCGCGGGGGCGGCCCGCACGGCGATGGGCGGGCTCCAGGGCGCGCTGGGCGAGGTGCCGGCCGCGGAACTGGGCGGCACGGCGATTCGCGCCGCGCTGGCGCAGGCCGGTGCCCGGGCGGTGGACGAGGTGGTGATGGGCTGCGTGCTCCCCGCGGGCCAGGGCCAGGCCCCGGCGCGGCAGGCAGGCTTCGCCGCGGGGCTCGGCGAGGAGGTGCCCGCCACCACGCTCAACAAGATGTGCGGCTCGGGCATGAAGGCCGCGATGGATGCCCATGACCGGATCGCCCTGGGCGGCGCAGAGGTGATGGTGGCCGGCGGCATGGAGAGCATGACCCGCGCGCCCTACCTGCTGCCGAAGATGCGCGGCGGCGCCCGGCTCGGCCATGCCCAGGTGATCGACCACATGTTCCTCGACGGGCTGGAAGATGCCTATGACAGGGGCCGCCTGATGGGCAGCTTCGCCGAGGATTGCGCCGAGCATTACCAGTTCACCCGCGAGGACCAGGACGCCTACGCGCTGGGCTCGCTCGAAGGGGCGCTGAAGGCCCAGCAGGAGGGGGGCTTCGCCGCCGAGATCGCCGCCGTCACGATCCGCACCCGCAGGGGCGAGACGCGCGTCTCCGAGGACGAACAGCCCGGGCTTGCCCGACCCGACAAGATCCCGCAGCTCAGGCCGGCCTTCCGCGACGGCGGCACGGTGACGGCCGCCAATGCCTCGTCGATCTCGGACGGTGCCGCGGCGCTGGTGCTAGCTTCGCGGCAGGCGGTGGATGCCGGCGGCATGCCCGTCCGCGCCCGCGTCCTGGGCCATGCCAGCCACGCCCAGGCGCCGGGTTGGTTCACCACCGCCCCGGTGCCGGCCGCGCGCAAGCTGCTCGACCGGCTCGGCTGGAAGACGACCGATGTCGACCTGTGGGAGGTCAACGAGGCCTTCGCGGTGGTGCCCATGGCCTTCATGCGCGAACTGGGCCTGCCGCGTGACATCGTCAACGTCAATGGCGGCGCCTGTGCGCTGGGCCATCCGATCGGCGCCTCGGGGGCGCGGATCATGGTCACGCTGCTGCACGCGCTGGAGGCGCGCGGCCTGAAACGAGGCATTGCGGCGATCTGCATCGGCGGCGGCGAGGGCACGGCCATCGCCCTCGAGCGGCCCTGACCTTCTTCTTGGCAGAAATATCCTCGGGGGTGAGGCGCCGCAGGCGCCGAGGGGGCGGACAGCCCCCTTGCCCATGGAAAGGACGAAAATGATGCGGGCCGATTACACGGAACTGTCCAGGACCCTCGCCGCGCTCACCGAGGGCGAAACCGACGCGGTCGCGCTCATGGCCACCGTGGTCTGCGAGCTGCACCATGCCGACGACCGTTTCGACTGGACCGGCTTCTATCGCGTGACCGGACCCGAACTGCTCAAGATCGGGCCCTACCAGGGGGGGCATGGCTGCCTGGTGATCCCCTTCGCCCGCGGCGTTTGCGGCGCGGCGGCGCGCACCGGCGAGGTGCAGGTCGTCGATGATGTCGAGGCTTTCCCGGGTCATATCGCCTGTGCGACCTCCACCAGATCCGAGATCGTGCTGCCCGTGCGCGATCGCGCGGGGCGGTTGATCGGCGTGCTCGATATCGACAGCGACCGCCCGGCCGCCTTTACCGATGAGGATGTCGAGGGCCTTTCGGCCCTTCTGGCACAGGTCTTCGGCCGGATCTGACCGGCGCGGCCGGCGGCGCCTCCGCCCGCTGGAGGCCTCCCGCCCTCAGCCGAACCTGCCCGCGATGAAGGCCCGCGCGGCCGGGTCCGCCGCGGCGCCGAACACCATCTCGGTGGGGCCGATCTCGCGCAGGCGGCCGAGATGGAAATAGGCCACCCGGTCGGCCACCCGCCGCGCCTGCATCATCGAATGGCTGACCACCACAAGCGCGTGATCGGGCTTCAGCTCCAGCATCAGCTGCTCCACTTTCGCGGTGGCGATCGGGTCGATCGAGCCGGTGGGTTCGTCCATCAGCAGCACCTCCGGCAGGGTCGAGAGCGCGCGCGCGATGCAAAGCCGCTGCTGCTGTCCGCCGGAAAGCGCGGTGCCGTCCATGTCATGCAGGTGATCCTTCACCTCGTCCCATAATTGCGCGCGTCGCAGGCAATGTTCCACATGGGCATCAAGGTCTGCGCGCGTGCGCATCAGCCCGTGGATCTTCGCGCCATAGGCCACGTTGTCCCAGATCGACATCGGGAAGGGGTTGGGTTTCTGCGCCACCCAGCCGAAACGGCGGCGGTGTTCGGGCGGGTCCACCTCGGGGGCGTGGATGTCCTGGCCATGCATCTCGACCCGGCCCTCGATGCGCAGATCGCGCGTGTCGTCATGCATCCGGTTCAGGACCTTCAGCATGGTGGACTTGCCGCAGCCCGAAGGACCGATGAAGGCGAGGATCTCGCCAGGATAAAGGTCGAAACTGACATCCTTCAACGCCTGTGTCGCGCCGTACCACAGGTTCACGCCCATGATCCGCATGATCGGGGCAGCGTTGCCCCGGGGCCGGGCGAGAGATCTCGGGTCTGCGTCCAGCATGGTGGTCTCCTGTCACCGCGATGGCACCAGCCTGCGGCCGTCCCGCGGCGCGGCGCTTGATCTGGATCAGCGTCGGACCGGATTTCATGAAAACTTCATGCGATCGTCAAGCCTGTTCCCGCCTCCGCCCGCGCCCGTCCAAGGCTTCGCCGTCCAAACCCGCGATTGACCGTGGCCCCGGGCCGGCGTAGCGTTTTTCGAACGATATTCCGGAGGGGCAGAAGATGACCGGAACCAGGATCGGGCCGTGCGCGCTGGCGACGGCCTTCGTGCTCTTGGCGGCCGGCCCGGCGCTGGCGCATAGCGGCGCCGGCGTGGCGGGCGGGCTGCAGAGCGGCCTCGCGCATCCGCTGCTGGGGCTCGACCACCTCGTGGCGATGGTTGCCGTGGGGCTGTGGGGCGCCTTCCTGGGCCGCCCGGCGATCTGGCTGCTGCCGGTGGTCTTTCCGCTGGTCATGGCACTGGGCGCGGCGCTGGGCATCGCCGGGATGCCGTTGCCGATGGTGGAGGCGGGCATCGCGCTGTCCGGTGTGGTGCTGGGGCTGGTGGTGCTGCTGGCGTTCCGCGCGCCGCTTTGGGTGGCGGCGGTGCTGGTGGGGCTGTTCGCCATCTTTCACGGCCATGCCCATGGCACCGAACTGCCCGAAGCCGCGAACCCGCTGGCCTATGCGGCCGGTTTCATCGTCGGCACCGGCCTGCTGCATGCGGCGGGCATCTTGCTGGGCTACCTGACGCTGCTGCCGCGCGGCGACTGGATCGTGCGTGCCGCGGGCGGGGTGATCGCATTGGTGGGCCTGGCCTTCCTCTTCGGCATGGCATGATCTTCGGCGCGGCATTCGCTCTCGTGGCGGCGCTCGCCGCGCGCCCGGCCGCCGCGCAGCAGCCCCTGCCCGGGCTGCCCGAGCAGCTTCTGGATGGTGCCCTGGCCGTGGCGGGGCATCCCGGCACGCTGATGACGCTGGCCCCGCTCGGAGTGTTGCTTGGGCTCTGGCGGCCCGACGGGGCGCGCCGCACCGTGCCCGCCCTGTTCGCGGGACTGGTGCTGGGCGTGTTCGTCGCCCCTGCGCTCGGCCCCTACGGGTTGAGCCTCGCGCTGCTGGGCACCGCGCTTCTGGCCTTCCTGGGGCTCGCCGCGCGCCGGCTTCCGGGTTGGGTGGTGCAGGCGGTCACCCTTGCCGTGGGGGCGCTGTCCGCGGCGGCGGTGATCGGCCCGCGCGGCGCCGCGGGCCTGCCGCAAGCGGCGCTGGCAGGGCTTGGCCTCGGGGCGCTGATCCTGCCCGCCGCCGCATCGGGCGTGGTGGTCGCAAGCCTGCGCTGGATCAACGACAGCTGGCTGCGGGTGGTCTGGATGGTCGGCCTGTCATGGATCGGCGCGCTGTCGCTGATCCTGGCCGCGTTCCGACTGCGCTGAGGCGCGCCCGGTTCAGTCCCCCAGCTTGGCGTGGACTTCCTCGAGATCGATCTCGCCCATCGGCATCTTGTTCGAGGGATTCTCGAAATCGTATCGGAAAAGTTCGAAGTCGCGCTTGTAGATCTCGTAGACCAGGTGCATCGACAGGTCGTCGAAATAATCCTCCACCGGGTGGGCGCGCCTTGGCCCGTGGCCCTCGGATTCGTTGAAGCGCGGGATGCTGGCCAGGTCCACAGGGTGGCGCGTCTCGATATTGTCGAGCACGGTCTGCATCCCGTCGTTGAACTTCTCGGTCCAGAAGATGTGATCGTAGCGCCCGCCATTGACGATGAAGGTCGAGACATGGCCCGCCACCGCGGACCAGTGGATGTCGGGATCCATCGGCCGGCGCCAGCGGATCGTGTCGCGCGCGAACAGCAGGAAACGGCGGAAGCTGCGGATCTGGTCGAAGTCCTGCTTGCCGTCTTCGCCGCCCACCTAGATGCCGTATTTCTGGATCAGCAGCGGCACCAGGTTGCCGCGATAGCGCCGCCCGTTGCGCTGGATGCCGCAGATCTTGTCGAAGAAACTGGACAGGATTCGGGCGTAGGGATTGCGTACGCAGGTGAAGGCGTAGGAACTGTGCGTCTTGACATTGGCGTTGATCAGCTTCTGGCTGTCCTCGCGCGACCACTTGTGCAAGCCTTCGGTCGCGTCGTGGATGTCGCCATCGAAAAATTCGCCGTGATCGGAATAATACATGATCTGCCCGATCGTCGAGCAGGCGCATTTCGGCACCACCCGGTAGACCACGCTTTCGCTCTCCGTCATCCAGGTGCCGGGAAAGCCCATCCTGCTCTGCCTCCTGCCCGTTGCGGCTTTTTTGCCTTTGCCGTGTTATATTCCGAAGCGAAAAAGCAAGCAAAGCCTGTTTCTTCAACCCGCCTTCACGGGTAACAGGTATGAACAGAACGTGCCGGGCAGGGGTGAGCGTTTCGTCAATGGCCAAGATCGCCTTCATATTGCTGTGCCACAAGGACCCGGAGGCGATCATCAAGCAGGCGCAACGGCTGACAGCCGTGGGCGACTACATGTCGATCCATTTCGACGCCCGCGCCAGGCCCGAGCATTACCGAAAGATCCGCGAGGCGCTGAAGGACAATCCCTCCGTCACCTTTGCGCGCAGGCGCATCCGGTGCGGTTGGGGGGAATGGTCGCTTGTGGAGGCGACGCTGATTGCCGTCGAGGCCGCGGTGGAGGCCTTTCCCCGCGCGACGCATTTCTACATGCTGTCGGGCGATTGCATGGCGATCAAGTCCGCCGAATACGCCCATGACTTCCTCGACCGGCGGGATGTCGATTTCATCGAGAGCTTCGATTTCTTCACCTCGGACTGGATCAAGACCGGGATGAAGGAGGAGCGGCTGATCTACCGCCACTTTTTCAACGAGCGCACCCACAAGCGGCTGTTCTACGCCGCCTTCACGCTGCAGAAGCGTCTCGGACTGACGCGCGAGATCCCGGCCGATATCCAGGTCCAGATCGGCAGCCAGTGGTGGTGTCTGCGGCGACGCACGGTGGAATGGATTCTCGATTTCTGCCGCAAGCGGCGCGACGTGATGCGCTTCTTCCGCACCACCTGGATTCCGGACGAGACATTCTTCCAGACGCTGGTGCGCCATCTCGTTCCCGAGCACGAGATCGAAAGCCGCACGCTCACCTTCCTGATGTTCTCGGATTACGGGATGCCGGTGACCTTCTACAACGACCATTACGACCTGCTGCTCAGCCAGGACGCGCTGTTCGCCCGCAAGATCAGCCCCGAGGCGCAGGAACTCAAGCGCCGCCTGGGCCTGCTCTATGCCTCGGAGGGCACGAAGTTCCAGATCTCGAACGAGGGGCGCAGCCTTTACAGGTTTCTCACCGAACGAGGCCGCATCGGCCGCCGCTTCGCCCCCCGCTTCTGGGAGACCGAAAGCACCCTGGGCCGCGAGCGCGAGCTGATGATCGTGGTGTGCAAGAAATGGCATGTCGCCAAGCGGCTGGTGGAGCGGATCCGCCAGATGACGAACATTCCGTGCATCGAGTACCTGTTCAACGAGGAAGCCACCCGACTGCCCGACCTGGGCGGCATCCAGGCGACCATGGGCAAGCGGCATCGCCATCGCCGGGCCCTGATGCGGATGCTGTTCGACTATTACGAGACCGACCGGCTGATCGTCTGCATGGATCCGGCCAATCTGGACCTGCTGCAGGATTTCTGCGGCGACCGCGCGGTGACCCGCCTGCTCGAGGTGGAATGCCATTTCTCCGACGCCTACCTGATCGGCCACGCGATGCGCGTGGGCCTCGCCGGCGAGCGCACGCCGCGGGAAACCCTGGAGCGGCTGCTGCCCACGATCCGCAACGAGATGACCTTCGAGAGCGACCGCATCCGCGACGCGGATTTCGAGAATCACGGCCGGATGCGCGAGGTCGACCCGCCAGAGGCCAATGCCCGCCCCCTGGCGGAATTCCTTGCGATCTCGGAGGAGCAGGCGCTAGAGATCGCCAGGACCGAGCATCTGTTTGCAGATTGAACCAGCAGGACGCCCATGCCCTATACCTATGACGACCAGAACATCTTCGCGAAGATCCTGCGGGGCGAGATTCCCAACAGGACCGTGCTGGAGACCGAGCACAGCCTCGCCTTCGACGATATCAACCCGCAAGCGCCGGTGCATGTGCTGGTGATCCCCAAGGGCCCCTATGTCAGCTACGATCATTTCGCACGGGAGGCATCGGCGGATGAGCTGGTCGATTTCAGCCGCGCCATCGGCGAGGTCTGCAGGATCAAGGGGTTGCATGACGGCGGGTTCCGCCTGATCTCCAATGCCGGGCGCGACGGCGTGCAGGAGGTGCCTCATCTGCATGTTCACATCCTGGGCGGTCGCGGCCTCGGCCGGATGCTGCAGCGGGCGGGCTGAGCGCCCGCTGCCGGCCAGGGCCCGGCACGAGGGGGGCGCTGCCCCCTCTTGGCCTGCGGCCAATTCACCCCCGGGATATTTGGGCCAAGAAGAAGCGGCGGGTCAGTCCGCGCTGTCCGCCTGAAGACGATCGGCGAAGCTGCGGTGGATGTATTTCGCGTCGCAATAGCCGCATTCCACCCAGCCGGTGTCATGCGGGATCTGCAACCAGACGCGGGGATGGCCCAGCGCGCCTTCGCCGCCGTCGCAGGCGATGCGCCAGCTGTCCACGATCCTGGTTTCGGGGGGCTGGTGGGTCATGGCGGCTGATGTCCTCGCGGTTGTGGGTCGGTCCGGTCTGGCATAGACGGTCCGGGCAGATATGAGGGATCGGGGCGCGGGGAGCAAGGGCCGCATGGGCGACAACGCGATCGAGATCGAGGGTCTGTCCAAGACCTATGCCGCGCAGAAGGGCGCGGGGCCGAAACAGGCGCTGAGCGGGGTCGACCTGGCGGTGCCACGCGGCGCGGTCTTCGGGCTGCTGGGGCCGAACGGAGCCGGCAAGTCCACCCTGATCAACATCCTGGCCGGGCTGGTGGTGAAGACGGCCGGTCGTGTGCGGATCTGGGGCTTCGACCAGGACAGGAATCCGCGCCAGTCGCGCGCCGCCATCGGCGTGATGCCGCAGGAGCTGAACCTCGACCCGTTCTTCACGCCCCGGCAGGCGCTGGAGGTGCAGGCCGGGCTCTACGGCGTGCCGAAATCGCAGCGCCGCAGCGACGAGATCCTGGCCCTGGTCGGGCTGGAGGACAAGGCCCATGCCTATGCCCGCACGCTCTCGGGCGGGATGCGGCGGCGGCTGCTGCTGGCCAAGGCGCTGGTGCATGGGCCGCAGGTGCTGGTTCTGGACGAGCCCACCGCCGGCGTCGACATCGAGCTGCGCCAGATGCTCTGGGCCAATGTCCGGCGGCTGAACGAGCAGGGCATGACCATCATCCTGACCACCCATTACCTGGAAGAGGCCGAGGAGATGTGCGACGAGATCGCCATCATCGACCATGGCAGGGTGGTCGCCCGCGACAGCACGACGGCGCTGCTGTCGCGGCTTGATGCCAAGACCATGGTGATCCAGCCCGACGGCCCGGTGCCCGCCCTGCCGCGCGGCGAGGGCATCGAGGTCGAACGGCGTGCCGACGGTGCGCTTGCGCTGTCCTACAAGACCAGCCGCACCAAGGCGGAGCAGGTGCTGGAATCGGTGCGCGAGGCGGGGATCTCGATCCGCGACGTACGCACCGAGGAACCCGATCTGCAGGATGTCTTCCTGGCGCTGACGGGAAGCCGCTGACCGGCGGCGCCCGCTTCGCCGCGGATCCGGAGCCTGCATCGGCCGATGGGCGCGTGCTGCGCCATGGCGCCGCCGCCGCGCCACAACCGGGGGCTGGCCCGCGCCGTCGCGCCATGGCAGAACGGGGCGCATCTGCACAAGGAGCGCGACATGGGCACTTTCGGCAAGGGATGCCATCTGCACCTGATCGACGGGTCGGCCTTCATCTTCCGGGCCTATCACGCCCTGCCGCCGCTGACCCGGCGCTCGGACGGGCTGCCGGTGGGGGCCGTGGCGGGCTTTTGCAACATGCTGCAGCGCTACATCACCGGAAATACCGGCCCTGACGCGGCGACCCATCTGGCGGTGATCTTCGACAAGGGCAGCCATACCTTCCGCAACGACCTGTTCGAGGCCTACAAGGCCAATCGCGTGGAGATGCCCGAGGATTTGCGCCCGCAGATTCCGCTGACCCGGCGCGCCACCGAGGCTTTCAACATTCCGTGCAAGGAACTCGAAGGCTACGAGGCCGACGACATCATCGCCACGCTGGCCCGGCAGGCGCGCGAGGCGGGCGGGCGCGTCACCATCGTCAGTTCCGACAAGGATCTGATGCAGCTGGTGGGCGGCGGGGTCGAGATGCTGCGCCCCGGCATGCAGGGCAAGCCGGACGAGCGGATCGAGACCGAGGGGGTCGAGGCCTATTTCGGCGTCGGACCCGAGCGCGTGGTGGACGTGCAGGCGCTTGCCGGCGACAGTGTCGACAACGTGCCCGGCGCGCCCGGCATCGGCATCAAGACCGCGGCGCTGCTGATCAACGAATATGGCGACCTGGAGACGCTGCTGGCCCGCGCCGGCGAGATCAGGCAGCCCAAGCGGCGCCAGACCCTGATCGACTTCGCCGAGCAGATCCGCCTGTCGAAGCGGCTGGTGCAGCTCGATGCCGACACGCCGCTCGACTTCACGCCGGATGATCTGGAGTTGCGCGATCCGGAGCCCGAGCGGCTGCTGGGCTTCCTGACCGAGATGGAGTTCCGCACCCTGTCGCGCCGGGTCGCCGAGGCGCTGGGCGCCGAGCTGCCGGCCATCCCGGAACCCGCGCCGGCGGCGCCCGGTCCCGACGCGGACCCGGAGGAGGGCAGCGCCCCGGACTGGGCCGCGATCGACCGCGCCGCCTATGACTGCGTGCGCGACATGGTCTCGCTGGAACGCTGGATCGCCCGGATTCGCGCCCGTGGCGCGGTAGCGGTGGATACCGAGACCACCGGGCTCGACGAGATGCGCGCCGACCTGGTGGGCATCTCGCTGGCCGTGGAGCCGGGAGAGGCCTGTTACATCCCGCTTGCGCATCGGGCCGAGGGCGGCGAGGGCCTGTTCGGCAGCGCCGCGCCCGAGGCGGGCCAGATCCCGATGTCGGCGGCTCTGGAGGCGCTGCGCCCGGTGCTGGAGGATCCGGCGATCCTCAAGATCGGGCAGAACATGAAATACGATCTCAAGATCTTCGCCCGGCTGGGAATCGCCGTGGCGCCGATCGCCGACACGATGCTGATGTCCTACGCGCTGCATGCCGGGCTGCACGGGCACGGGATGGACACGCTGTCCGAGCGCTATCTTGCCCACACCCCCCAGCCGATCAAGGACCTCATCGGCAGCGGCAAGGCGCAGATCACCTTCGACCGCGTGCCGATCGACAAGGCCACGGGCTATGCCGCCGAGGACGCGGACGTGACCTTGCGGCTCTGGCACAGCTTCGCGGGCCAGCTCCACCGGGCAAGGGTCACCCGTGTCTATGAACGGATGGAGCGGCCGCTGGTGCCGGTGCTGGCACGAATGGAGATGGCCGGCATCAAGGTGGATCGCGAGACGCTGTCGCGGATGTCGGGCGCCTTCGCCCAGAAGATGGCCGCGCTGGAGGCCGAGATCCACGACCTGGCGGGCGAGAGATTCAACGTCGGAAGCCCCAAGCAGCTGGGCGAGATCCTGTTCGACAGGATGTCGTTGCAGGGTGGCAAGAAGGGCAAGACCGGCGCCTATGGAACCGGCGCCGACGTGCTGGAGGATCTGGCCACCGAGCACGACCTGCCGCGCAAGGTGCTGGACTGGCGCGCGGTGTCGAAGCTCAAGAGCACCTATACCGACGCGCTGCAGGAACACATCCATCCCGAAACCGGGCGGGTGCATACGTCCTACGTGCAGTCCGGCGCCTCGACCGGGCGGCTGGCCTCCACCGATCCCAACCTGCAGAACATCCCGGTCCGTACCGAGGAAGGCCGGCGCATCCGCGAGGCCTTCGTGGCCGAGGAGGGCAAGCTGCTGGTCAGCCTGGACTATTCGCAGATCGAATTGCGCATCCTTGCCCATGTGGCGGGGATCGACGCGCTGAAACAGGCCTTCCGCGAGGGCCAGGACATCCACGCCGCCACCGCCTCCGAGATGTTCGGCGTGCCGCTCGACCAGATGACGCCCGAGATCCGCCGCCAGGCCAAGGCGATCAATTTCGGGGTGATCTACGGGATTTCGGGCTTCGGCCTGGCACGCAACCTGCGCATTCCGCGGGCCGAGGCGCAAGGCTTCATCGATCGTTATTTCGAGCGGTTCCCCGGCATTCGCGCCTATATGGACGCGACGGTGGAGTTCGCGAAGCGGCATGAGCGGGTGGAAACGCTGTTCGGCCGGGTGATCCACACGCCCGAGATCGCGGCCAAGGGGCCGCGGGCGGGCTTTGCCAGGCGCGCGGCGATCAACGCGCCGATCCAGGGCACCGCCGCCGACATCATCCGCCGCGCCATGATCCGGATGCCCGAGGCTATCGCCGGGCTGCCCGCCACCATGCTGTTGCAGGTCCATGACGAATTGCTGTTCGAGGTGGAGGCGGGCGCCGAGGACCAGCTCATCGCCATCGCCCGCGAGGTGATGGAGGGCGCGGCCGAGCCTTTGGTCAGGCTCGATGTGCCCCTGGTGGTGGATGCGGGGCACGGTTTCAGCTGGGCCGAGGCACATTGATGCCGGGGGCGGCAGGATCGCCGCAGGGCCGATGGCGCGAAGGGCAGGGATGAGCCGGCCCCGTCCCCGGCCGCGCAGGCCCGCCGGCCCGCCCCGGCTGGTGGCCTTCAACAAGCCGATGGACATGCTCAGCCAGTTCACCGATGACGGGCACTGGCCCGGATTGGGCCGGCTGCTGGACATGCCGGGGATGTATCCGGCCGGGCGGCTGGACCGCGACAGCGAGGGGCTGTTGCTGCTGACGAATGACGGCCGGCTGCAGGCCCGCCTGACCGATCCCGCGGCGCAGACGCCCAAGACCTATTTCGCGCTGGTCGAAGGGGTGCCCGATGCCTCCGCGCTGCAGGATCTGCGCGCGGGCGTCACGCTGAAGGATGGGCCGACGCGTCCGGCGCTGGTGGACCGGGTCGCCGCACCCGACTGGCTCTGGCCGCGCGACCCGCCGGTGCGGTTCCGCAAGTCGGTGCCCGAGGCCTGGCTGCGGCTGACAATCACCGAGGGCCGAAACCGGCAGGTCCGGCGGATGTGCGCCCATGTGGGGCTGCCGGTGTTGCGGCTCGTGCGCTGGTCGGTGGGGGACCACACGGTCGAGGGGCTGGCCCCGGGGGAGTGGCGCGCGCTTCCGGTCTGAGCCGCGCCCTGCGGGACGCGGTTTGGTCCGACCTGCGCGAAACGCCGCCCCGGGACGCAAAACGCCGCTCCCGGACGGATCGTCCGGGCCACGGATGCGTTAGGGTGTTGTCGGAGCCAAATTGAAGGGACCGCATCCATGCCTCGCCCCGTTCGCAAGATCCTCTGCCCCGTGAACCTGCGCCACGCCGCCGTGCAGCGCGACGCCTACGAGGAGGCCGCCGAGATGGCGCAGCGCCGCGGCGCCGAACTGATCGTCACCACCGTCGCCCCCGAGATGGAGCGCAATCTCAACATCTACGATTCGGAAAAATACTGGACCGAGGAGTTGCGCAAGTTCCTCATTGCCCATCCGATCACCGGCGTCTCGCCGCGTGCCGTGGTGCGCAAGGGCGCGGTGCATCGGCAGATCGTCAAGCTGGCGGAAGACGAGAAGGTGGATCTGATCGTGATGGAGGCCGCCAACCCGAAGATCCAGGATTACCTTCTGGGCACCACGGCAAGCCACGTGGTCACCCACGCGGAATGTTCGGTCTACGTGGTGCGGAACTGAACGACCCGCCCGGCCGATCCCCGCCTGCCGTGCAGCTCAGGGCAGCTCGTCGGACGGGATGATCGGAAAGAACGCCCCGTCCGACCACAGGCCGAACCAGCTCTGGCCGTCGATCTCGTGATGCGCGCCCAGTTCTATCAGCCGGTAGAAGCTCTTGCGGTCGATCAGCGCCTCAAGCCGGTCGCGCACCAGCACATAGGGCGCGGGTTCGCCGGTCTCGGGGTCGCGCTCCACCCGGATCGGATTGTCCGGCCCGGCGGTGGCGCGGTCGCCGACATGGGTGACGAAGGTGATCCGCCCGTCCCGGCCGGTGCCCTCGGCCTCGAAATCCACCGCCACGAAGGGCGCGTCTTCCACGGTGATGCCGACCTTTTCCACCGGGGTGACCAGGAAATACCGGTCCCCATCCTTGCGCAGGATCGACGAGAACAGCCGGACCAGCTCGAATCGCCCGATCGGGGTGCCCAGGTAGAACCATGTCCCGTCGCGCGCGATGCGGATGTCCAGATCGCCGCAGAAGGGCGGGTTCCACTTGTGCACCGGAGGCAGGCCCTTGCCCTTTTTCGCGGCACGGGCAGACGCGGCGAGGCTGTCGGCGGAGGGTGTCACGGGAATTTGTCCGCTCATAGTTTTTGCCTTCTCCCTTTGGCGCGATACACTCAAGCAACGGGATATATGACGCAAGGGAGTCTTGTCATGGCCGACGAGTCGGAGCTGATCGCCGGGATCGAGGCGCTGGAAGGCAAGCTGGCGCAGGCCCGGGCGTCGATCACCCGCCGCTTCATCGGGCAGGAGCGCGTGGTGGACCTGACGCTCGCGGCCCTGCTCTGTGGCGGCCATGCGCTGCTGATCGGCCTTCCCGGCCTCGGCAAGACCCGGCTGGTGGAAACGCTGTCCACGGTCATGGGCCTGCACGGCAACCGGATCCAGTTCACGCCCGACCTGATGCCCGCCGATATCCTGGGCTCGGAAGTTCTGGAAGAAGGCGAGGGCGGTCGCCGCGCCTTTCGCTTCATCCCCGGGCCGATCTTCTGCCAGCTCCTGATGGCCGACGAGATCAACCGCGCCAGCCCGCGCACCCAATCCGCGTTGCTTCAGGCGATGCAGGAAAAGCGCGTGACGGTGGCTGGCGAGGATCGCCCGCTCGACGCGCCGTTCCACGTTCTGGCCACCCAGAACCCGATCGAGCAGGAGGGGACCTATCCGCTGCCCGAGGCCCAGCTCGACCGCTTCCTGGTGCAGATCGATGTGGAATATCCCGACCGCGAGACCGAGCGCGGCATCCTGCTGGCCACCACCGGGGTCGAGGAGGACGAGGCGCATGAGGTCTTCACCGCCGCCGAACTGATCGCGGCCCAGACATTGCTGCGCCGGATGCCGGTGGGGGACTCGGTGGTCGAGCTGATTCTCGACCTGGTGCGCGCCTTCCGTCCGGGTGATGCCACCGCGCCCGAACGGGTGCGCGAGACCGTGGCCTGGGGCCCCGGCCCGCGCGCGGCGCAGGCCTTGATGCTGACGGTGCGGGCCCGCGCGCTGCTGCAGGGCCGGCTCGCGCCTTCGGTGGAGGACGTGTTCGCGATGGCGCGCCCGGTGCTGAGCCACCGGATGGCGCTGCGCTTTTCGGCGCGCGCCCGCGGCGACAGCCTGGCCGACCTGATCGACGAGACCTGCGCGCGTATCGCCCGCGTCGAGGACGCTGCGTGACCGACCCGCTTGCCCTGCGATCCCGTGCCGAAGAGGCGGCGGCCACGCTGCCGCCGCTTCTGGCGCGTGCCGAGCATCTGGCCGGCACCGTTCTGCTGGGCGAGCATGGTCGGCGCCGCGCCGGCCTGGGCGACGATTTCTGGCAATACCGACCGGTTCAGACCGGCGATACCCTGCGCATGATCGACTGGCGGCGCTCGGCCCGCAGCGACGAGCGTTTCGTGCGCGAGCGCGAGTGGCAGGTGGCGCAGTCGGTGCAGCTCTGGGTGGATCAGGCGGCCTCGATGCGCTTTGCCTCGTCGACCGAGCTGCCGCCCAAGGCCGAGCGCGCCCGCCTGCTGGCACTGGCCGCGGCGATCCTGCTGATCCGGGGCGGCGAGCGCGTGGGCCTGACCGGCGGCACCCTGCCGCCCCGGCGCGGCGAGGTGCAGCTGCTGCGGCTGGCCGAGGCTTTCTCGCGCGACGATGCACCCGATTACGGGGCGCCCGAGGCCCGCGCCATGCTGCCGATGTCGCGGGCGGTGTTCCTCTCGGATTTCCTTGGCGATCCGGAGCCGGTGGAGGCGGCGCTGACCAAGGCCGCCGATCGCGGCGTGCGCGGCGTGCTGTTGCAGGTGCTTGACCCGGCGGAAGAGGAATTCCCCTTCTCCGGCCGCACCGTCTTCGAGAGCATGGGCGGCACCATGCGGCACGAGACCCTCAAGGCCGACGATCTGCGCGGTCGCTATCTCGACCGGCTGGCGCGGCGCAAGGCGCGGCTTGCGGATCTCGCCGCGCTCACCGGCTGGCGATACCACTGCCATCATACCGGCGACGGCGCGCAGGCGGCGCTGCTGTGGCTGTGGCAAGCCCTTGACGGAGGTGCTTCATGACCCTCTTCGGCGCGCTCGGATTCACCACGCCCTGGCTGCTGCTGGGGCTGCTGGCGCTGCCGGTGCTCTGGCTGATCCTGCGCGCGATCCCGCCCGCGCCGCTGCGGCGGATGTTCCCCGGCGTGGTGCTGCTGTTGGGTCTGCGAGACGATGAACAGGTGAGCGACCGAACGCCCTGGTGGCTCCTGTTGCTGCGCATGCTGGCGGTGGCGGCGCTCATCATCGGGCTGGCGGGCCCGGTGCTGAACCCCGAGCAAGACCGCGCGGCCGGCTCCGGCCCGCTTCTGGTGCTGCTCGACGGGTCCTGGGCCGGCGCCGACGACTGGACGGCGAAGACCCGGGCGATCGAGGCGGAACTCGCCGAGGCCGGTCGTCAGGGCCGCACCGTCGCCATCGCCCGTCTGACCACGCCGGAGGCGCCGGTGTTCCAGTCCGCCACCGCCTGGACCGGGCGGCTGGCCGGGCTGGCCCCGCAGCCCTGGCAACCCGATGCCGAAGACATGGCCGAATTCGCCGCCGCCCTGCCAGAGGGAGGTTTCGACACGCTCTGGGTTTCCGACGGGCTGGCGCGCGAGGGCCGGGACGACCTGCTGGCCACGCTTGAGGATCGTGGCGCGGTGCGCGTGCTGCAATCCCCCGAAACCGTGCTGACGCTGGAGCCCGCGCGGATCGAGGAGGGCGCGATCGCGCTGACCGCGCGCCGCGCGTCACCGGGCCCAGCCCGCGAGATCGCGATCGCCGCGCATGGGCTCGATCCGGCGGGCGCGCCGCGCGTGCTGGCGCGCGTGACGGCCGAGTTCGCGGCCGGCGAAACCGAGGCCGAAACCGCGCTGTCGCTGCCGGCCGAACTGCGCGCCCGTCTCACCCGCTTCCAGATCGAGGGCACGCGCAGCGCCGGCGCCGTCACTCTGCCCGACGACAGCCTGCGCCGCCGCGAGGTCGCCTTGATCGCAGGCCGGGACGACCGCGAAGGTCTGCAACTGCTCTCGCCGCTGCACTATCTGGAGAACGCGCTCGAACCCACTGCCGAGCTGCTGACCGGAACGCTTTCGGACATCCTGCCGGCCAATCCCGACGTGATCGCGCTGGCCGATGTCGCAACGCTTGCGCCTGCCGAGGAGGAAGCGTTGCTCGACTGGGCCGAGAAGGGTGGACTGCTGTTGCGTTTCGCCGGGCCGCGCCTGGCGGCCAGCGATGTCAGCCGGGCAGAGGAGCACCCGCTGATGCCGGTGCGGCTGCGCGCGGGCGGTCGCACCGTGGGCGGCGCCATGAGCTGGGGCGAACCCAAGCGGCTGGCCGCGTTTTCCGACGACAGCCCGTTCCGCGGCCTGCCCGTGCCCGAGGACGTGACCGTCTCTGCCCAGGTCATGGCCCAGCCCGACCCGGTGCTGGCGGACCGGGTGATCGCCCAGCTTACCGACGGTACGCCTCTGGTGACGCGAAAGGCGATCGGACAGGGACAGGTGGTGCTGTTCCACGTCAGCGCGAACGCGGAATGGTCCACCTTGCCGCTGTCGGGCCTGTTCGTGCAGATGCTGGAGCGTCTGGCCGTCTCCTCGGCCGTGGCACAGCCCGAGGCGTCTGATCTTGAGGGTAGCGTATGGGAGCCGCGCAGCCTGCTGGACGGGTTCGGCCAGTTGCAGGATGCGGGCACCCTGCCCGGTGTGGCCGGCGAAGAGCTGGTCTCTGCCCCGCTCGGCCCTGACTTGCGCCCCGGTCTCTACCAGGGCGAGGACCGCAGCCTGGCGCGCAACGTCGTGACATCCGGGACCGAGCTCGCCCCGGCCGTCTGGCCCGAGCGTATCCCGGTCGAGGGGCTGTCGCGCCCGCAGGAAACCCCGCTCACAGGCGCGTTGCTGATGGCGGCGCTGCTGCTGCTTCTGGCCGATGTGGTGGCCTCGCTCGGGCTGTCGGGCCGGCTGCGCGGCGCCACGGCGGCCGTTCTGCTGGCCGCGCTTCTGCTGCCGCCGCAGCCGGCCCCGGCGCAGGAGGGCGGCGATGACGAGTTTGCCATGCAGGCCACGCGCGACGTGGTGCTGGCCCATGTCGTCACCGGCGACGCGCGGGTCGACGAGATGGCCCTCGACGGGCTGCGCGGTCTCTCGGAGACGCTGTTCTTCCGCACTTCGGTGGAACCGGCCGATCCGATGTCGGTGAATCTCGAAACCGATGATCTGGCTTTCTTTCCCGTGCTCTACTGGCCGATCACGCCGGATCAGCCCACCCCCTCGGACGAGGCCTATGCCCGGCTCAACGACTACCTGCGTTCGGGCGGGATGATCCTGTTCGACACCCGCGATGCCGATGTGGCGCGCTTCGGCGCGGCCTCGCCCAACGGGCGCAAGCTGCAGGAACTGGCCCGGCCGCTGGACATCCCGCCGCTGGAGCCGGTTCCCGAGGATCATGTGCTCACCCGCACCTTCTACCTGCTGCAGGATTTTCCCGGCCGCCATGCCGGCCGGGAGGTCTGGGTCGAGGCCGCGCCGCCCGATGCCGAACGGATCGAGGGCATGCCGTTCCGCGATCTCAATGATGGGGTGACGCCGGTGGTGATCGGCGGCAACGACTGGGCGGCCGCCTGGGCGATGGATTCGCGCGGCAACCCGCTGTTTCCCGTCGGCCGGGGGTTTGCCGGAGAGCGCCAGCGCGAACTGGCCTACCGCTTCGGCGTCAATCTCGTGATGCATGTGCTGACCGGCAACTACAAGTCCGACCAGGTGCATGTGCCCG